>DASYNU010000105.1:0-42058 GCA_036008345.1 Bryobacteraceae bacterium
AAAAGAATTTACTAGGTGGCGTACGCGCTTTCGCCTGCGAACCGATTTCTTCACAGACACGTAAGCCAGGGGACAACGCTATCATACCGGCATGGCCTTCGAGAACAGCCTTGCCCTCCGGGTAGTCCGAAAACATCGGGACGGCGTCACAGTGGACTTTCCACTTCGAGACGAGTTCCTGAATGGCAACGGCGTGCTGCACGGCGGAGTTATTGCCGCCATCGCCGACGAAGCCGCCTGGCATGGCCTGGTCCATGCGCATCAAGGCCACCGCGAAATGACCACCACGGAACTGAAGGTAAATTATCTGCGTCCCATCGCGGGCAAGAAAGTCGTGGCGCGAGTTTATGTCCTGCGCGCAGGCAAAACACTGTCTGTCACGCGCGTGGATCTGCTGGACGCGCAAAAGCGGCTCTCGGCGATTGCCATCGTGACTTACATGCTGCTGCCGCCCAAGTAACGGCTCATTCGATGGTCAGCACTACCGGCTGATCGATGATCGAAGCCTTGTTCGCGGTCAGAATCGCAACGTGATAGCGGCCCGGCTTCATCGATGGAATCTTGAATTTAATCTCGGTGTCCGACTGATCCGAGACGGCAACTTTGATGTCCTTCGACCCATCCGTCAAAAAGACATCCCCGGAGTTTTTCTTGCCCAGGTTCTCTCCCTTCAAACTGATCACGTCCCCCACTTTACCGGTATCCGGCTCGAGAGACGTGCATCTTGGAAGCGCCTGGAACGCATACAGCCCAACGGCTATGCACAACAGGGTGGCAACGAGCCAAGTTCTCATACGCATCGCTGGCGATTATACACCCAACGAAGGGGCACTGTATAAAACTGTGCCGCGACCGGGAGGAAGCGCTACCACGAACCTATATGTAATGGCACAAAGCACCGACTCCCTCACGGTCGCGGTTCGGTTACAATCCCTGCGGAAGCTACGGCGGTAGACTGAAGGCATGCCCGCCATTACCGAAGTCAAATCTGGGGCCGCTCCCCCGCTCAGCATTCTCAGCGATGAAGAAAAGATGTTTCAAGCCACCGTGCGCCGCTTCGCCCGCGAGCGCATCGGACCCCATGTTCGCGCCATGGACGAAGCCGGTGTTTTCCGCAAAGATCTGCTTCAGGAAATGTTCGAACTGGGACTGATGGGGATCGAGATTCCAGAAAACCACGGCGGGCAAGGCGGCAGCTTCTTCCAATCCGTTCTGGCCGTGGAGGCTCTGGCTGCTGTCGATCCCTCCGCGGCGGTGATCGTGGATGTGCAGAACACCATCGCCAACAATATTTTGCTGCGTTGGGGGAACGACGAACAGAAGCGGCGCTATCTGCCGAAGTTGGCGCACGACACGGTAGCAGCATTCGCACTGTCGGAAGCGGGCTCAGGGTCGGACGCGTTTGCCATGGCCACGCGCGCCACGCGGCACGGCGATCATTTTCTGATCACTGGCCGCAAACTTTGGATCACCAATGCCGCAGAAGCAGGCATTTATTTCCTGTTCGCCAACGCGAATCCAGATGCTGGGCATCGCGGCATCACTTGTTTTATCGTGGAGCGCAATTTCCCGGGATTTCAGGTGGGCAAGAAAGAAGACAAGCTCGGAATCCGCGCGTCCTCTACCTGCGAGTTGATTTTGGACGATTGCCGCGTGCCCGTCGAGAATGTTCTGGGCGAAATCGGGAAGGGCTACAAAATAGCCATCGAAACCCTGAATGAAGGACGTATCGCCATCGGCGCCCAAATGACCGGATTGGCCCAAGGAGCGCTCGATCACGCCATTGCCTACGCCAAAGAGCGCCGCCAGTTCGGCAAACCCATCGTGGGTTTTCAAGCCGTTCAGTTCGAGTTGGCCGAAATGGCCACCGATGTGGAAGCGTCGCGCTTATTAGTTTACAACGGCGCGCGCATGCGGGATGCCGGCCTGCCCTTTGTCACCGAGGCTGCCATGGCGAAATATTTCGCGTCTCAGATCGCTGAGAACGTAGCCTCGCGCGCGGTCGAGATTTTCGGCGGCGTGGGGTTCACCAAAGATTATCCGGTGGAGAAGCTTTACCGCGACGCCAAGATCGGCCGCATTTACGAAGGCACTAGCAACATGCAGAAGATGACCATCGCAAAACAGATCCTGGGCGCCTGATTCTTGGCGATCTGCTAGAATTCTACCAACGCGTCCTGCAATTCTGAATTCCAAGGAAAGTATGACCACTTTTCGTTGTGCAGGAGTGTTACTTCTAGTCGCGTCGTACCTTACCGGCGCGCAGCTCACTAGCTCCACTTACCTGCGATCCTCCTTCAGCCCCGCGGCAATTACAACCGACTCGGTGGGCAACATCTACCTGGCCGGGAACATCCTGCTCGATCCCCTGACCAGCCGGCAAGGCGTTCTAGTCCTTAAGTTGAACCCGCAAGGCGCCCCATACCTGTATGAGACTTACATTAACGGATCAACAGGCGAGTCCGTCGGAGGCATCGCGATCGACAATGCCGGCAATGCATACATCGCCGGCACTACGATGTCGACCGATTTCCCGTTAACTCCCGGCGGAGCACTCACGTCGCCCTCTACCGGATTTAATGATCCGCGCCCATTCCTTGTCAGGCTCGATTCCAACGGCATCATTACGCTGTCCACAATCTTCGGCGGCCAAGGCGGCGCTAGTGCGGTAGCTATCGCTGCTGACGGCAGTATCTTAATAAGCGGCGTAAGCTACCAAAAGGGTTTTCCATCCACTCCTGGCGCGTATAGCGTTCCCGACAGCACGGATCGACCCTACCTTGTCAAGCTCGATCCCGCCACACCGAAGATTCTGTTTTCGGCCACCGGAATTGGCGGAACTTCCATCGCGCTAGACACCGCAGGCAACATCTTCGTTTCTGGATTGACCGGATTTCCAACAGACTACCCGACCACCCCCGGCGCTTACCAGACGCAATTCCAATTTAATAGCGTCTGCGAGCTTCCCTGCCAACTGGTTTTTCCAGGCCCGAATCAATACGTCACGAAAATCGATCCCACGGGATCGAAGTTGATTTATTCCACAGGCCTCAATCCCCCCCATGGAGACGGACTAATCTATCCCAACGGCGATCCCAACGCTATCGATATAACGAACGCAGACTTGGTGGTAGACGCCTTTGGCAACGCCTACGTCACTGGAGTGACGGTGTATCCGCATTACCCGTTCACTACGCCGCCTCCGCCCAATCTGGTGACTGTTCCCTTTGTCAGCAAACTGGACCCCACCGGCTCAAAGCTGCTCTTTTCGGTACCAGCCGGCGGATCCAGCCTTCAGTTGGATGGCGTCGGAAACCTGACCGCCGCAGGCATTCTTTACGGCCCCGTGCCTCCATCCTCGGCAGCGACCAGCGTAATGGTCGGGTTGCCGGCAAATTTTCCAAGCCAGTGCCTGCCCAATAACGTCACCAGCCTCAGTGAGGGCTACCTGCAGCAATTGGATCCAACTACGGGAACTGTGCGTTCAGCCCAGTTCATAGATGGTTCCATCGTTAGTTCCGCGGTGATCGCGCTGGGATCGGATGGCAAAGTCTGGATGAGCGGAGCCGTATCTCGTCCCGACATTCCATTGACGCTCAATGCATTAATTCCGCCCAACTTCGGACCAGCGCCGCAGCCGGGCGCGTACCTCGCTTCGATTGCACTCTCGGAGCCAACCACGCCGACGGGTCCTCAGTTGAGCTGCGTCCTGGACAGCGCGGATATGATGCACGCGGGCCCGATTGCGCCCGGCCAGCTTCTCACCCTAATGGGATCGAACCTCGGTCCGGAGAAAGGCGTGAGTGCGTCCGCCGGAGGATCCACATCGCTTGCCGGTGTAACAGTCGAGTTCGACGACATTCCCGCCAAGCTGCTCTATGTTTCCTCCTCACAGGTCAATGTGGCTGTTCCCGGCGCAGCACAAAACAGCGCCTTCATAGAGCCCAACACAGTGATGCAGATCAAAGTGAACGGCGCGGTATCCGCACTCAGGCTTTTCCCGTTAACATCCAGTACGCCGTCGCTCTTCGCCGATCTATTCGCCAGCCCACCGGCCTCATGTACCCAGGGCTACCCACCACCGGCCCTCGCGCGCAACGCCGATGGCTCTATCAATTCCTGCTTACAGCCCTCCAAACCAGGATCCATAATTTCTTTGTACGTCAACGGCGTAGGTATAGGAACAGGGCCGTATTACGGTTTCTTTTCGATCTTTGATTGGGATGTGGTGATCAACGGGGCGTCGGCTGAAGTGATGAACGTTGCCAATGAAAACGATTGGGTGACCCGAGTGGACGTGCGTCTACCGGCTAGTTTGACCTCGGCACCAGGGATTCAGGCATTCAATGTGACAATGCGAGAGAGCGGCCTGCCCGTTGGTCCGCTTTCACTGACGCCGGAGCTGTTGCCCGGTCTCGCAGCGGGAACATCCTTGCCGCTTGTTATTTGGGTCGACCTGTAGTTCGTTCTACACTGATTCGTGGGCCATGAAAACGTTCGCGAATCTGGGAGACAAACAAACCACTCTGCTCCGTCTGGCCAAAGTCCAGCCTGATCATCGGGCCCGTTGGGGACGCATGTCCGCTCATCAGATGCTCTGCCATTTGAACGATGCGTTCCTGGCGGTTATGGGAGAGAAGTACGTCAGTCCGGCATCCGGGATACTGCAGAGAACCGTCGTAAAATGGGTCGCACTCTACGCGCCATTCCCCTGGCCCAAGGGTCTTCCAACGCGCCCCGAGATGGATCAATTGATCGGTGGCGCCGCGCCGGTTGATTTTGAGCGCGACAAGAAAGCGCTGGTGACAGTGATTGAGCGGTTCACGAATCCTGAGAGAAATTTCGAACGGAGTCCGCACCCCATCTTTGGAAACATGCCGGATTCGGAGTGGCTCCGTTGGGGGTACCTGCACACGGATCATCACCTGCGCCAATTCGGTGCGTGATGTTCAGTTTGGTTGTGGGGCAGGGCCGTGCCCTACCGGGGTCCTGGCGAGTCGCTTTCGGTTCGCAGTAAGCCCTGGGCTCTCCGCAGGTTTCGCCAGCGTGATCAAAAGAAGGCTGGCAGGGCATGGCCCTGCCCCACCAGGGTCCCATTCTTGCTACTGGGAAACTAAGTGACATTGGGATTGCATCCTGCGGAGGGTTGCCAACCCGCGCTTGCGCCGATTGACAATCGGCGCGCAGGTTAACAACCTGCCCCACGTGATCTAAACTAGGAAGAGACGGTTACAAGGAAACCCTGGGGCTACTGGAATCGTCCACTGGAGAGGTATTATGCGTCTTGCCGCTACGTGTGCTTTACTTGCGGGCACGGCCTTCGCCGGCACTGGACCCGACCCCACCCCCGCACAGATTGATGACATCATCGCCAAGTTCGCCGCCAAGGAGGCCGAATTTGCGGTCGCGCGTGGCAATTACACCTATCGCCAGACCGCCCGTGTCATGTCACTCGATAGGGATGGCAACCCGACGGGTAAATGGGAAGAGGTAGCGGATATCGTCTTCACGCCCGAAGGGAAACGCACCGAAAAAGTGATTCGCGCGCCTATGAGCACGTTGGAAGCATTCCAGCTTGATCCTGGCGACATTCAAGATCTCCGCGAGGTACAGCCCTTCGTCCTGACAACCAATCAATTGGGAAAATATTTCATCCGCTACGTCGGCCGCGAGCAACTCGACGAAATCAGTACCTATGCATTCGCCGTGAAGCCGAAGAAGCTGGAGAAAGGCCAGCGCTATTTCGAGGGCCAGGTGTGGGTGGATGACAAGGATCTGCAGATCGTGAAAAGCTACGGCCGCGGCGTTGGATTGCTGAAAAAAGGCGACGACAATCAGTACCCGAAGTTTGAGACCTACCGCGAACAGATTGACGGCAAGTACTGGTTCCCGACGTACACGATTGCGAACGATACTTTGAATTTCCAAACCAGCTCGGTGCGTATGCGGATGACGGTGAAATACGAGGACTACAAGCAGTTCAAGAGCGATGTCACAATCAAGTACGACACCGACGAAGCTGGCAAAACGCCTCCGCCGCCCAAGAAACCGTAAGCGGGAAATTTGGATCAGATCCGTCTCCCGATCGATGACCTTCTGCCCTCGATTGCCGCGTCCGTGCGGCAATCGCCCAATCTGGTAATCGAAGCGCCGCCTGGCGCGGGCAAAACCACGCGTGTTCCACCTGAACTGCTCTCGCTGGTTCCAGGGCAGGTGCTGGTGCTGGAGCCCCGCCGCATCGCCGTACGCATGGCTGCACGCAGAGTCGCCCAGGAGCGAGGCGAGCGGTTGGGGGACACCGTCGGCTATCAGGTTCGCTTCGAAGAAGTCGCGGGCGTTCGAACCCGGCTTCGTTTCCTGACCGAAGGCATCCTTACACGGAGGTTGATCTCCGATCCGAAACTCGCCGGCGTGGACGCAGTGATCTTGGATGAGTTTCACGAGCGTCATCTCGAGAGCGACCTGGCGTTGGCGTTGCTGCGCAGGCTCCAGACCACCGTGCGGCCGGATTTACGTATCGTTGTCATGTCGGCAACGCTGGCCGCGGCTCCCATCGCGCAATATCTGAATGGCTGCCCGATTCTTCGCTCGGAAGGCCGCCTTTTTGATCTTTCTATCACGCATCAACCTTACTCGGCGGCACCTCTCGAGAAGCAAGCCGCAGCCGCGATTGAAAGCGCTCTGATGGACAAGCGCTCCGGCGATATTCTCGTTTTCCTGCCAGGTGCAGCCGAGATTCGCCGCACTGCTCGCGAGTGCCAGCCGCTGGCGACGAAACACAATCTACTGGTTCTGCCTCTGCATGGCGATCTGACTCCGGCTGAACAGGACCGCGCCGTGTCGCCCGCTGACCAGCGCAAGATAATTCTCTCAACGAACGTAGCCGAAAGTTCCATCACTATTGAAGGGGTCACCGCCGTAATCGACAGCGGACTGGCGCGCATCGCACGCGATTCACCGTGGACCGGACTTCCAACGCTTGAGATTGGGCGCGTAAGCAAAGCTTCCGCCACGCAGCGAGCCGGCCGTGCTGCGCGTACTGCACCAGGCCGCGTCATTCGTCTATATACGCTCGAGGATTTCCAACGGCGTCCCGATCACGACGCACCCGAGATCACGCGTCGCGAACTTTCCGAGCTGTGTCTGAATTTGCGAGCTATGGGACTCGGAGAGCCTCAAGCGCTCCACTGGCTGGATGCACCGCCCGAAACCGCCGTGTCGCGCGCCGAAGATTTGCTGGAGCGCTTAGGTGCGACAGGCGAGAAGGCCCGCAGCATGGCGCGCTATCCTTTGCATCCGCGCCTGGCCAGCCTGGTGCTGGAAGCTGTGGAGCGAGGCGCTGGCGTTGAGGGTTGCAGCGTGGCGGGGCTTCTCAGCTCGGGCGCGCGAGCTGATTCTTGCGACCTGCTGCGTCTGTTGGATCGCGAATTAGATCCTCGTACAAAACAACACATCGAACAGATCCGCCGTATCGTCAGGCCTCCCAAGCAACACAAACACTCCGTCGACGCGCTGCCGCTTTCGATCCTTGCGGCCTTTCCCGATCGGGTGGCTCGCCGCCGAAAAGATAACCAGCTTCTACTTGCTTCAGGTGGTTCGGCGGTGCTCGCGTGCGAAAGCCAAGCCGATTTTATGGTGGCGGTGGACATCGAGGATCGCACGGAGCATGCACTTCCATTAGTTCGTATGTATTGTCCGATTCAGCCGGAGTGGCTCATCGATCTGTTCCCGGATCGCGTGCGTGAGCGCAGCGGCGTGGAGTGGAACCGCACAGCCGAGCGCGTGGATGCGACCAGCGCACTGCTTTACGACAACTTGGTGATCCAAGAAACACGAAGCGGCACGCCCGACCCAGAGCAAGCCGCGGCTCTACTAGCCGAACGCGCGCTAGAACTAGGCGTTTCGAGATTTGTGGATAAAGACCAACTGGACGAATTCGTGGCCCGAGTGTGTTTCGCCTCCGAACATGCTGCAGTTGGAAAAATCGACGTCGACTCCGCCTTCCGCGAGCTGTGCCAGGGCCGCAAGAGCTTCGCCGAGCTCAGAAGCGCCGCGCCATCCATGATTGCGATGCTGGAACAACGCGCCAATCCGAAATTGTTGAATGTAGTTGCGCCGGCCAGAATACGCCTTCCCAGCGGCCGCCAGGCGCAGATCCATTACGAATCCGGCAAGCCGCCTTGGGTGGCGTCACGCCTGCAGGACTTTTTCGGCATACGGGAAACTCCGCGCATCGCGAACGGCAAGGTTCCGCTGGTGGTCCATTTGCTCGCGCCCAACCAACGCCCGGTCCAGACCACATCGGATCTGGCGGGATTCTGGGAACGGCTTTATCCCCAGGTTCGTCGCGAGCTGAGCCGGCGCTATCCGAAGCATGCGTGGCCGGAAAATCCGTACGGAATAATCAGGCCGCAGATGAACGCGGATAAACGCGGATAAGACAGTTTTTCCTATCCGCGTTTATCGGCGTTCATCCGCGGCTAATTTTCTTAAGATGGTGTGTATGTATCGGACGATCGCGGCACTCCTATTGTTCGGCGTTTCCTTCGGCTATGTCGAAGCGGCGGTTGTGGTCTACCTCCGTGCGATCTACGATCCTATCCGGGAACGTATCCATCCTGGCCGCAGTCCACAAGATCTGTTCCCGCTCATTTCCCCTGAGCAACTGAAAGCCGCTGGACCTGAAAACTCGCGGCGCTTGGCTATCGAGATTGGGCGTGAAGCGGCCACCATCATAATGCTTGCTGCCTTCGGCATAGTAGCTGGCCGGAACTTCAACCAGCGCGTGGCGGCATTCGCTATCGCATTCGGGCTTTGGGATATTTCGTTCTATGCATTCCTCAAGCTGATGATCGGCTGGCCGCAGTCGCTTTTCACCTGGGACATTCTGTTTCTGATTCCGCTGCCCTGGGTGGGACCGGTGATCACGCCCGTGCTGGTCTCCGTCACGCTGATCGGAGGCGGATTGGTTTCGCTTTTCCGTGGGGGCTTGCCCGCCAAGCCCTGGCAGTGGCTGGCGATGATCGGAGGGGGAGTGGTGGTGATCCTAGCCTTCATCTGGGATTTTCAAAACACTACCGCCGGTGGCCAGCCGAATCCTTTCAACTGGCCTTTATTCTTGACTGGCGAAGCGATGGCGCTAGCTGGTTTTATCGCCGCGGCAAAGAATCCAGGATTTCAGGAATCTCGAATACCGCGCGGTTCTTGATGGCTGCGGCATTCGCGCGAAAACGGGCAAAGTTCACTGGATCCAATAGTTGCCCGAGGCCGGCGTCGATCTCGCGAAACGATTTCAACACCACGCCCACCTGCATCTCGCGAATCCAATCCGTGTTGTAACGTTCCTGCGGCAGCGTCCAGGAATTGCGTTCCACTATCACCGGCAGCTGCATGTGTAGCGCCTCGCTGATACTCCCAGGGCCTGGCTTGCCGATAAAAAAATCGGAGAGATGCATGTAATACGGGATTTCGGCGGTGAATCCTTCCACATATTTTCGAAAGCGGGTCTTCAGGCCTCGCAGACGCTCGGCAAGTTTCTGATTCTTCCCGCAGATGAATATGAATTGTGCGTTCGCTGTAACACGCTTGGCGATGTCCAACATCACGCTGGACCCCTCGCCGCCAAACAGCACCAGGCCGGTAGGTAGGTCCGGATCCAAACCCAGGCGGCGGCGCTCCTCAGCCCTGTCGGCCGTCACGGGTTCGTAAAACTTCGGCCGCAGGATCATTCCCGACGCGCGAAATACTCGCTCGGGCGCGTGACCCAGCTCCAGGGCTTGCTCCACGGCTTTCGCGGTACCGCAAATGAAATACTGCTCCTGCCGCTCCATCCAGAAGTGCGGTGGATAATCCGCCAGGTCGGTGAGGATTGTTACGAACGGTGTTTCGGGCAGGCTCTGCCGCAATGCGCGATTGAAGTTGGGTACCAGCGAAACAACCAGGTCGCGCTCGCCTTCGCTCCAGAATTGCTTCAGCAGCCGGACTTGCCCGCGATGATACAGGCGGATCAACGCATGCATGGCCACCGTCAACTGCGGCGTCCCCAGCGTCCAGCCCTTCTTTAACAGGACGTTGTAGATATCCTCCATCCGGATGCCGGTGTATTTGCGGAAAACGTCGAGCGAATCCAGGATCTCCTGGAGGTTGACCAGGCGCACTTGCCAATCCCGCTGCTCTTGCTCGATCACGGACTTAAGCGCGTTGGCCGCGGCCTTATGCCCGCCACCGGCTTCAAAGAACACAAAGTCAAGTTTCTTCACGTTTTAGGGGGTTTGCAACGAAATGGCGGTCCTAGCGTCCAACGTACAGTGTATGACAAACGCCTTATGGGTCAAGCAAATAGTACTGAGTTTGACAAAAAACATTTTTTGGACATTATGTAGCAATCATTCTTTCAACAGAATGTAACCTGGGCGGCGGTATCATAAATTGAGCAATATGCGTGGCCTAATCACCCGGGGCGACTACAGCATCATGCACCGCGCCAACAATTGGGTGGCGCCACGCTGGGTTCGTTTCTACGTTTTGGGCGCCACGCGGGGCGGCGATGGCTGGCTCTGGTATGCGATGGGCCTGGCGATTCTGCTCTTCGGCGGCGAACAGCGCTTCGCGGCCTTGGGCGCGGCTGGATTCTCCTCCGTACTCAGCATCCTGTTATTTATCTGGCTGAAGCGGCTTACGGGCCGCCGCCGGCCGTGTCAGATTGAACCGCATTGTTGGGCGACCTTGCTGCCGCCGGATCAGTTTTCTTTTCCTTCCGGGCACACCATGACAGCTTTCGCGGTGGCCATTCCTTTGGCCCTCTACTATCCGAACCTAACCATCGGCCTCTGCTTCTGCGCGCTCAGTATCGCGATGTCCCGTATTCTGCTGGGCATGCACTTCCTGAGCGACGTGGTGGCCGGCGCGCTGATTGGCACTGGGCTGGGATACGTCGGGTATATCGCGTTTTAACTGAATCGCAGAAGAGGCACCGACTCCCTCACGGTTGCGGTTCGGCTACGAACGAGCGCTACCGAACCGCGAGCGTAAGCGACCGGTGCTTTTTGTTTTCATCGATTCTGAGTCGAGGCAACGCGGGTTAGTTTATCAGCTCTCGTCCTTACGGCATCCGCATTGTGGATCGGTGACGAACACGTATTGCCAGTGCAGATGAAGGCGGCGGCGGTCTTCAATTCGGGATATTGCACATCCGGATTGGGCAGCCGGCCTTCGCGGGTATCCCACCATTCCAGCCGCAGGTAGCCGGATGGATAGGCAGCGGCGGCGTGGAACAGCGACTCAGCAGCCGGATCGTCTTTGTGGCCCACAACCGTAATGTGTATCGGATCGCTCGAAAATTCACGGTCGGCCAGCAATGTTCCGCCCGTGGGCAGATATTTCGCGATCATGGGAGCGGCCAGATATCGCATGGCGCGTTCCGCCATCGCGCGGTAGTCCTGATTGCCGGTGTAATGCGACAGCAGATTGGTGAAGCGAGCTAGCGCGATGTTCTCCTCGCGCTCCGGGCGAGGAGTATAGGATCGATCGGTGGGCGCTTTCGATGTTATGAACCCTGCCTGGGCGCCTGCGAAGTTGGCGCTGATGAACCTGGCTCCGGACTCCGCGCGCGCGAGCCACCGACGGTCACCCGTCACCTCATAGAGAGTCAGGAACGCGCGAGCCATGCTCAGCGTATCCGCCAAGTACGGTCCGGCGGCATCTTTCGTATCGTGCCGGAATCCACCGCCTTCCAAAGCGTGATTGTCCACGATCCATTGGGCCGCGCGCACCGTCTGGTCCAGATACTGCCCGTCGCCCGAAGCCGCGTAGAGCGTCGCCAGCGCTTCGATGGCCCAGCCGTTTTCTCGCGAATAGACGTGCTTATCGATGCGCGGAACGCCCTGCTCGCGGCGGCCCGCATCATCCAACTTGAAATACGCCGCGCTATGCTTGCCTTCTATCAAGTCCGCGTCCATGCTGGTATAGAACGCGCCGTCGGGACTCATAAGAAAGGTCTTCAGAAAACGCTGAACATCCTGAGCTGCCTTCAAGTATTCCGGATCGTGCCATTCTTCGTAGGCCAGTGAATAAATGCGCAGATTGCCCGCCTGGAAGTTCATGATCTTTTCGAAATGCGGCTCGTTCCAATCGCCTCCCACCGAGTATTGATAGACTCCGCCCCACACGCGGTCGATCAGATTGAACTGGGCGTTGAGGGATTTCCGGGCCATTTCGCCCGACTTGGCGTCGCCCGACCGCGCACGCGCCATAGCGTACTCGGTTGAGGTCCAGTCTAGAAATTTCTGATCGAATCCCCAACTGCCGTGCTTCGAATCGTACTGGCCGAAGTAGCGGCGCTCGAGTTCCGCGCGGAGATCCCCGGAAAGCAGGGCGTTATCCGGGAACTTCATCTCTGGTTCCGGACGAACCGAAGGGCCCGGCGTAGGATCGGCAATGATGGCCTTCAGCATGCCGATCATCTGGCGCGGCTCGATGTACCCTTGCCGCTTGACGATCTCGCCGCCACCAGGCCCGAATACAATTGTGGCCGGCCAGCCGTAATCCTCATACCGGTTCGAGAGATCGGGCCGCGAATCCTGATCCACGCGGACTGGAATGTACTTAGATTCAATCAGAGAGATCACTTCCGGCGTCTTGTAAGTGGTTTCGTCCATGACGTGGCACCAGTGGCACCATACCGCTTCGAGATCCAGCAGGACGAACTTGTTTTCGCGCTTGGCCTGATCGAATATGGCGTCCGACCAAGGCTGCCATTCTATTACGGCCGATTTCTTGGAAGTTGGCGCGCCCAGTAAAACAGTAGCAACCAGCAGGATCAGGATTCTCATGATGTTCCTACCAGTATGTACGTAAACAAATCCGGATTGGATCTGCCGCGTCATTGATGGAATGCTGGATGCTTAGCTCGCCATGGGTGCAATCACTACTGTTGGCGGCGATTTATGCCCCCGAGCCAAAGGCCTTTGTTTGCGGCGGACTGGGAACAGTAGGCGACCGGGCTTTCTCGAAAACCAGAGAGAAATTCACACCCGGTCCAGGTCCCCGCTGGATCGTTCCACCCAACTGGCGCGTGAGAACATCTACAATTCCGAGACCGAGCGATTCCTTGCAATCCGAACCCGTGGGCATCCCCACTCCGTCGTCGGCCACTTGCAGCGTGACACGATCCGCGCCGTCATTGCTCAGAGCCAGCAGGATGGTTCCTGTCCGGGTTCCCGGAAAGGCGTACTTGAGAGCATTGTTTACCAGTTCATTCAGAATAAGGCCGCAAGGGATGGCTTGATTCAACTCGAGCGTGAATTTGGCCATGCGGAGCCGCAATCGCACCCGGTCCGAATCCACGCCATGGGCTGCGAACAGGTCGCGCACCAACGCTTCCACATACTCCGGGAAGTCCACATGTTCGAGATCGACGTTACCGCATAAGCGGTCGTGGATCAATGCTATGGACTGCACGCGTAGCTGGCTGTCCTGGAACACCAGCCGCTGATCGGCATTGGAGAGCTCGGCCTGCATGTTCAGCAGGCTGGAGATGATCTGGAGGTTGTTCTTGACGCGATGATGCACCTCTTTCAGCAGCGTCTCTTTCGCTCGAAGAGCAGCCGCAAGCGCGCGCTCGGTTCGCATTTGCTCGGTGATATCCACGGATATTCCGCCCAGGATGCGGCAGCCGGCGACGTCATCGAACGGGAAGCGGTAGGAAAGCAAGTGACGAATGCCGCAGCCAGGCAAAGAAAGCTCTTCGACAGTCCGCGATGCCTGACCACTCTCAAGCACTGACAGATCGTCCCGGCGCACCCGCGCAGCTTCATCCGGCGGCCGGAGTTCGTGATCGAGCTTGCCCTCGCAGTGCGGCAAACTCATGGCCCAAACCTGCTCGCAGGTGTTGTTCATGTATAGAATCCGGCCATCCGCGTCTTTGATGAAGGCTAGCGCCGGGCTATGGTTCATGAAGGAAAAGAAGCGTGCCTCGCTGGCTCTTAGGGCTTGCTCGGCCTTCGCGCTTTTGCTCGCGCATCCGTTTCTCGGCAAGAGCGTGCCTTACCGCCGGTCCCAAGCGCCGTAGGCGGTCCTTGAGTAAATAGTCGGTTGCGCCTTGCCGCATCATGGCCACCGCAGCATCCTCACCCATGGAGCCTGCCACCACAATGAAGGGAATGTCCAAATCCAGGTTTTGCAGTAATTCCAACGCGCGCGGGGCATCCAGTTGCGGCATACAGTAGTCCGCCAGAATTACATCCGGGAGCGACTTCAAAGCGGCCAAATATCCGGCCTCCGTTTCCAACCGGACGAAGTTTGGATTGAACCAGCTGCGCCGCAGCTCGTGCAGCATTAGCTCAGCGTCCTCCGGCCGGTCCTCCAGGATCAGGACACGGATAGGAACCGAAATTCCGTTGGCGACTTTAACGCTAGAATCCCGGTTGGGGACGTTTTCGGTGAGTTTGTTATCTAAGAATTGATCGGACATGCCGCCCGTACCTCCTTGGCCGGTTGCGCTTCGTCTTGGGACAAGACGAAATAGAAAGTTGCCCCCTGATTCACGGCGGCGTCCGCCCACACCAGACCTCCGTGGCGATGCACAATCCGCTGGACAATCGCGAGACCGACGCCGGTTCCTGGATATTCCTGCGCTGCATGCAAGCGCTGGAAGACGCCGAAAAGCTTGTCAGCGTAGCGCATATCGAAGCCTACGCCGTTGTCGCGAACGTAGTACACCGGTTTATGGCTGCCGGCCCGCGTCAGAGCGCCCACCTCAATCCGGGCGACTTCGCGCGTGCGCGTGTACTTGAATCCGTTGGAAAGCAGGTTGACCAGGACTTGTTTGAGCAGCGCGGGATCGCCTTCGCAGTCCGGAAGGTCGCCGACTGTGACTTCCACGCGCCGGCCCTCCTGATCCACTCGGAGCTCGTCCAGAACCTCGCGCACCAGCTCTGCTGGAGCGATAGGCTGCTTGCTTAGCGGCTGGCGGCTTAGCTTTGAGAACGCCAGCAGATCGTCGATAAGCGCTCCCATCTGCAGAGTATTTTTTCGGGTTACAGCCAAGTAGTGCTGAGCTTGCTCGGGAAGTTGAGGTGAATACTCATCCAGCAGGATTCGTGAAAAACCGTCCAGTGCCCGTAAGGGAGCCCGCAGGTCGTGCGATATGGAATAGGCGAAGGCCTCCAACTCAGCATTAGCAGCCTGCAGTTCCGCGGTGCGCTGAACCACACGCTGTTCCAGTTGTTCATTGAGCTCGCGGATCTCTTCTTCGGCCTGCACGCGGTCATGGATATCGGCGCAGGTGGCCACCCATTCCCGAATATCCCCCCCGGCTTCAAGCACTGGAACCCCATGCACGGCCATCCAGCGATACTCGCCATCGTGACGGCGCATGCGATATTCCGTGTTATAGAAACTCCGGTTATTCACTGCTCTCGACCAAATCTGGGAGGTTCGCTCGCGATCGTCCGGGTGCAGGGCATCGATCCATCCCATGCCCTTCACTTCCTCTAAACTCTGGCCGGTAAACGCTCGCCACATGGGTATGTCCTCAACCACTTCGCCCTGCATACTAGTGGTCCAGACGATCTGCGTGGTGGCAAAAGCCAGGGAGCGGTAGCGTTCTTCGCTAAGCGCCAACGCCTTTTCGAACCGCTTCCGTTCCGTAATGTCACGGCTGATTATGGAAGCTGCCACAATGGATCCGGCGGTATTCCGAAGCGGAGAAACGGTAAGTGACACAATGATGCACCGGCCATCTTTTCGGACGCGTTCGGTCTGGTAGTGTTCGAGTTGCGCTCCGCGCCTCAGGTTGTCCACTATCTCCAAAAGTTCATGCGTGCGGCCGGGAGGCATGAGCCGCGCAATTGACTGCCCCACCATCTCGCCGGCTGAGTAGCCATAGATTCGCTCGGCGCCCCTATTCCAACTTAAGACCGTGCCGTCCAGGTTCTTGCTGACAATGGCGTCGTCGGACTCCTGCACGATGGAGCTGAATAGGCGCGCATTCTCTTCAGCGCGTTTGCGCTCCGTGATGTCCCGGAGAGTGCAGACGCGATGCATACAGTTGCCGCCGCTATCATCGAGCAACTTGAAATTGAATTCGGCCCAGTACTCGGAGCCGTCCTTCCGGCGCGTAAACTGTTCCTGATAATCGGCGCCGTTTGCCGGGGCGGCCAAAACGGGGAGTGCTCTCTGCCGGACATCTTCCAGGCTAAAGCCAGTGATTCGCTCGAAGGCGGGATTCAGGAATACGGGATACTGGCGGTCAGCGCCGCCACCTGTTATTTCGAGGATCAAAATCCCATCGCTGGTTTCAAGCGCGGCAGATTCCAGAAGCCGGAGCTGCCGGTCGCGGCGCTTGCGATCGGTAGTGTCAGTAAAGAACAACGACAGACCTTCCGGTGAAGGATAGCAGCGCATCTCAAACCACGCGTTGAGCGGTTCCGGGCAAAACGCTTCTACCCGCAGTGGGATGTCTTCCGCTAGGGACCTGCGGTAAGCCGCCCCGAAAGGCAAGCTGGACACCTGCGGCCATTCATCCCAGAGATTCTTGCCGAGCAGTTCTTCGGGCGTTCTACCGATCATCCTGGCCGCGGCCGGGTTGATGCAGGTATACCGCCATTCGCGGTCAAATGCGATGAATCCGTCCAAGATGCACTCCAGGATGGAGGCAGTCCTGGAGTGGGCCAGCTTCAGTTGCCCGCTGGACTGCTTCAGCCGGTCTGCCATGAAGCTGGCAAACGCCCCCGTGAATCCAACCACCGCAATGCGCTCCCAATTCGCTGCTTCCACTGCGCCCAAGGAAGCGGTCGGCTGGATGGCAAAGTAAAGGGTCTCGAGCATACACAAAGCTGTGGTGAAAAGACCAGGCCCAAGCCCGAGAACGAGAGCGCTAATCACGAGGAAAGGCGCATACGGGATGACGGGTGTGAAATGGACCAGTTGAAGAGGGATGCGTGTAGCCGGAGCCGCCATGGCGAGAGCGATTGCAGCGGCATACCGGAGGGAAAGGGGGGCCCCTTGAAGCCTTGCAACCAGCTTGAACATGCCAGTTCTCTCCCTTTTGTCAGGCGCGCTGCTGGCTGTAAGCGCGCGCCGGCTCATTTACCAGCAGCCAATAGAGTCCTAGCTGCCGCACGCTCTCAGTGAACTGCGCGAAGTCGACTGGTTTCACGATGTAACTGTTGACACCGAGTCGGTAACAAGCCGCCAAATCCGTATCCTCCCGCGATGAAGTAAGCACCACCACTGGAATCACTCTGGTGCGCGGGTCCGCCTTGATTTGGCCCAGCACTTCGAGCCCATTCAGTTTTGGCAATTTCAAATCCAGCAGAATTAGTTTGGGCATAGCTCGCCCACTATTGCCGAATAGGAATTCCAGCGCCTCGGCGCCATCCCGCACAACCTGTATCCGGTTGGCGAGGTTGTATTTTTTTAACACATGCAAGGTGAGCTCTTCGTCGCCCGGGTTATCCTCCACCAGCAGCAGTTCGATAGCGTCCGTTGACATAATATTTCCTTAAAGCACCGAAAGGCACCGACTCCCTCACGGTCGCGGTTCGGTAACGCGCGGAAGAAAGATCTCGAAAAGCGACCCCGCGCCCGGATTACTGTCCACATTGATCAACCCGTCCGCAGCGCTAACCATGGCATGCACCACGGCTAGGCCCAGGCCCTTCCCGGCCCCCCGCCTTTTGCTGGTGAAGAACGGCTCGAACAAATGCTCGGCAATTTCGCTATCCATGCCGGTGCCATTGTCCGCCACAGCCAGGCGCACGAACGGCTGCGCACCGGGCAGCTCGACATTGCTGGTTTGAATGGAAACCTTGCCGCCGCCGGGCATGGCATCACGGGCGTTCAGGACCAGATTGAGCAGCACCTGCTCCATCTGACCAGCGTTCGCCCGAATCTCGCCGAGCTCAGGATCCAAAATGGTTTCCAGGGTGACCGAAGGACCGGTCATACGCCTCAGCAACGGAACGAAACGCTTCACGATCGAATTCAAGTCCAAAGCCCGTGCTTCGGCAGGCAGCTTGCGGCACAATCCCAGCACTTGATCCGTCAGCGCGGACGCGCTAAGCGCAGCGCGATGGATGGTGTTGACTCGCCGCCTGTCTTTATCGCCGTCCGCCAGTTCATCAAGCAATTCCTGGCTATATCGGACGATAACGGTCAGCAGGCGATTGAAATCACGCGCGATGCCGTTGGCCAGGCGGCTGGCTACCAGCATCTTCTGCTGCTGCCGAATCTGGTTTTCCTCCTGAATGCGAGCGGTAACATCCCGGAGAGTCAGCACGGTTCCAGAGGCCCGGCCATCCACGCGGCTAATCGCTAGTTGGCCCTCCACCGCAACGGGCTGCCTGCCGCGAGAGACCAGCCGCGACTCACGTGGCAGCTCCCACGCTACGCCACCGGCCATGGCCGCATCCAGATCTCCGGCTAGATCGCAGTCCGCGAAATCCAGCAGGCGAAGCACGTCCCAGAGTTGCCGGCCCACGGCTTCGCCCTGCGTCCAACCGGTCAGGCGCTCGGCGTGCGGATTCAAGAATTGAACGCTGCCTGAGGCATCCCGCACTACCACCGCATCCGGCAAGGAATGGAGCACCGTGCCAAGCCAGGCCTCGCGCTCTCTCAATTCTTGTTCCGCCCGATGCTTATAAAGCGCAACCTCAATCGTGCTGGACAAATTGGCATGGTTAATTGGCTTGACCAGATAGCTATAAGGTTCGGTAGCCTTGGCGCGCTCCAGCGTCTCTTTGTCGGCGTAGGCGGTTAGAAAAACTACCGGGAGGGAGAAACGATGGCGCACTTCCGACGCCACCGCGATGCCATCGGTGGGCCCCTGGAGATGGATATCCATCAGGACGAGGTCTGGAGAGTTTTGTTCGATGCTCCGCAGCGCCTGCTCGCCAGTGGCCGCGGTCGCGGACACCTGGTAGCCATCCTTGAGCAACCGCCTTTCCAGGTCGCATGCGACGATGCTTTCGTCTTCCACGATGAGAACTTTAGTTGGCGATGCGGGCATGAATTTTTATCGAGCCTCAATTCGCGCCCGCCAATCGGGGGGCCGGTCCCAGCGCACCGTTGGCCCACTCGAGAAGGTCCCATTTGGTGAGGTAGTGCCAAGCGGTTTGCCCGTCCGAAGAACCACACTCCTCCCGATAGCCTTGGATGATCCGGACGCAAACACCGGGTTTCAGGTCCACTAGTCTGGCCGGCAGCTCTGAGCGCAACCTGTCATCTGGGGCAGGATTGGCTATGACCAATCGAATGGGCCATTCTGAGGACTCAGCCAGCAAAAGCGCATCCTCACAGTCCCCAGCTTCGAGAACGCTGAACCCATGCTCCTCAAAATACCCATGCAGCAGGCGCCGCACTTCCGAGTTGCGCTCGATTACGAGTAGTGTCTTTTCATTCTCGCCTTCGATCGGAGCAGCAGCTTCTGTAACGTCTACCGACGGCAAATGAATTTCAAAAGCCACCTTTTTTTCGCGTTCCATCCGCGCACTCAACAGGCCCCCCATTCGCTTGGTGATGCCATATGCAAAAGGCAAACCTTCCCAATTTCCGTCCCAGGACGGATCGAAAACACGCTCCACGCTGGCCGCATCCTCGTTGGTGGTGGTGTAGGAGATTCGGACGCGGACCCATTCGTGAAGCCCCTCCAATTCAGCCTTGGATGCCGACAGAGCGATGCTGCCGCCGGCTGCGCTCCAATGATGAGCATGCCGGAGCAGCATTTCGAGTGTCCGGGTAAGCTCGGCGGGGTCGGCGTGTACCGGCCTGGGCGCGGGATCGGGATGAACGGATAGACCGGGCAAAGTTGAATGCCAAGTTTTTTCCAGTTTTTTCAGGATTTCATTCACCTGAACGACTAGCGGCTTGATTTCCCGCTCCTGCCCAAAGGCTCGCAGGCGGCAGGTCACGCCGCAGGCGTCCAGAGCGGCGCTCTCGATGGTTTTGGCGGCCGAACGCAGGGTACTGCTGGAGGGCAAAGAGTTCAGCAAGCGCGTGCTCTCTTCCGCCACTACGCTCAACTCCAGATCCAGATGGCCGGCAATCCCGTCCGCCAGCCTCGAGAGCGCACTGTGCTTCTGATCCTGCCTGGACTGCTCTTCTTCAAACCACCGTAGCGTTACATCCTTGAAGGTAACCACTACACCATCGGCGCGACCCTCGCGCCACCGGGGAGCGAGGCTGCCTTCGATGCCATATCGCCGGCCCCGGCCGCCTTCCAGCCATATGTTGCCGGGCAATGCTACTGGCGTCCCCTGCAGCATTGCCAACGGCATAAGATCGTCCACCGCGTCCCCGTTCTGGTACGCGATCCGCAGCAGATCATAGAGAGGACGACCCAGCACGTCGTCTACTTTGTATCCGAACAAGCCCTCCGCCGCCGGGTTGATGTAGGAAATCCGGCCCGCGAGATCGGCCACCAGGACCACATCGGGTACGGCCGCGAAACTTGCGCTAAACCAGTCGCGTTGCTCGCGCAGAAGCCGTTCGTGCCGATGCTTGGAGATGGCCATTTCGATGGAGCCTTGCAGGCTGGCGGAGTCAATTGGTTTTTTGATATAACCAAACGCCTGAGTCTGGCTGGCTCGCTGCAGAGTCTGGTGATCCTCGTAGGCGGTTAGATAGACCACCGGGATGTCGAAGTCCCGCCGAACTTGTTCGGCTACCTGGATCCCGTCCACGTTTCCACGGAGGCGAATATCCATCAGGATCAGGTCCGGGGACTTCTCCCGGATGACCTCTAACGCTTCACCGGCGCTGCCCGCGACAGCCGGTACGCGATAACCCGCGCGCTCCAGACGGCCCTGTAAGTCGGCGGCAATCAATCCTTCATCTTCCACAATGACCACTTTATGTACCGAAGATCCCATTTACCTGCTCCGTGTTCACAGTTGTAACCACTCGTTCACAAGCGAAAGCGCCTGCGCGACGAAAATGATTGTGTGTTCGCTTAGATTAGTAGGCGAGGGGTTGAAATCCTCTCTCAAAAAAAGCCGGAGGAAGGTTCGTCCCACACCCCGAGGATATAGCCGAGGTCCACTCCCGCAGCCACTTTGATCTTCCGTATCTATTGCAAGGAAAGGAGATGTGTTGATTGGAGTGCTGCTACTGAGGGTGTGGGGCAGGTTGGGAACAGCGGCTCAAAATCCGCGGGTTAACAACCCGCCGCAGGTTGGCAACCTGCCCTACAGGTCAAAACTGCTGCCTCGCTCTGGGACTATCACTTCCAGGCCGTAGCGTTCCCGAATGGAAGCCGCGAACGCCAACTGCTGGTCCGGCTCGCCATGCACCAGAAATACTTTCTTCAGGCCAGCGGCGATGGGCTGCATCCAAGTGAGCATTTCTTCCCGGTCGGCATGGCCACTCAACGCGTCCAGCTTCTGGACCTCGGCCCGCAGCCGCATGGGCTCGCCGAAGATGGGCACCTCCGGATGCTGTTCTTCGATTTTTCTTCCCAGCGTATTCACGGCCTGATAACCCGTAATCAGCACCGTGTTGCGCGGATCGCCAATGTTGTTCTTCAGATGATGCAGCACGCGGCCAGCCTCGCACATGCCTGAAGCCGAAATGACCATAAATGGAACGCGCAAGTCGTTGAGCGCCTTGGATTGCTCCACATCTTGGATATAAGTGAGCCGGCTGAAGCCAAACGGATCCTGGTGCTTGGCTAGGAATTCCTCTGCTTCCTGATCGAACAGTTCCGAATGCTTGCGGAAGACTTCCGTGACGTTGACCGCGAGCGGGCTGTCGACAAAGATCGGGAAGCTGGGAATCTCTTTCGCATTGATGAGCTGGTGCAGCAGCAGCACCAATTGCTGCGTCCTGCCTACCGCGAAGGCCGGCACGATGATCTTTCCGCCGCGCTCGATAGTGCGGTTCACGATGTTCGCCAGTTTTTTCGTGACCGATTGTATGGGTTCGTGAACACGGTCGCCATAGGTGCTCTCCATGATCAGATAATCCGCGGAGGGAAGCGGCTCCGGGTCGCGTATGATCGGCAAACCTGCGCGGCCGAGATCGCCGGTAAAACCCAGGCGGGTTTTTCGCCCTTCGGATTCCAGGTCTAGCAGCATGCAGGTTGATCCCAGCATGTGGCCGGCTTCGAAGGATTGGTATCGGATGCCGGGGGCAATTTGCGTGGGTGTGTGAAGGTTCACGGGACGGAACAGTGGGAAAGTGGCCTCGGCATTTTCCACTGTATAGAGTGGTTCCACGGGGTGATCGCCCGGCGTTGTCGCCACCTTGAGCGACTTGCGGCGTAAGTACCGCTTGTTCAGAAAGGCGGCGTCCTTTTCCTGGATCGCGGCGGAGTCAGCCAACATGGGCCGGCACAGGTCGGCGGTGCCAGGACTCGCGTAGATGGGGCCGTGGAACCCGTTCTTTACCAGTAGGGGCAGGTTGCCACTGTGATCGATGTGCGCATGCGAAAGCATCACGGCGGAGATTTCCCGGCAAGGAAACGGGAAATTCTTGTTGCGTTCCTCAGCCTCCTTGCGGCGTCCCTGATACTGGCCGCAATCCAGGAGATAGCACTTGCCGTCCACGGTGAGTTGGTGCATGGAGCCGGTGACAGTCTTGGCCGCGCCCCAGAAGGTGAGTTTCATCCTTTCAAGAATAAGACGTTTTCTCGTTTCTCGTTTCTCGTTGGGACCAGCCGCCAGCAACCGGAGGCAGGCGTTTGCCTTACCCGGCTCTGAGGTGTATCCCCGATTGGCTCAACCGTTGACGGCTGTTAAATTCAGGTTAGATGCTGAGAAAGCTGACCGCCATCGGTGTGTTTGTTCTCGCCATCGCGCCCGCAGCTTATCTGGCTTGGACCCTGCGAGCTATGCCACACCTCGGTTTCTATCATGACGACAGCATTTATTGGGTGTCGGCCAAGAGCCTGGCAGAAGGCCATGAATACCGGATTGCCAGCCTGCCGGGGCAGCCATATCAAACCAAGTACCCTCCGCTCTACCCCGCCCTGCTGGCCGGCATTTGGAAGATCGATCCGAATTTCCCGTCCAACCTGCCGCTTGCGACGCTGTTCGCCTGGCTGTTGCTCCCGATTTATTTGGCGACGGTTTGGGCGTTTCTTCGCCAATACGGATTCGGGTGGCGCGAGCAGTGTCTGTTGGTCCTGTTGGCGGGCCTGAGTCCGGTAGCTGCGACCTTCAGTTTCTCGCTGATGCCTGAACTGCTGTTCACTGCATTGTTGGTAAGCAGCGTGCTGTTGGCCGAGCGCTCGTTTTCCGACGACTCACCACGCTGGCTGCCAGTGCTGGCCGGAGTTTGCGGAGCATTGGCGTACCTAACCAAATCATCCGCTGGACCGCTGCTGCTCACGGCTCCGATCTGTTTCCTCTGGCGCAAGCAGTTTGTCAAAGCCGTGTGGTTTTTTGCGGCGATGTTTCCGGCAGTAGCTGGATGGCAATGGTGGGCCGCGCGTCACGCTTCGCACTCGTGGGATTTGGTGACGCTCTACTACACAAATTATTTCGGATTCCAGATCTATAACGTTCCTTGGCGGGATCTGCCGCTAGTGTTCTGGCACAACCTGGACGGCTTTCTGTTGGGAGCCGGGAAACTACTGACTTTCGATGTACCCTATGGCGCAAAAGCCCTGGAACGTGTGGTGGCCGTGGCGGCGATCGCGGGCGTGGTGCGTCTGGCGCGCCGCAGGCAGATGCTGCAATATCCGCTGGCGGCGGTTGGAATATCCGCGCTTCTGCTGGTCTGGCACTACGTCCCGGATCAGCGCTTTGTTTTTCCGCTGTATCCACTTTTGTTGGCCGGACTTTGGACCGAGCTAGCCAATGTTTGGCTGGCGTTCCGTGCCGCCTGGAAGAAACCCAGTGCCGCCGAACGCGCAGTGGCTTTCCTAGGCGCGGGCGCGCTAGCGGCTCTCGCGCTTTTCGTTTGCTTCACCACATGCTTCGGGCTGTTCTACTTCCTGCCGGACCTGCTGGGTAGTTATCGCGACGCCCTTGAAACACGTAAGCCGGCCTATCAGTGGATCGCGAAGAATGCGCCGGCCGATGCCAACGTTTTCGCCTACGATGATCCAATGATGTACCTCTATGCCGGCCGAAAGTCCTGCAATCTTCCGATTCCGCCCAAGTTGTTTTATCACAACGACGACACGGGGATCGACAAGCTGCTGCACTCCATTCCAGATTTTACGCGCCAATATCAGCTCAGCTTCGTGCTTTTGACCCCCAGCGATTTCTACCGCGATCTGCATGAGCCTGGAGCGCGCCACTTGACTGAAGCGGTGGAACACAGTAGTGCGTTCCACCGGGCTTTCAAGACGCCATCGGTGGCGATTTACCGGGTGGACTCCGGGGCAGGCACCGGCTCCCTTACGCTCGCGGTTCGGTAACACTCTCTTTCCGAACCGCGAGCGTGAGCCGAGCGCGTAAGCAAGGGGACAGGCGCCGACAACCGAACCGCGAGCGTAAGCGACCGGTGCTTTTGCTACCACATAGCGTACAATCACTACAAATGCTGCACCGATTGTTGGTTGCCTTGCCTATTTGCGCGCTCGCACTGTGCGCCGAAAAGAAGCCCATTACCATCGACACGTTGATGGAATCTCCCGGTGGCCGGCGCGATTTCGGAGGCTCACCAGTCTGGGCGCCGGACGGCGTACACTTCGCCTATCTCAAGGGCAAGCAGATCATGCTTTACGATGTCGCCGCGAAAACCGAGAAGGAGCTGCTTTCCTTAGAACCGCTCGAAAAGGCTGCGGTACCGGTGCCGGAGGCTCAAAGGTTTGACTGGCAAAATAGGCGCGTCAGCGAGAACAGCTTCGAATGGTCGGCTTCCGGCAAAGAGCTGCTGATCTCGACCGGCGGCGATCTGTTTCTTTATCACATGGACGGCGCCAAGTGGGACCAGCTTACTGCAACACCGGAACCGGAGCGCGATCCGAAACTATCGCCCGACGCGACGCAAGTGGCATTCCGGCGCGGCCACGATCTTTATGCGATCGATATCGCGTCGCACAACGCCACCCGGCTCACAGAAGATGGCGCGTCTACGCTGCTGAACGGCGAGCTGGATTGGGTGTATCCCGAAGAGCTGGAACTGGGCACTGCTTATTGGTGGTCGCCCGATTCCAAGCACATCGCCTACCTGCAATTCGACATCGCGCGGGAGATGCTGTACCCGCAGGTGTCTTTGCTAGGTTTGCGCGCCGTGATGGAACCGGAGCGTTATCCGCAGGCGGGTACGCCGAATGCCGACGTGCATGTTGGGGTGGTTCCTTCGAAAGGTGGAAACACTCGCTGGATGGATCTGGGCGAGGCGCGAGGCTTTCTCATCGCCAGGGTCCACTGGACGCCGGATTCATCGAAGCTGGCCATTGAGCGGATGAATCGGGTGCAGAACCAATTGGATGTGATGCTGGCGGATTCGAGCACGGGCGGCGCGCGTTCGATTCTGCATGAATCCGATCCGCACTGGATCAACATCAACAACTTGTTTCGTTTTCTCCCGGACGGGCAATTCATCTGGGGCAGCGAACGCGACGGCTTCCGGCATCTTTATATCTACGATCTTAACGGCAAGCAGCACAAGCGGCTTACCGAGGGCCACTGGGAAGTGGAAAGTATCGCTGGGTTGAACGAATCGCGTCAAACGCTCTACTTCGTCTCTTCGGAAGCCAGTCCGCTTGAGCGGCAACTCTATTCCGTCAAGCTGAACGGCAAGGATCGTACGCGGATCAGCCAGGGCCCGGGCACGCATTCAATTTCCATGAGCCCGACCGCTGAATACTACATGGATACTTTCTCCAGCCTCACCGAGCCTTCGCGCAGGACGTTGTACAATTCCGGCGGGGCCGAATGGGCCGTGTACCGCGAAGCGAATCACAAATTGACGGATGAGTATGACTTGCTGCCGACGGAAATCGTGAATTTCAAAAGCTCCGATGGAACGCTGCTCTATGGGAGGCTCATCAAGCCCGCCAATTTCCACGCGGGTGAAAAATATCCTGCTGTGGTGATGGTCTATGGCGGTCCCGGCGCTCAGAGCGTCCGCAATGCATGGTCGGGCGCGAATTGGGACCAGGTTCTGGCGGCTCGTGGATTTGTGATCTGGCAAGTGGATAATCGTGGTTCCACGGGACGCGGCCACGCTTTCGAAACCCCGCTCTATCATCGGATGGGCAAGGTGGAACTCGCGGACCAATTGGAAGGGATCCAATATTTGATCGCGCAGGGCTTCGTGGATCCGAAACGTATCGGCATCTATGGTTGGAGCTACGGCGGTTTCATGACGCTGTACTCGTTGCTCAACGCTCCGGAAGTCTTTCGAGCTGGAATCGCCGGGGCGCCGGTTACGAATTGGCGCAACTACGACACCATCTATACGGAGCGCTATTTGGGCCTGCCCGCCGAGAACGACGAAGGCTACAAATCGAGCTCAGCAGTGGAGTACGCCGGAAAGCTTCAAGCCAAACTTTTGATGGTGCACAACATTGAGGATGACAACGTGTTGTTCCAAAACACCCTGCAGATGGTGGATGCATTCGAACATACCGGAAAGCTCTTCGATATGGTGATTTATCCGCAGAAGAGCCACGGTGTAGGCGGACCAGTCCGCAGACAGTTACTCGAAAAGACTACCGATTTCTTCGAGAAGAATCTGAAGTGATCGTTAGCGATGGCCGCCAGCCGTGCCGCCGCCGTGCCCAGCACTGCTGCCTGCGCTGACACTGCCGACGCTCACGCTGCCGGTTCCACTGCTATATCCACCGGCGCGTGCTACGCCGCCACCGGAAGAGCCACCCGAGGACGGGCTACGGTACGAAGGTGAGCTGCCGCGTGAGGCTACGAAATCTGTATGTTTGCCGGTGCCCGTCCCAGTTTTCACAGGACTTGCGGGACGCTTTATGCCACCACCTCCACCGATGGCGCCACCACCGTAATAGGGGGCTTGCCAAACCGTGTATGGGCTGTAGAAACCGTAGCCGAACGGGCTGTATGCGAACCCGTTGCACGGGACGAACGTGTACATGCCGAACATCGGGTTGAATTGCCAGGGGCTATAACCATAACCTACACCATTTCCCAGACCATAACCCAGGCCAGAACCAAAGCCATTGCCGAAAGCTCCGCCGCAACCGCCGCCCAGAGCAGAGAACCCACCGAAGGTCGAACCAGAAGATCCGCCGATGAGACTGTTGGCCGAAGACACATTCGCCTTGGCCAAATAGCCCGACCGACGGTCACTCCAGCGATACAATTCGTCGTCAGCTTTGGCGTCGAAGTTCTCGGCCATTAGAACGCCGTTCAGAGCGGTTTCCTTCCCCTTATGCAGGGTCAATTGGCCGGATTCGCCCTTGACAATCGCTTCACCGTCGTACACCTTGAGCAATCCCTGCTCGGCATCCACGCGAAAGAGCCCATGCTTCACCAACAGCATCTCGTTGCCCTTATAAAGAAGCATGACCGCGTTGTCCTTGGCCAGATCGTCCACTTCCACCATGGCCGACCCTTTGAGGACTTCCACGCGCGTGTCATCCAACTTGGTCGAAACCATGCGAATCGAGCTGTTTTCGCCCATCCGCAGGAAAACGCCGGGCGTTAGCAATACCTCAGCCATGCCTTCCGTGGTACGGAATACCTGGTTTTCCTTGATGCTGGGAAATTCGCCAGCTCTTGGTTCAATTTGGTTGTCGTTGAGGTAAGCGCTGCCCTCCACGTATTGAACGACTCCCGAGTGGGCGGAAATCATGTATTGGGCGTGGGCGGAACCTATGGCGAGAACTGCTAATGCTAGACCAGCGACTGAAGCGCGCATCGGGGTAACTCCTGTTTGTATCCTGCTCTCTTTATATACGTTTGTCAACAAGATCGAGTTACGGAGATTTACGTTCCGGGTAGTTCTTTGGGGCTAGTGGCCCTTGAGATTCCTCTCGAATAAGTCCAGGATGCGCTTATACTCGTCAGCCCAACTGACCGGTTCCACAAAACCATGATTTTCTACCGGATAAACGGCGAGATTCCAGTTCTCCTTGCGCAGTTCGATCAACCGCTCGACCAGGCGAACGGTGTCCTGGAAATGGACGTTGGTGTCCACCATGCCATGACAGATGAGCAGCGCCCCTTTCAATCCCTGGGCGAAGTAGATGGGAGACGATTGTTTGTAGGCTTCGGCATCCTTCTGCGGCAGGTTCAAAATGTTGGCCGTGTACTGATGGTTATAGTGCGCCCAGTCCGTCACGGGGCGAAGCGCCGCGCCGGCCGCGAAGACCTCCGGCTGCGTGAACATGGCCATTAGAGTGATGAAACCACCGTAGCTGCCACCGTAGATCCCGATGTGCTTGGGATCCACTCCCTGCTGTGCCACCAGCCAGTGGGCGGCATCCACTTGGTCGTCCAAATCCTTGCCGCCCATGTGCCGGTAGATGCCGGTACGCCAATCGCGCCCGTAGCCGGCCGAGCCCCGGTAATCTACGTCGATCACCTGGTATCCGCGCTCCATCAAGAGGTGGTGGAACATGTACTCGTGCGAATAGGAGGACCACCAGCGATGCACGTTCTGCAAATATCCTGCGCCATGCACGAAGATTACCGCCGGACCACCCTTGCGGAAATTCGCGGGCTTGTAGAATCGGGCGCGCAGTGTAGCGCCGTCGCGGGCTGGAAACGTCACGATGGGCGCATCCAGCCACGGATATTCCCAAAAATCAGGCGCGGGCGACGAAGTTAGTTTCTTGGCTGCCGCACCCGTGCGCGCCTCCTGCACGTAGACCTCCGGCGGCTTGTTGGTGTAGGAATAAAGATCGGCAAACCAGCGATCGTCCGGGGAAGGGACGCAAGTATGGCCGCCTGGCTGGGACGTGAGCCGCGTTCTCGCGCCACCTTCCGCGCTCATTTCATAGATCTGGTGCTCGCCCGCATCGCCCTCGCTGGTGGTGAGGAAGAACCGGCTCTTATCTTTAAGGAGAATCGCAGCGTCCACTTCCCAATTACCGGAAGTTAGTGCCGTGGGTTCGCCACCGTCGAACGAAACCGTGTAGAGATGCGAGTAGCCGGTGCGCTCGGACTGGAAATAGAGATCGCGGTCCGATTTCATCCAGCCCAGTGTGAATCCACCGGGTCCGTCCACCCACGCGTCGTCATGATCATGCTCGATGACGCGCGTTTTGCCGGTGGTTTCATCCAGCGCGAGAATC
Source organism: Bryobacteraceae bacterium (assembly GCA_036008345.1). Taxonomy (GTDB): domain Bacteria; phylum Acidobacteriota; class Terriglobia; order Bryobacterales; family Bryobacteraceae; genus Palsa-89. The sequence continues at coordinate 29,168 of DASYNU010000105.1, forward strand.
CAGCGATCCTTGTTATCGGCGGCCCGGGCCAGCAACGCGGCTTTGGTTCCGTCTTCGGACCAAACCGGCTGGCCTAGCTGCACGTCGCGTTCTTTTTCCAAGGGCTTAGCGTCGGATTTTGTCTCCTCGGGCGCGGGCGGCAGCTTCTGGCCGTGATCCACCCACTTCACTTCGCCGGTTTCGACATTCAAAATGGCCAGGCGGGCGCGGTTCTGGTTATCGCCGACTTTGTTACGCGAAGGGATGTCCTCGGTATAGCCGGATTCGGTCACAAAATTGGGAACGACGGTGTTTTTTGTTCCAGTGCCGGGCTCCATCACGCTCGCGATGACGTATTTCTCATCGGGGGTGAGCGCCAGCGCGGTGATAGTTTGCCTTTCTTGCAAATTGAAAGGCTTGCGTGGATTCTCGCGCTTCTTCCTGGCTTCGTCCTCCTCTTTTTTCGCGACCTGCTCGCGAACCACTTCGAGCAGCTCCTTTTCTTCTTTCTTCACGAACTCCTGGCTGTCGGTGCCTTTCTTCTCTTCATCGGCGCGGCTAGCAGCACGCGCTGCTGCTTGTCGAGCACCTGGTCCCGGCTCACCTGCAGGCGGCCCAGTGCGAATATCGGTCATCTGTACCAGAGACCCGGTATCCAGCGTCATAATGTAGAGATTGTTCCCGCGCGTGAACGCGATTCGTTTCTCGTCGCGAGTGAAGTGCGGATTTGTTTCGAGGTCTTCCGTCTTCGTGAGCTGTTGAGTTTGGCCGGACGTGGAATCGTAAAGGAACAGGTCGCCATCGCGAGAGTACACTGCCCGTTTCTTGTCCAGCGTGGTGGCGCCGGAAGCAGGCGGCGCGAGTTTTGTTTCAGCTTCCGATAGTTTCCTTAGACCGGAACCATCGCGCCCCACCACATACGTGTCGAGATCCTTGATCTGCGGATCGCCGGCTTGTTTCCATTGGAAATAGATCCGCTCGCCATCGCCGGACCATCGAACCTGGGCCGGCTCGTAGCCGAACAGGCCAGGCCCTCGCATGATGTTATCGATGGTAAGCGCAAACTTCCCGGCCGGCGTGGCATGGAACGCAAAGAGGATCGCGAGAAGAGGCAGGCTGGATTTCCGCATAGAGTATCATGCTATCGCAGCCGAGCCACTAAATTCTTTGGCCGCGAATGAACGCAAATGAACGCGGATAAAACATTTGCGTTTATTCGCGTTCATTCGCGGCTAGATCATTTGTTGATGTCTACCCTTCTCTCCAGGCGCTGCACGAGATCATTGACCTGCCCCTTGATCGCGTCCGGGGCCCGTGCCAGCGCTTGTTTCATTTCCCTAATCGCAGTATCGTAATCGCCCTGTGCGACGGCGATGCGGGCGGCTTCATTGCGCGCTACCCAGCTATTTGGATCTTTTTTGATATTGTCTTCGAAAAGTTTCAGCGCTTCGTCGCCGCGGCCTTGTCCTTGCAGGACGCGCGCAAAGCTGTGGATCTGCTGCTGGTTGCCCATGGCCAACGCTTTCTCGTATGTAGCCTGGGCCGCTTCCTTGCGGCCGAGCGTCCGGAGCGCCCGCGCCTTGGTAATTTCGCACTCAAAGCGGTCTTCATTCGCAATTGCGTTGTCCGCGTCCTTTACAGCCGCTTCCGCGCTGAGTTTATTGTCCAGCAGGTAATTGGCAGCTTCCATCCAGGGTTGCCATTCGAACTGGATGCGGCCGCGGAGCTGGTTGCGCAGGCTCGCCTCAACCACCTGAGGAGTGTTGACCTCCACTTTAAAACGGACCGCGACCTTCTCCCACCGCATGGTTATCAAGGCGGAATCTGGTTTCGGGTCGTCAAAATCGTAGCTAAGCGATTCCTGATTCTCGGCGGCCTCCGGCTTCACTGTCACGCGTAGCGCGTCTTCGGCCTGGTCGTAAGTAAAGCTGCCCCAGGAAGTGTGGTTCTTCGAGAAAATAACCACCCACGAAGTTTCGCCGGGAATCATGTGCAGCCCGTAAATGCCCTCCCCAAGCGCCTGGCCTTCGATGGACACGGGATCGCTGAACTCGATGACGGTATTCTCATTGGCCCCGGCCCGCCATATTTGTCCGTAGGCTTCCACTTTGCCGAATATCTTGCGTCCGCGGACTTGCGGCCGGCTGTAGTCAATCGTAATGTCGGTGATTCCGATCCGTTGCGTGATGCGCGCATGCTGGCTTGCGCGCGGGAGATTCAGCATCGCCGACTGGGCCATTGCGCATCCGGCGGCAAACAAGCTCGCAATAATCGCATTTACCATCGGACCAGGCCCTCCGCGTCGTCCACAAGCACGACGTCATACTTTTCCAACATGGGAATCAGAACGTTCTCCAGCTCGCGCTTCCACAGTTCCCCTTCGTAGAACTTCGCCTTCATGGGCTCGCGGGAAGCGGCGTCGGGGAAGCCCCGCATAAAGAAAAACGTGTCGGGATCCTCTAGCGATAGAAACGGGCCCAATATTTTCATCCCGATCTCCGCGTGTGCCGGAATCGACTTGGAGCGAAATATCTCGAGGAACTGGGCGCGCAGGCCCGGCTTGGTCTTATAGGTGCGCATTTCTATAATCATTCGAGGTTCTCCATCATGCTGGCGTGGCTCGATTGAAAAAGCAAGAACGCACTTTGCGGTAATCTGGTTACGTTATGGAAACCAGTCTGCAGCGGGCCCTACCCACCGAGTGCCCGATGACGGCTGCTCTAAACGCTGTAGGCGGCAAGTGGAGTTTGATTTGCCTCTTCTGGCTGGATTCGGGCACGCGCCGCTTCAACGAGCTGCGCCGCTTGATGCCCGACATTTCCCACAAGGTGCTGGCCGCGACGCTCCGGCATCTGGAGCAGGAGGGATTGATCTCGCGCACGGTATATGCGGAAGTCCCGCCGCGGGTGGAGTATTGCATTTCGAGTCACGGAGAATCCGTGCGTCCGATCATTCAGGTCGTTCGAGAATGGGGCAGAGGGCATATCGAGTGGCGTCAGCTGGAGCCACAACACGAAGCTCTGGCCGCTAATGAACGCAAATAAACGCGGATAAGACATTTGCGTTCATTCGCGTTTATTCGCGGCTGAATTACTTCGCCGAATGCATCTGGACGGTCCCTAGCTCAGTCAAGCCGCCGTCCACCACAATGGTCTCGCCGGTGGTCGATCCGGCGTCTGCTACCAGATACAACGCTAGCGCGGCGATTTCTTCCACTGTGGCTAGATGCTTGAGCGGAGTGACGGCTTCGCCCTGGTCGAATGCCGCGGCTGGCCAGTTGGCGAAGCGCGTTCGTACGAAGCCCGGCGCGATGGCGTTCACGCGGATTTCAGGCGCCAGCGCGCGGGCCAGTGATTTGGTCATGGTGATCATGCCGCCCTTCGAGGCCGCGTAGGCGATGGAACTTCCCATCCCCGTGATGCCGGCCACGGAAGCCACATTCACAATGGACGATCCTGGCTGCTTGCGAAGCGACGGAACTGCGCAACGCACCGCATAGAATGCGCCTTTGAGATTCGTGTCGAAGGTGCGATCCCAGATTTCGTCCGTGAGATTATCCAGTTGTTCATGCGGGATGCGCGTGCTCCAACCGGCGTTGTTTACCAGGATGTCGAGCCGGCCGAACTCCTTGTTCACCCGCTCCACCATCGCATTTACATCGGCTACTAGAGAAACGTCTGCGCCGATGGCGATCGCCGTGCCTCCGGCCGTCCGTATACCCGCTACAACTTCATCCGCTGCCTCGCGCGATTTGCTGTAATTCACGGCAACTTTGGCGCCTTCGCGAGCGAACAACTCGGCGATCGCGCGCCCCATTCCCGTTCCAGCGCCCGTGACCAGCGCCACCCGATTCTGGAGTTTCATTTACAGAATGGTAGCAAGGTCCCCTGGCTGACGCGCGGGGCTACTTCCGAACGAAATGCAAGGTGGCCTGGCCGGATTGCCCCTGCGTGGAGCTTTCCTTGATTTCAAGCGTCATGTGCCTGCCGTCATCGGAAAGAGTGTGCTTCCAGTGACCCTGCACCTGATCGTCTTTAACCGCAGCGGTCCATTCGGTATCCATCTGATTGCCGTTGAGAGTGGTTTTCGATGCCATCTGAAAAGGCCCGATCTGGTTCTGTTGCGCATTGCCATCCAAACTCAAGTGCATTTTGGATGTCATGATGCCCAGGTACAACAGCGGGACAATTCCGTTCTCCGGCTCCTTGAATGTGCATTCCATCGACACTCCGGAACCGTCCTGTTTGATTCGGATTTCCAGATTATCGGGAGCATTCGGGGATGGCTGGCTTTTGTCCAGAACCCATCGTCCGGAAAAGCCTTCGTCCTTGGCACTTGCGCGTACCGTGGAAATTGAAGCGATTAGAAATGCGAGAGACAGTAGCCCTAAGGTTCTCAAAACACCTCCTCCTGCAAGATGAGATTCAAATCGCGAGGAAGCGTTTCGCCTGTTTTTAACTGTCTTTACGTTCCATGACGGCCCTGACCCGAAGCGAATCGCTGAGCACCGGCCACCGTCTCACCGCTTTCGATGACACTCAGACCTCTGCGAAACTCATTCCGCACGGCGTTGGACATCGGCAGCGACCATTGCTCATAGGACGACAATCGGTCCGATCGCATGCAGGTCTGCGGGAGCGCAGCCAGGTCACGCGCCAGTTCAAGCGCAGCATCCAGAGCGCGTCCACGCTCCACCAAACGGTTGGCCAGCCCCATCCGCAGCGCCTCATCGCCCGAGACGCCGCGACCGGTCAGGATCAGATCCAGGGCGTGGCTGTGGCCGATCAATCTCGGAAGCCGAATGGTTCCGAGATCTACCAGCGGTACTCCAAAGCGCCGGCAATAAACGCCGAATACCGCATCGCGCGCGACCACGCGAAGATCGCACCAGCAAGCCAGCTCTAATCCTCCTGCAACCGCGTGACCCTCCACTGCCGCGATCACTGGCTTCGATAGAAGCATGCGCGTGGGACCCATGGGCCCATCGCCTTCTTCGGACAGCGTATTTCCCTGACCCTTGGCCAACGCTTTCAGATCCGCTCCGGCGCAAAACGTCCCCGCGGTTCCCGTAAGCACCGCGATGCGCGACGACGAATCCGCATCGAACCCGCGAAACACTTCCGCTAACGCCCGGGCCGTAGCGCCATCCACCGCATTGCGCACTTCGGCCCGGTTAATGGTGACGATCAGAACGTCGCCGCGAGCTTCAGTCAGAACGGTATTCATGGGACCTACTGTATAATAAAAAAATCCGTTTCTCGTTTCTCGTTTTCTCGTTTTCTCGTTAACGCGGACAGACCAGCCGAGCGAACAAGAAACGATGAACGAGAAACGAGAACGTGTTCATGTTGTTGTCCACGCCAGCGTATTTCACTTTTCTGATCGCCGTTTTCTTCGTCTACTGGTTGGTCTCACGTTTTCGATTCGCAGGTTTGGCCGTCGTCGTTTTTGCGAACTATTTTTTCTATGCCCGGTGGGACCTTGCCTATCTCGCCCTGGTCCCCGCCGCTTCAACGTGCGATTTCTTCATCGGTCAGGCGCTAGCTGCAACTGAAAAGGCGGCAACCCGGCGGCTGTTGGTGACCTTGAGCATCGTTTTAAACATCGGACTAATCGCGTCCGTAAAGTACATGCCGTTTTTGCTGGATACCTACGCGCATTGGACTTCTACGCAGGCTCGCACGTGGCCGTGGGTTTTGCCGCTCGGCCTTTCGTTCTACGCTTTCCAATCGCTGACGTACACCATCGACATTTATCGCCGCGACGCGAAACCCGCTGACAGCTACTTGGCCTATCTTGCGTCCGCAAGTTTCTTCCCCACCACTCTCGCGGGACCCATTACGCGCATTTCCACGCTTCTACCTCAATGGTCCAAGCGCGAGCTGTTAAGCGCCGAGGACGGCGGCAAAGCATTGTTCCTGATTGGTCTCGGCCTATTGAAGAAATTCCTGATCGCCGACTATCTGGCCGAAACCTTGATCAACCGCGTGTTCGACCTGCCCAAGCTCTATTCGGGCATGGAAGTTTTGATCGGCGTCTACGGATACGCGCTGCAGCTTTATTATGATTTTTCCGGTTATACCGACATAGCCATCGGTTCCGCGTTGCTATTGGGAATCAAGCTGCCCATCAACTTCAATCGTCCCTACGCCGCGCAAAGTATCTCCGACTTCTGGCGGCGCTGGCACATCTCGTTTTCCAATTGGTTGCGCGATTACTTGTACTTCTCTCTGCCCGGCCTGCGGTCGCGCTGGAAGATTTTTACTTACGCGAACCTGATCATCACCATGGCAATAGGCGGTCTTTGGCACGGCGCCAGTTGGACATTCTTAATTTGGGGATTGTGGCATGGCACTGGCCTGGCCGCCCAGCGCTGGTGGCAGGTGGTGCGAGGAAATCCAACCTTGTCCGTTCATCCAGCAGTGCGCTTTCTTAAGGGGCTGCTCACGTTCCATTTCGTCCTGCTGGGCTGGATCTTCTTCCGCGCTGCCAACCTGGCTACCGCTTGGGACGTCTTCGCGCAAATTGGTTCCAGAACTGTTTCGTTTTTGAATATCACGCCGGGCTTTTTGTTGGTCGCGGCCATTGCCGCCGGCGCCCATTATCTGCCGAAACGCTGGTATGACTGGAGCGTTCTGCTGTATAGCCGATCGCCCTTCTACGCGCAGGCGGCCGCCATGGCGCTGCTGGTTGTCGCTATCCAATATGTGGGCGCCACGGGCGCCGTGCCGTTCATCTATAACCGGTTCTGATCATGCTGCCGAAGAAATCGTCGCTCGCAATTGTCACCTTCGGCGTCCTCATCCTGCTTTTGGAGTTGACGAAATTCGCCCATCCGTTTGCGGTAGCCGCCGCGTTGGATTTCCGGCCTCGGCCAAGCGCGATTCCCGAAGAGCCTGCGCGCCCACGGCCGGGAGCCAGCTATCGAAACAAAATTGCCATCATTCAAAATTCGATCGAGCCGAATCTGATCGACCAGCATGAATCACTGAAAGCTTTCTACCAATCTTTGTGGCGAACTGAAGCCCAGGAATCGGGAGCTGTGACTCGTGTCCTGCACTACGGTGATTCGCCGGTGACGGCGGACTCCATCACCGCCGACGTTCGCGCGCTGCTGCAGGAACACTTCGGCGACGCGGGGCACGGATTCATATTGATCGCCAAACCGTGGGCCTGGTACGGCCATCGCGGCGTGGACGTGCGCGGCAGCGGCTGGCATATTGAGGCGGCCAGCCAATCCCACGCCCGCGATGGTTTTCACGGCGTGGGTGGCGTCAGCTTTGAAGGCTCAACCGGCGCATCTTCCCAACTCGTGCTCCACGAAGACCATGCGCGCATGGAAATAAAATATCTGCGGCAGCCGGGCGGCGGCACGCTCGCGGTGGAAGCCGATAGTTCCCCGATTGGCAAGCTGGAAACCGACGGACCGGAGAAACAACCGGCATTCAAGACGTTCGATTTGCCAAGCGGCGCGCGAGATATCGCCTTGGTCGTAGAACACGGCCCGGTCAGAATGTTTGGGGTAAGTTTCGAGAAAGATGGGCCAGGTGTGATTTACAATAGTTTAGGGCTGAACGGCGGCCAAGTGTATATGGTGGTTCGTTTTTTTGAAAAAGCCCAGTGGGCCGCTGAGCTGGAGCATGAGCGGCCGGATTTAGTGGTGGTGAATTACGGCACGAATGAGAGCCTGTATGCTGATTACATCCAACGTTACTATCCTGGCGAGTTGCGGGAAGTGATCCGAAGAATCAAAACCGCTGTTCCAAAGGCGTCCTTGCTGGTGATGAGCCCCATGGATCGCGGCGAAAGAAATTCGCTTGGCCAAATCGTTACCCCCGCCGCGCTGCCCCGTCTGGTTGAAATACAACGCCAGATCGCGGCTGAAATGTCCTGCGCATTCTTCAATACTTTTCAAGCCATGGGCGGCGAGGGGACCATGGCGCGCTGGTACGAAAACCAACCTCGCCTGGTGAGCGCGGATTTCACGCATCCGCTGCCGGCCGGCGCGAAAAAGGTGGGCGTGTTGCTGGATCAGGCCCTGGAATCGGGCTTTCGTCAATTCAAAGCCAGAGAAGAGCAACGGCTGGCCGAGCATTCGCCCGCCAAAGGAACGGAGCAATAGTGCGGAAGCTCGCGTTCCTACTTCCGCTATTACTCGCAATTCCGGCCTGGCCTGCGACAACCACTACGGCGCCGGCCAAGAAGGCCACCAAGCCGGTCAAGAAAACCGCGCGGAAAATCGCGCACAAGAAACGTCCTCGGCCCGCGGTTGTGGCTGTTTCGCCGCAAGTGCGCCACGTGGCGTTCCAAGCCGTAAGCGCACGAGCCACGCATCCGATGAGTACGCTCGAGGGCGCCGGCGCGCTGGTTCCGTTCTTCGAGCAGATTTCGCGACCTCCTGAGACCGGCTCTCTGCACATCCTGCACTATGGCGATTCCCACACCGCGTCCGACGATTGGGCGGCCGAGATGCGCCAATCCTTACAAGCGAAGTTCGGCGCCGGTGGTCCGGGATTCACTCTCGCCGGTCATCCTTTTGCCGGTTACCGCCGCTTCGATTCGAAAGGCAACAACTCGCGCGGCTGGTACACCGATGGCTTGGTGGGCCGTCAGGGCGACGGTATTTACGGATTGTCCGGCGTCAGTTTGACAACGCAGTCGGCTGGACAAACAGTTTCTTTGGTGGCGGACGCGGAGCAAATTGAATTGCACTACCTGCAGCAGCCTGCGGGAGGACAACTGGAATTCGCCGTGGACGGCGCGCCCAGCGGAACCATCGACACTGCGGGGGATCTGGGGCCGGGTATCTTTCGATACACAGCGTCCGCCGGATCGCACGAATATGTGGTGACTACAATCAATGACGCACCGGTCCGCCTCTTTGGATGGGTGGCGCAGAATCACTCCGGAATACCCTATGAGACGCTCGGAATCAACGGCGCGAAGGCCGGCATGCTGCTGGATTGGAACCAGACGATTCTGGCCGGCGAAATGGCGTCGCGCGATCCCGCACTAATCGTGGTTGCATATGGCACTAACGAAGCGCTCAGCCGAGGCTGGACCGAGGCGGATTATCGTAGCGCATTCACCGAAGTGATCCGCCGCCTGCGGGCTGATGCGCCGGTGGCCAGCATTCTGGTAGTTGGCCCGCCGGACTGCCTGCAACGCTATCGGGGACGCCGCCTGCCATTCCCGCATCTGGATGACGTGATCGAAATCCAGCGGCAAGTCGCGCTGGAAAACGGCTGCGCATTTTGGGACTGGAGGTCGCGTATGGGCGGCGCCGGATCCGTTCGCCAATGGGTACAAGCGGGCTTGAGCCAGGGCGACTACGTGCACTTCACCGGCGCCGGATATCGACTGGTTGGCGATATGCTGATTGAGGAGTTGATGGACCAGTACAATCGCTTTCTCGCGGTTCGCGCCGAGGCTACGAATGGACAATAGCGAAAAAATTATCGCCATCCTCAAAAACGTTTCGAAGAAAAACTCAGTCCCGGCCACGGACGAGTCACTGTTCGATTCGGGCTTTTTGGATTCCTTTGCGCTGCCTGATATGGTGGGCGAATTGGAGCGCGAGTTTCAGATTAAGATCCCGGATTCCGATCTCAATCCTCGGAAGTTCGAGACCATCTCGCGCATCGAATCCTACATCGAGAGCAGGAAGTAAACCGTGGCTGTCCTCAGGGCTTTCGGAGCCTATCTACCAGCCAGAATTGTTCCGAACCAGGAGCTTGGGTCCCGCTTGAACCGCACCCCGGATTGGATTTTGGATGTCTCCGGCATTGAGGAACGCCGCTACGCAGCCGAGGACGAATCCGTCGCCGACATGGCGGTGGCCGCGGCAACCGAGTGCCTGCAGAGGGCCGGGATGACCGCCGCAAACATCGGAATGTTTATCGTAAGCTCCGGGTCCACCGAGCGCCGCTTTCCGGGACCGGCTTCCATCGTGGCCAATCGCCTGGGGGCAACCAGCGCGCCGGCTTTGGATATCCCGATGGCCAGCGCCGGAGGGCTTTTCGGAATAGCGATAGCCGCTGAACTGGCTGCGGTGTACGGCAATATTCTGGTGGTGGCCTCGGAGAAGATGTCCACTGTAGCCACTCGGGAACCCATGGAGCAAGGCGTGGCCGTTCTTTTCGGCGACGGCGCCGGCGCTTGTATCGTCTGTCGCGGGGAGGGGCCGTCGAGGATTGTCGATTCTATTTTGCATTCCGATGGCACGTTCGCCGAAGACTTGCGTCTGGAATTTGACGCGCCGCTAGCCATGAATGGCCGTTCGGTTATCATGCAGGCTTCCCGCAAAATCCCCGGGGTCATCCAAGAGCTGCTGGAGAGAAATCGGACGCCGGCCTCCGCGGTCAGGATATTTTTGATGCATCAGGCCAACCAGAATCTGATCGATCGCGTGGCCAAGGCTCTGGACGTGGCGGCCGGAATGTTTTATTCGAACATTCGCGGTTACGGCAACACGTCCTCAGCGTCGATGTTGATTGCCGCATCGGAATGGTGGCAGGCGTATGGTCCATGCCCTGGGGATCTTATCTGCTTCGCGGCGTTCGGCGCGGGTTTCCATTGGGGCGCGCTGTTGGTGGAAGGCTGACCGACACGGCAAAGGCACCGTCTCCCTCACGGTCGCGGTTCAGTAACTTCTCTCAACACGAGACATTCTTTCCGAACCGCGAGCGTGAGCGACCGGTGCTTTTGAATTTTTCACGGGCTGTGTGGGTGGGCAGACGAAAGCGTCTGTCCCACGCCTGCGAACCGATTTTTTTACCGATTCTGAGCCTGAGCGAATCGGCTAATTCCCAGAGAACCACATCGTGGGGATTTTCAGCCCCAGCAGCGGGTACAGCTTGAAAATCAACAGCCGCGCCTCGAGCGAAATGTTATTGAGGCTCATCGCTTCGGCGCTGATCTTGAACTCCTCTAGATACTCGGCGAAAAGGTCCAACAGATCCACGCATTCGAATTTCTCGCCCGACCGGTCGCAGGTGACGTGCTCGCAGTCGCAAGCTTTGCTGAACGTCTCGGACAGCAACTGGGCGGCGAAGGCTGCGTTGGCGGGCTGATTGAGCCGGGCGAAATCGCGGCTGATCATGGCCAGCGCCGTAAGCCTATCGTTGGTTAAAGGCATAGTAGTGGCCGCAGTCAGCGCTTCCGATGCCACGCTCGCTCTCTGCTGCTCGGTAATTGTCTCGCGGCGATAGATGTCGATGAGCGCGGCCGTTCGCTCCGCAGGGTCCTGCAGTTTGCGCGCGTACGTCAATGCGTCCGAGTAGGACATAGTGGAAAGGTCTGGTAACGTGACGTCGTCCTTGTGTGCTTCCTCCTGCCTCGGAGCATCTTCCGGCGTCATCGCGAGCGCCAGTTCCTCGCGCTCCGATTTATACCGCTCCAACAATTCCGGATCGATGGAGCCGAGCATTGACGCGATTTCCTTCAGCATCTTCCGCCGTTCGGCTTTCTTGATTCGCAATTTTTCTGAAGTGGCAGCGCTCAGCGCCTGATCAATTGCCTGCAGGGCAATAGCGCGATTGAGTCCCACGATCTGTTGGGTGTTAGCGAGCAAGTAAGCCACGTCTTTCTCGCCGGGCGATTCCGCGGGAAATGCACCCAGAATCTCCGAAAACATCGCTACGGCATCCGGCGCATTCGCGGTTTTAGAATCCTCCAGCCTTTTCGCAGCGCTGGCAGAGCGGAAGCCACCGGCCTCAAGACCCTTTGAGATCATCGCTCGAGTGTTGCCGTGAGTGCGGGCGAGGAACTCAACTAACTTGTCGTACGCTTGCGCTACATAATCCTCGTCGCCGCCTCTTCTAATGGAGGCGATCACATGCTCGGCTTCGTCCAGATCCAAGGGCGCCATGCGTTCCACTATCCGCACGCGCATGCTGTCCTGCTCGGTGGGAACAGTCACACCGCTCAACGCGGCTTGCGCATCGCGCAGCAGCTCCTTCGCGATCTTGGGATATTTTCCAGTAAGCGCCTCGGCCGCCTTCAGACGCGTGTCGACGCCGTAAACCACAGGCTCGGACGCAGCCAAGCGGCGAAGCTGAGCGACCAAAGCCGCGATCTGCTTCTGTTCTTGGGTCGGCTCGGTCTGCTGGGCCAGAAAGAGGGCGGCCAGCAAATAAGGGATCATGCAGCCAGTTTAGCGCTATCCCTTCAGAATCTCGCGCGCGGCGTTGAAACCTGGGGCGCCCATCACCCCGCCGCCCGGATGCGTGCCCGAACCGCACAGGTACAAGCCTTTGATGGGCGTCTTGTAGCGCGCGCAACCGGCTACGGGACGCAGCACGAACATTTGATCAAGACTCATTTCACCATGGAAAATATTGCCGCCGGTAAGTCCAAAGCGGCGCTCCAGGTCGAGCGGCGTGAGCACCTGCTTGTCGATAATCAGCGAGCGGAACCCGGGCGCGTATTCTTCAATCAAATCGAAGACGCGGTAAGCGAAGGGTTCACGCAATTCGTCCCAAGTAGTGTCGCGCAGCGTGTAGGGCGCGTATTGCAGGAAAATCCCCATGATGTGCTTGCCCGGAGGCGCGAGCGATGGATCGTATACGGTGGGGATGGTCATCTCGATCATCGGCGAATGGGAAGGCTGGCCGTATTTGGCGTCATCCCAGGCACGCTCGATGTATTCCACCGATGGGCAGATGTGCATGGTGGTGCGGTGCTGCGGCCCATTGTCGCCAGGGTAGGCGCGGAAATTCGGAAGCCCGCTCAACGCGAGATTGATCTTGCAGGATGTGCCCTCGCTACGATATTTACGGATGGAGTCGAGAAAATCCGCGTCCAGGTGCCGCGCGGCCACCAAATGCAGAAAAGTCAACTGCGGTGTCAGATTGCTGGCGACGATATTGGCCGTGATCTCTTCCCCGCCCTCTAACACCACTCCACGCGCGC
>DASYNU010000106.1:0-6235 GCA_036008345.1 Bryobacteraceae bacterium
CGTCCTGCTTCTGCACCTTCTCCAATTCCGCAACACCCTCCTTGGTTCGTCCCGCACGAAGCAGCGCCAATCCATAATTCAGCCGTTCCCGCACCGAGTTCGGCGCCAGCAACAACGCTTTCTGAAACTCCGCGACAGCCTGCACGTATGTGGTTTGATTCTCGTAGTAAGCCTTCCCCAAATTGCGATGCTGCCACAACCGCTCCTCAACGGAAACCCGCGTCTGCGCCGCAACCAAACATAAACAAAATAAAATCGAAAATCGCCTCATACCCTCTTCTTCTGTGCCATCTACCTTCTACCCCTGCATTCTCCCGCTCCCTGCCGCCTGCCGCCATGCGCCCTGCCTCAGCCTCACGCTGTCTGAATCCTCGACACCGCCTCCAACCCCCGCTCCTGAATCTCAACCTCCCGCATCTTGAACTTCTGGATCTTCCCCGTCACCGTCATCGGAAACACATCCACAAAACGAATAAACTGCGGGATCTTAAAATGCGCAATCCTCCCTTGGCAATGCTCTCGAATCTCATCCTCGGTGCACGGCTCCTTCACCCGGATCCAAGCCGCCACCGTCTCACCCAGTTTCGCATCCGGCAGTCCAATCACTTGCACGTCCGCTACCTTCGGATGCGTATACAAAAACTCCTCCACCTCTCTCGGATAAATGTTCTCGCCGCCCCGAATGATCATGTCCTTTGCCCGTCCGGTCACCCGAAAATATCCATCCGGACGCATCGTCGCCAGGTCACCCGTGTGCAGCCATCCGTCTTCATCAACAGCGCGCTTGGTTGCTTCCGGTTCCTGATCGTAGCCCTTCATCACCAGGTATCCGCGCGTACACAATTCGCCCTGCTCGCCAACCGGAACCGTATCCCCACCCGCCGCCGCAATCTTCACTTCCGTATTAGGGCATGCGGCACCCACGGTCGAAACGCGGCGTTCCAGGCTGTCCTCCACGGAAGACATCGTGATCACCGGCGAGCTTTCCGTCTGCCCGTACATGATGGTCATCTCCGGACAATGCATCTCATTCACCACGCGCTTCATCACCTCAATCGGACACGGCGCGCCCGCCATTACTCCCGTCCGCAGCGAAGTGAAATCGAAACGGCGAAATTCGGCGTGTTCCAGCTCGGCGATGAACATCGTCGGCACTCCGTAAATTGCAGTCGCCCGTTCCTCGTGAATTGCCTCCATGGTGGCTAGCGGATCGAAGGTCGCCGCCGGTAGAATCATCGTCGCACCCTCTACCACCATCACTAACGTCCCAGCCACGCTCCCAAAACAATGATAGAGAGGCACTGGCACAGCTACCCGATCCTGCTCGGTGATCTTCATCCCGCCCGAAATCACCGCCGCGTTGTTCACTAGATTGCGATGCGTCAGCAACACGCCTTTCGGCGACCCCGTCGTCCCCGAGGTGTATTGAATATTTGTGACGTCATCCGCCGCCACTTCCACCCTCGCGATATCGGCTCCATTCGCCAACATCGAATCCCACGAACCCGTCCCAAAATACACCGCGTGCTCAATCGCATGATTCCCCGCCGCCATAGCTTCCTGAAGAATCGCGTTGTAGTCCGACCTCGAGTCCCGCTCCCAAAGAAACAGCGCCTTAATCCCCGACTTCTTCAAAACAAAAGCCAGTTCATAAGCGCGATACGCCGGATTCACATTCACCAGCACCGCGCCAATTCTCGCGCATGCCAGATTCAACACAACCCATTCCACGCAGTTGCTGGACCACACGCCGATCCGGTCGCGTGCGCCAAGCCCCAGCCCAGCCAGCCCGCGCGCCGCCCGCTCCACTTCCGCACTCAGTTCGGCAAACGTGAGACGCAAATTCTGGTGCCGCGAAATCAGCGCGAGATGCTCCGGCAGCCGTCCAACAGTCTCCCGAAAAGCCTCCGAGATAGTGGTCTCTAACAGCGGGCTGTCCGGACCTTTTGCATAGCTGAGCATAAGTAGGGCAAGTCTCTGACTTGTCCAGCCGTTTCAGTGTATAACATACCCTATGACCCTCCGTTTTCCATTGGCTCTCCTGCTCGCCGCATCCACCACCATCGCGGCTCCCGCCAAGCGCTTCACCCTGGAACAAATCATGAGCGCTCCATTTCCTACCGATCTAACCGCAGCCCCGAAAGGTGGAACAGTAGCCTGGGTCCTCGATCAAAACGGAGCCCGCAACATTTGGGTCGCCGAAGCGCCCGACTACAAAGGCCGCCGCCTCACCGACTACCACGATGACGACGGCCAGGAGATCGCCCAAATCGCCTGGACCCCGGACGGCCGTTCCATCATCTATGTCCGCGGCGGCGACTTCGAGACATTTCGAGACAATCCAAATCCCGCCAGCCTCCCGCAAGGCGTCGAGCAAGACATCTGGATCATTCCAGTCTCGGGTGGCGCGCCGCGCAAAATCGCCGAGGGCAGCCAGCCCGCCTTCTCACCGAAAAGTAATCTGATCGCGTACTTGAAGAAAGACGAAATCTGGTCCGTCGGTGCGGATGAAAATTCGAAGCCCGCGCAACTCATCCACACCAAGGGCCAGGCCAGTGAACTTCGCTGGTCGCCCGATGGCTCACGCCTCGTCTTCGTCACCACCCGCACCGACCATTCTTTCATCGGTGTTTATAACGTCCCTGCGAAATCCCTGCTCTACCTCGACCCCAGTGTCGACCGCGATTCCAACCCCACCTGGTCTTCGGACGGTAAGCAGATCGCCTTCGTCCGCTTGGCAGCCACCTCCAGCCGCATTTTCTTCGGACCCCATCGCACCGCCGAGCAACCCTGGTCCATTCGTCTCGCCGACGTCGATTCCGGAAACGGCCGCCAACTTTGGCGAGCCGCCGAAGGCCCCGGCAGCGCCTTCCACGCCATGGTCGCCGACAACCAGCTCCTCTGGGGCGCAGGTGACCGCATAGTTTTCCCCTGGGAACGCACCGGTTGGCTGCACCTCTATTCCATCTCCACCCACGGTGACGCGCCCACGCCACTAAACGTCCCTGGGGAATTTGAAATCGAACATGTCTCCCTGTCGGTCGACGGCAAAACCGTTCTGTTCTCCTCGAACCAGGACGACATCGACCATCGTCATCTGTGGCGCGTCACCGTCCTCGGCGAGAATCTAACGCCCATCACTCGAGGCGATGGAATCGAGTGGTCCCCCACCGAAACCAGCGACGGAAAATCCGTCGTGATGCTCCACTCCGACGCTCGAAATCCCGCACGAGCAGCTATCACCACCGCCAATAGCAGCGTCCGCGACCTCGCACCCAACTCCATCCCCGCCGAGTTCCCAGCCGCATCACTCGTAGTTCCGCAGCAAGTCATCCTCTCGGCCGCCGACGGAATGCGCATCCATGGCCAGCTCTTTCTACCCCCAGACGGTGCCCCCGGCGAAAAGCATCCAGCCATGATCTTCTTCCACGGTGGCTCCCGCAGGCAGATGCTACTCGGTTGGCATTACATGGATTACTATCACAACGCTTATGGGATGAATCAGTATCTGGCCAGCCTAGGCTACGTCGTACTCTCGGTGAACTACCGCAGCGGCATCGGCTATGGCCTGAATTTCCGCGAAGCCCTCAATTACGGCGCATCCGGCGCCAGCGAATTCAACGACGTCCTCGGCGCCGGCCTGTATCTCCGCCTCCGCTCGGATGTCGATCCCAAACGCATCGGCTTATGGGGCGGCTCTTACGGCGGCTATCTCACAGCCCTTGGCCTCGCGCGCGCCTCAGACCTTTTCGCCGCAGGCGTCGACTTCCACGGCGTTCACGACTGGAGCGCCTTCCGCGGCCCCGATCGCACTGCCGACGAAAACGCCACCCGCACCGCCTTCAATTCCTCTCCCATGGCCGCAGTCAGCACCTGGCACTCCCCAGTCTTACTGATCCACGGCGATGACGACCGCAACGTCCCGTTCTCCCAAACCGTAATGCTGGTAGAAGCTCTGCGCAAGCAAAACGTCCAATTCGACGAACTAATCTTCCCCGACGAAATCCACGGCTTCCTAACCGAAAAGCGCTGGCTCCAAGCCTACCAAGCCGCCGCCGACTTCCTAT
Source organism: Bryobacteraceae bacterium (assembly GCA_036008345.1). Taxonomy (GTDB): domain Bacteria; phylum Acidobacteriota; class Terriglobia; order Bryobacterales; family Bryobacteraceae; genus Palsa-89. Next base: position 4,068 of record DASYNU010000106.1, read on the forward strand.
CCAAGCATCTTTAACGCCATGTGGGGCAGCGCCATGCGCTGCCTCCGGCCTTCATTCCTCCCCATAGCGGCACCGCGCCACAGCCCCCTTCCACCCTCGATACAACTCCTCCCTCGGCCCCTCCCCCATCGCCGGCTCATAAACCTTCTCCGCCCTCCAAAAATTCTCCACTTCGTCCAACCCCTTAAAAAACCCGACGGCCAACCCCGCCAGATAAGCCGCCCCCAGCGCCGTAGTCTCGCTATCCGCCGGCCTGACAATCCTCTTCCCCAAAATATCCGCCTGAAACTGCATTAGGAAATCGCTCGCGGCCGCTCCTCCATCCACTCGAAGCTCCTTCAGCGCCTCACCGCTGTCCGCTTCCATCGCTTCCACCAACTCCCGAGTCTGATACGCGATGCCTTCCAGTGCCGCTCGCGCAATCTCCGCCCGCCCCGTCGCAGCGGTCAACCCCGTCAGCATCCCCCGTGCATTGGAATCCCAATGTGGCGCGCCCAGCCCCACAAATGCAGGAACGAAATAAACCCCACCCGTATCTTTAACCGACGCAGCCAATGTCCCGCTCTCCGCAGCGCTCGCGATTATTCCCAACTTATCGCGCAACCATTGGATCGCCGCCCCGGCAATAAAAATGCTCCCTTCCACGGCGAACTCCGCACCACCCGTCGATGCCGCCCGCGTCGCTAGCAATTTGTTCTTCGATACCGGCCGCCGCCCTCCCGTGTGCATCAATGCGAAACATCCCGTGCCATACGTGTTTTTGGAAAGCCCAGGCCGGAAACAAGCCTGTCCGAACAGCGCCGCCTGCTGATCCCCCGCGATTCCCGCGATCGGAATCTCCACGCCCAAGTGTTCCGACGCCGTAACGCCCACCACGAAACTCGACGGAACAATCTTCGGCAACATCGCTCGCGGCACTCCAAAAGTATCCAGCAGTCCCTGGTCCCATTCGCCCGACGCCAGATCCATCAACATCGTCCGCGACGCGTTGGAGTAATCGGTAACGTGTACCGCCCCGTTGGTCAGCCTCCAGATCAACCAAGTATCCACGTTGCCAAAAAGCAGCGCGCCATCCCGCGCCCGACGCCGCGCATCCGGAACATTTTCAAGAATCCACCGTATCTTGCTGGCTGAAAAATAAGCGTCGATCACCAACCCGGTTTTCTCAGTGATCATCCGCGCCGCAGTCCCAGCAGCCAGTTCACTGCAGTATCCAGCCGTACGCCGGCACTGCCATACAATCGCAGGCGCTACCGGCTTACCAGTCTTGCGATCCCAAACAATCGTGGTTTCGCGCTGGTTTGTCACCCCAATAGCCGCAATCGAACGCGCGCCCCCGCTCTCCCGCGCAACTACGCGCAGCACCGCCTCAAGCTGCGATCTCCAGATCTCCTCCGCATCCTGCTCCACCCACCCCGGATGCGGATACCGGCATTCAATCGGGACCGATTCCATGAGCGTCCGCCGCCCCTGTTCGTCATAAAGCGCCGCCCGCGCGCTCGTCGTTCCTTCATCTAGCGACAAGAGAAATGGCACTCTGGCATTATAGTAAGTGACATGTTCTTCCGCCGAGAAACCCCGCGCGAGCCGTCCTTCGCCGAACGCATCGAGAGCCTCAAGAAATTTGGATTCACCATCAATCTCTTGAACTCCGGGCGCGCGCAAGTCAGCCGCGACGGAATCGGCGCCATCATTGAGGACCGCGCCGGCCAGCGCCCTCACGTCAACAAAGCCGGCCTGATCGTGGGCGATGAAATTGGCGCGCTAGTCAACCACGGCTACCAGATGTTCTGGCAAACACCAAACGCGAAGCGCGTCCCCGCCTTAGCCACGCACCTCAAATTCCTGCACAACTTCGAAGAAGATCTGAAGGAAGCCCTAGGCCTACCCAGCCTCTACAACCAAAGCCTGGGAACCACCTCCGACCTCCACCTCTACGACCGCGTAGAACACCGCGACGAACCCTCATCCCCAAAACCCTGGGACCACAAACCCACCAGCGCGTAACAACACACCGAACGTTTCCGAACACCAAACGTTTCCCCACACCGATCGGTTCCGAACCGCGACCGGAAGGGAGCGAAACACGGCCACGACGTGAAGAGCACGCCCAAGCAATCAACGATCACCAGCCACCAGCAACCAGCCACCAGCAACCAGCCCCCAGT
>DASYNU010000107.1:0-48510 GCA_036008345.1 Bryobacteraceae bacterium
GAATAAGAACGGCAGCGTGGCCCAGATAATGGTGCCCATGGGTTTCTTGAAGCGATAGGCGGAGAGGAACAAGTTGATGCCCACCGGCGGATGCAGATAGCCCAACTCGAGATTGGCGATGAAGATGACGCCCATCTGCACGGGGTCGATTCCGTACACGGCCGCGAGCGGCTGGATCAGCGGCACCACTACCAGAATGGCTGCGAATATATCCATTAGCGCACCCACCAAAAGGAGGGCGCCGTTCAACAGCAGCAGGAAAAGGTATTTGGATGCGACGTTGGTCTGCACCCAATCGATCAGTTTCGCGGGGACTTCGGCATAAACCAGGTAATTGGTGAATCCCAGCGCGACGCCCATGATTAGCAGAATGCCGCCCACGATAGTGGCGCACTCGACAAATACTTCCCGGTAGTCGCGGGTCAGTTTCAGGTTGCGATAGATGAAAACTTCCACCACGAACGCGCAAAACGCGGTGAGCGCCGCGGCCTCGGTGAGCGTTCCAAAGCCGCCGAATAGGCCCACCACCATGATCACCGGCAGCGCCAGTTCCCACTTGGCTTCCCAAATGGCGGACGCGGCCTCGCGAATCACGAACGGTTCGCGAACCGCTTTGTGCTTCAATCCCATGTAAATTCCCACCGCTGCCACGCAGCCCACCATCACCAGCTCAGGCAGAATGGCGCCCGTGAATAAACGCGGCATGGGCGTGCGCGAATACACGCAGTAGAGGATGGCTGGAATGCTGGTGGGGAACAGAAGGCCTAGGGATCCGGACGCCGTCAACAATCCAATGGAGAAGTTCTCAGGGTAGCGGGTCTTAACGAGCATGGGCACCAGCAATCCGCCAAGCGACAGAATGGTGAGCCCGGATCCGGCGAAAGTGAAGACCGTGCAGATGGCGACGGTGGCAATCGCAAGACCGCCGGGTATCCAGCTAAACAGGGCCGTGAACACACGCAACAGACGAACCGTGGCTCCGCCTTGCACCATGAAATAACCGGCCAAAGTGAACAGAGGGATGGAAGGAAGCAACGGCGATGCCACCAGCCGATACATCTCCACGGGAACGGAGGCAGCCGGCGTTCCAGTGTTCCAGAAAAGCAGCAGGGCTAATCCTCCGAATACGGCGAAGATTGGCAAGCCGAGCAGGCTGACGATCAGGAGCGCGATGAGCGATACGGGCAGGACGCCGCTGATCCCAACGGGAATTACAAATCCGAGTAGCGCTGGGATGAAAAGTCCGAGAGCCGCCACGGCGCGGCCTTTCCAACCTGGGCTGGCATGCCAGACGGCGCGGAGAGCGATCACGGCGAAACCGATCAGCATGATGGACAGTGCGGCCCATTTCGGCACGCCCGGCAGGAGATACGATCCGGAGTCGCGCTCCGACGTCACGAATACGTAGCTGGCCCACGCCAGGCAAGTAGAGACGGCCGCCAGTGCGACGCCGGAAAGAACCTTGGCGGGTTCGCGCCACGATTCCGGCAGGAATGAAGTGGATGACAAGCCGAGCAGCCGGTCCGAGCGCGAAGCCAGCATGCCTCCCAGCATTCCGATCCACAGGGTCAGTTGCTGCACCACTATCGCGGAACCGGGGATTCCGGGCCAACGAAACTGCCGCGTCATCATTTCGATCACGGGGAGCACGGTCATCAAAGAGAGCGCGGCCACCGAGAAGAAATTTTCGAAAGTTTGAAGTGGTGTACTGGGTCCGGTGGTTTCGGGAGGCGGCGGCGCCTGGCTCACGGCTTACCTGCCGCGGTGGCCACGGAGTGCTTCTTTTTGCTGGGTGCGTTCGCAACGGGTTTGCTTCGCGTATTTGTTTTGCGGTATTCGTCGCGAAGGCGTTTCACTTCGTCGAACAGGTCCGCAGGAACCACGGGACCGCGGAACTTCGGCCAGATGCTTTCGGTAAGCTGCCGCCATTCGGCGACGGTCTTAGCGTCGGGATGCACTACGTTGAGGCCGAATTGCTGCATGATGGGGACCGAGCCGGCTTCGGCCGTTCGGATCTCAGCACGCAAGGCCACACCGGCGGTCCGTGCGGATGCCAGCATCTCTTTTTGCACCGGCGCCGGGATCTTGTCCCAAACGCCTTTGTCGATGAGTGTAGCGCCCACCAACTGCGCGAAGGAAATATCCAGCATGTTCTTCGCGCCGCCGAACCATTGGTTGCTGAGGGCAATCAGAGGCGGCGATTGGAACGCTTCAATCAACCCGGTTTGCAGCCCGGTAAGAATATCGGTGGCCGCCAGAGCCACGGGATGAAAGCCGTTCGCTTTATAGAGTTCGAATGTAGTGTTGTCGCCTTGGAGAACACACAATCTCATGGCACGGATTTCGTCGGGATGGGAGACCGGCTTCTTGGTAAAAAAATGCACCGATCCGGCATCGCCCCAATTCAGGACGATGAAGCCGCGCTGCGCCATGCCCTTTTCGAGGCGCGCGGAGATGTGATCGCGGACGTAGTCCAGTTCTTCCCAGGAATCCAGCATCATGGGGATTTGCAGGGCGGAAACCGCGGCATCGATCCCGCTCAAGCCGGCTCCAGAAATCGCGACGGCTTGCAGCCCATGAATTCGAACCTTCTGTACCATCTCCGGCTCGTCGCCCTGCTCGCCGCCGGGATAGATCATCAGCTCGATCTTGCCGCCGGAAGCTTTCTTCCACTCTTCGCCCATGTTGAGCAGGATGTCGTGCCAGCGTGAACCCTTGGGCACCAGTGTTCCCAGGCGGATCACGGTTTTCGGTTGAGCGAAAAGGGTCACCGAAGCGATCAGGAACGCAAGGACGAGGCGGGCCATGACATGCATGTTAGCGCAAGCGATGAACTGGCATGTTGTTACCTAATATTTTAAGCTACTGAATATTTCAAGCTACTGGTGGGCGGCCAGGTCCTGCTCAAAACTCACTGGTGGATTGTAATGCAAGAAGCGGCCGCAGCTTTCACAGAACATCAGCACCTCGCTGTGACGCAGATCCTGGAAAAACTGCGGGCGCAGAACAATCTGACAAGCTCCACAGCGTCCATTTTCGATTTCCGCCACTACTGCGCCGTGCCACTTCTTGCGAATGCGTTCGTAGTCCCTATAGGTTTGCGGTTTTAATCCCGCAACCAGGAGCTTGCGTTCCGCCCGCAATTCCTCAAGCTGTTTTTGATCGACGGCGGTGCGCTCGCGTGCCTGGGCCTTCTCCGCCTCCACGGACCGTTTTTCTTCTTTCAGCGACACTTCCGCCTTCTTCACATTCGCATCCAAAGGCTCGGCCTCAGACATCAGGTCCAGGATGCGGTCCTCCGCTTTGCGGATGGAATCTTCGCAGAACGTGATTTCATGCTGGAAAGCGCGGTACTGTTCGTTGGTTTTGGCGCCCAGCATCTGATCCTTGAGCTTCGAGATCTTCTGCGACTCCACTTTAGCGTCGTCTTCCAGGCGCTTTCGTTCTTTTTGGTTGGCGGTGAGCGCGGCCCGATCAGCTTCCAGCCTGCGTAGGTGGGAATCCAGGGCCTTTTCAATCTGTGCGATGTGTTTCGGAAGGGTGGCAACTTCCCGCTCCAACTCTGCAATCTTCAAATCCAGAGATTGCAAGCGGGTGACCTGCTCGATATCTGCAGCCATCTACTGAGCATCTTAACATTTCTATGCAAGTAGCCGAGCCGCGGCCGGCAGGCAGCGCAAAGCGTGCGGCTTAGTTTTGGGACATTTCCAAGTATTTCAAGGGAGGGACGTAACGGGAAAGCCACACTAGAACATCATAGGTACATGCTACGTTCCGGGATTCTCGCGTTGGTCTGGGGCGGCTGCTGGGCGGTTAGCACGGTCTCAGCCGCTGAAGATAGCCTGCCTCCGGCACAGTTCAAGGTAGATGGCGCGGTGATGGATGTTTCATTTGCTCCAGGAAAGCTCGATCTGCCCGAGGAAAGGGTTCTCGCCTGGATCAAGACCGCGGCCGAGGCGGTCACAGAATACTTCGGCCGCTTCCCCGTTCCTCATCCGCATATCTACGTGCGGCCCCGCGAAGGACGCAGCGGAATCTTTCAGGGAACCACTTACGGGTCCGATGGTGGATTCACGCGCATCTCCCTGGGAGGGCACACCACCCAGCAAGAGCTGGATAGCGATTGGATGATGACACACGAGCTGACTCACATGGCGTTCCCCGATATCGCGGGCGACGATCGCGAGCATCACTGGATCGAGGAAGGGATGGCTACCTACATAGAACCGATCGCACGTTGTCAAATCGGCGTATTGAAGGCTGAACAAGTTTGGGGAGAAATGGCGCGGTACATGCCGCAGGGTTTGCCGGAAGCCGGCGACCAAGGCCTGGACAATACACACACCTGGGGCCGCACCTATTGGGGCGGGGCATTGTTTTGGATGCTGGCGGACGTCCAGATCCGGCAGCGCACGCAAAATCAAAAAGGACTCGAAGACGCGATGCGGGCGATTGTGGCGGCTGGAGGCACTATCGTTCATGAATGGCCTATTGAGAAGGTACTGGAAGTTGGAGATCGTTCAACGGGCACGACGGTGCTGGCCGATCTCTACAAACGCATGAAGGCGACGCCGGTGGAAATCGATCTGGATGATTTATGGCGCAAGCTGGGGATTCAGGTGAAGAACGGAGAAGTCTCATTCAGTGATAGTGCTCCACTGGCGGAGATCCGAAAGGCGATTATGGCACCTAGGAAGCGGTGAAAAAATCGGCGCAAGGCACCGTCTCCCTCACGGTCGCGGTTCGGTAACGGAAGTTCGTAGCCCAAGTCTTCTGAGGATTGGGCCCGCTAGCGAGCGCGTAGCCAGATCCAGCTCAGTTACTCGCAACACGCGGCAGGCGGCGTAGAAGATCACAAGACCGAATGGAATCGATGTTGCCAGATCGGCCATGCGGGCCCAGCGCGAGGTGCCGAGCCAGGCTTGCATACCATGGCTCGAGAGCCATACCGCGACACCCATCACTCCGGACGCTAGCGTGATTCGCCAGATGCTGCTCGCCAGATTCCTGCCGTAGATTCCGCCGATCCGCGTGCGCAGGATGGCAAATAAGGCCACCGCTCCAAAGATCGCCACGGTGGAAGTGGAAAGCGCCAGGCCGGCGTGGCTCAGACTCGTGTTCCTGAGCAGCAAGAACGCGGTGAGGTAGTTTATGACGATCGAAGTCAAACTGATCAGCATCGGAGTGCGCGCGTCATGCAGCGCGTAGAACGCTGGATTCAACACCTTGAGCGCGGCATATCCGGCCAGGCCAACGGCATAGCAGGAGAGCGCCAGCGCGGTTTGATGCGTGTCGAACGCCTTAAATTTTCCACCTTGATAGATGGCGCCGATCATGCTCTCTCCTAAAACGATCAGCCCAATGGAAGAGGGCAGCGTCAAAAGAAATACCATGCCGAGCGATTTCGAAAGCGTGCGCCGGAACTCCTCGAAGTTTCCCGCGCCCGCGCTTCTTGAAATCGAGGGCAGTGTCGCGGAAGCGATGGCGACGCCAAACAATCCCAAGGGTAATTGCATGAACCGGAATGCATATCCCAGCCAACTCACCGGACCATTGCCGGGAATGCGGGATGCGAAGTTCGTGTTCACCATTACGTTGATCTGTACCGCGGCGTTGCCGAGAATCGCCGGACCCATCAGTATGAAAATTTTGCGTAATCCGGGGTGACTCCAATCCAAGCTGGGACGAAAACTGAATCCTTCCCGGCGCAACGAAGGCATTTGCCAGATGAGTTGCAGCGCGCCGCCTAATACAACTCCGATGGCCATCCCGGTGATCGGTTCGATTCCGATTAATGGACCCAGCCAGTAGCCGAAGGCCAATCCAAACGCGACAGAGCCGATGTTAAAAAAAGTGGATGCGAGTGCGGGTACGGCAAAGCGGTTGCACGCGTTCAAAACTCCCATGGCTTGCGCGGCTAGGGCCACCAGCAGCAGAAACGGAAACATGATGCGGGTCATCTTCACAGCCAGCTCAAATTTGCCAGGCACCTGGCGAAACCCTTCGGCCAGTAACTCCACCAGCGTGGGGCTGAAGATGACGCCTAAGACGCAGAATATGCCGACAATCAGGGTCAAAGCCGTGGCCACGAGGTTCGAAAGTACTGCGGCTTCTTTTCTGCCCTTCTGCGAAAGTGTTTGCGTGAAGATGGGGACGAAGGCGGAGGAAAGTGCGCCTTCAGCGAACAGATCGCGCGTGAGATTGGGAATGCGGAATCCCAGCAGGAACGCGTCGTAAACGAACCCGGCGCCGAACAGCCGGGCCATTACCATTTCGCGAACCAGTCCCGTGAGGCGTGACATGGCCACTGCCAGCGAGACAATCCCGGCGGACCGGACCACGCTCTCGGCCGGTATCGGTTTCTGAATCTTAGTTTCCAAAAGCCTTGCTTCGCGCCCGTTACGAACGTGCTGGTATGGCCCTACCTGGTATGGCCGTAATATGTGGCTGGAACATGGACGCTGGTACCCACCATTATAATTAGGGACGGCAAATGAAGTGCAGCCGCTGTGCGACAGAGAATCCCGAGAGTAGCCGGTTTTGCGGCGCTTGTGCCACGCCGCTGTCGGCCACTTCGCCGGCATCCATGATTCCAACGCAAGTTTCAATGCCGCGTGCGCTTTCTTCCGATCCCTCTTCCGATGACGGCCGGTTCGTGCCGGGTACGTTGTTGGGCGATCGGTATCGCATCATCAGCAAGCTGGGCGCGGGCGGAATGGGCGAGGTTTATCGCGCCACCGATTTGCGCCTGGGGCAGCAGGTGGCGCTCAAGTTTCTTCCACAGGAGATGGCGGAGGATCCGAAAGCGCTGGCTCGCTTCCATAACGAAGTGCGCATCGCCCGGCAAGTAGCGCATCCCAACGTGTGCCGCGTTTATGACATTGGAGAAGTGGAAGGGATTCCGTACCTTTCCATGGAGTACGTGGACGGCGAAGACTTGAATTCCTTGCTGCGCCGTATCGGCCGGCTTCCGCGGGACAAGGCGCTCGAAATCTCGCGCAAGCTTTGCGCGGGCCTGGCTGCGGCGCATAACAAAGGCGTGCTGCATCGGGATCTCAAGCCGGGCAACATCATGATCGACGGGCGCGGCCAGGTATTGATCACAGACTTTGGCCTGGCGGGAATCATGGGGCAAATCGACGGCGCCGAAGCGCGCAATGGGACGCCCGGCTATATGGCGCCCGAACAGCTTTCAGGAAAAGAGGTGTCCACGCAAAGCGATGTGTACGCGCTGGGCGTGGTGTTGTACGAGATGTTCACCGGCAAGCGGCCGTTCAACGGTGCGACTCGCGCGGAGCTGATTAAGCAGACTGAAAAAGGAATGCCGGAGGCTCCGCGAAACATCGTCAAGGAAATCGATCCAGGGGTTGAAAACGTTATCCTGCGATGTCTCGCACCGGATCCGCGTAACCGCCCGTCCTCGGCGCTGGCAGTTTCAGCGGCGCTTCCAGGGGGCGATCCGCTGGCTGCGGCGCTGGCGGCGGGAGAAACACCGTCGCCGGAAATGGTGGCGGCATCCGGCGAGAATGCTAAATGTAACCGCGTGATGACGGTGAGCTGCCTGGTAGCGCTGATCGCCGGATTGGCGATCTACGCCGTGATCAATCAAAAGATCAATTTGTTGACCAGGATTCCGATGGATAATCCCCCGGAAGTGTTGCTGGCGAAGTGTCGCGAGATCGCGCAGAAACTCGGCTACGGAGCTACACCGGTTTCCAGCTCGTCCGGTTTCGATTACCGTTTCGGCAGCATCAATATTGTGATGCGCCGGTGGAACGAAACAAAGGGCGCGCATCTGGCCCCCAGCCGGCCGCCAGCCGTGGCGTTCGTGTATCGCGCGAGCCCAGTGCCGCTGGTGCCGCGGCACGCATCGGACATTCCGCGCGTCACTCGCAGCGATCCGCCCGACAACGTTCCAGGAATGATCGAGATCTCCACCGACATGCAGGGCCGAATGCGCAGCTTCAGCGCAGTACCGCCGCCAGTGGACCTGGTGAAAGGACCATATGCGACGCCCGACTGGCCGGTATTCTTCGCAGCCGCGGGCCTGGATCTCGCGCGTTTCAAGCCGGTGGAACCTGAATGGGCTCCGCCCGTGATGGCGGATGCCCGCATGGCGTGGCTGGGCAATTATCCGGAAATGCCCGAGATTCCAATTCGTGTGGAGGCAGCGGCTTACCATGGCCGGCCGGTGAGCTACGCGGAGATCTTGTCGCAGTTACAGGCTGGGAGCCCCATACCGCCAACCAACGATCGATCGCCCGGCGGCTTGGTTAATCTCACATTGGAACTGATCGTGATGATTGGATCGGTTCCATTCGCGCGCTACAATCTGCGTCTGGGACGAGGCGATGTTCGTGGAGCCGTCCGTTTGGCGTTGTTCGTACTGTGCGTTCATCTGGGAAGTTGGCTTATCGGCGGGACGCACGCGGCGGGCGCCGGAGAAGCTGACCTGTTCGTCATGGCGGCGATGCGATCGGTATTTAGCGCGGTGATACTGGCCCTGACCTACATTTCATTCGAGCCGTTTGTTCGCCGGCGCTGGCCGCAGACCATGATTAGTTGGAGCCGCGTGCTGGCCGGCGGGTTTCGAGATCCGCTGGTTGGCCGCGACTTACTTCTTGGATGTCTCAGCGGCGTTGTGCTGGCACTGATCCAAGGATTTGGCAACTTACTGTACGGGATCCACGGAACGCCGGCCACGAAAGTGTCGACAGACCTGGCTACTCTTTCAGCTGGGCGATACCTGGCCGGGGACTTTTTGTACTTGTTCGTGGACACGCTGAGTAAATCGCTGGGCATTCTGTTTCTGATTTTTTTGTTTCGCGTGTTGCTGCGAAAGCAGTGGCCGGCAGCAGGCGTGGTTATCATTTTGCTCGCCGCCATGTACGCTACGAACGACCCGAACCCGTTCATCGCGTGGCCGGTCAACGTTGTGTTCTTCAGCTTGATGGTGTTCACTCTGATGCAATTCGGCCTGCTGGCCTTGGCCGCTGCGATTTTGGTCGCGGTTTTTGTGAGCCAGTTTCCGCTCAATACGGATTTATCGGTATGGTACGCGGGCGACGCCGCTTTCACGATTCTCTTCACAGTGGCTTTGGCGCTGTTCGGGTTTCGGTCAGCGTTGGCGGGGCAGCCATTGTTTAAGAGGGAATAGTTGCTGGTGGCTGGTTGCTGGTGACTGGTTAACCCCGCTGGGACGCACGAGCGGGAAGCGTAAGATTGTGCGTGGCTCAAAATGACGGAATTTCAAAAGGTCATCCGTGTTCTGGCGGCGGCTAGTGCCTGTAGTCTGACATCCTGCGCATGGATGGACCATTGGACCAATGCGGGCTTGCAGCGAGAGCTCACCGAAAGATCGAAATATGGGCTCGCTGTTGCGGTGTTTTCACCCGCTAAGTCTGACTTAGCGATCGGTTTTTTCGATGGCCGGACACAAGGCCTCCACCCCAGTTGTTGTCCTGCCACGGTGTACCGTACGGTGTGGCGAAATCGGATCGTCATGGTTGACCTAACGTCTGCTCCGGTCATTGAAGTGCAGCAGATACTGCGCGATCCAGTAGGCGCGGTTACAGCATTTAAGCGTTATGGCGGGCCTGTGATCGAGATGGATACGTCGGGTGCAGTGGTGAGTCGTTCAATCGCGCATTTTCGTCCGGCGCCCGTCTCTCTAGCCCCGGACGGCGAGCACTTTGCGATCCTGAGTCCTCCTCTCGACCATCCCGATTGGCCGGGAGGCTTTTACATCGGAGGGTTCCACGACAGCATCACACGGAACCTGGTCAGCCTAAAGTACCCGGACCGTTACGACAGCTTCGCGAAGCTGCCTATCGCGGACTGGTCTCCCCGAGGCGATACGCTGCTGTTCTCTCACCTCGGAACAATTTCCCTGGTCGACGTTCAGACAGGCCGATCGAGAAAACTCGCCGACGGCGGCGCCGCGATGTGGTCGCCCTCCGGAGATTGGATATCATACGTGACTGTGAAATCGGAAGTTACCTTGCTTAACCCTTCGACGGGCGAGTCTAAGAGAATTGATCCAGGAAAGCAAATGCAGTGGCTGCCGAAGTGGTCGCCGGACGGTAAATATCTCCTTGTTCCAGAAGGTGAAGGCTCGCACGTTGTCTATGGATGCCTTTGGGTTTACCGCGTCTCGGATGGTGCCTGGGCGCCTCTGCCGGATTTCAACCCGTTCATGCAGGAGTGGTACTGGATAGAGCTGCAAGCATCGAAGATGTAGTTTGCTGCCGGTGGCTGGTTCACCCGGCTCGGGCGATCGAGAACGCTGACACCAGGAACCAGCGGCCAGCCACCAGCTACTATTTCCCGGCCCGCTTGAGCTCCGCTTTCAGATCCATGGTGCGGATTAGTTTGTGCAGATAATTCGGATGGAGTCCCAGCATTTTGGCGGCGATCTCGTGTTCGTAGTTGGCTTGTTCGAACGCTTTCAGGACCACTTTTCGCTTGGCATCTTCGAGCGCGGTTTCGTATAACGTGGCCGATACCTCGGACGGGTGTGACTCGCGGATGTGCTCCGGCAAATCTTCGGGGAGAATTGTATCGGCTGACCCCAGGACGACCGCGCGCTCGATGGCGTTCTCCAGTTCGCGAACATTGCCGGGCCAGGAGTAGTTTCTGAGATACGCGCGCGCGGCGGGCGCCAGGCCGGTGATTTTGCGTCCGCATTCGCTGGCGAACTTTTTAGCGAAGTGTTCGGCCAGAGGCAAGGTGTCCTCAGGACGGTCCCGCAAAGCCGGCGCTTTCAGCACTACTACGTTTAACCGGTAATAAAGATCCTGGCGAAATGCACCCTGCTTCACGGCATCTTCCAGATCGCGATTGGTGGCGGCGAGGATGCGGATGTTGAGCTTGATGGTTTTGGTGCCGCCCACGCGTTCCATCTCGCGCTCCTGCAGGACGCGCAGCAATTTCGCCTGCAGGACGGACGAAAGCTCGCCAACTTCATCCAGCAATACCGTACCGGCTTCGGCCATCTCGAGCTTGCCTTTCTTTTGCGCGATGGCGCCGGTGAAGGCGCCCTTCTCGTGCCCGAATAGCTCACTCTCGAGCAGGTTGTCGGCGAGCGCGGCACAATTAATGGCGATGAATGGTCCGCTGGCGCGCAGGCTGTTGCGATGAATAGCGCGGGCAATCAGTTCCTTGCCGGTTCCGCTCTCGCCCAGGATCAACACATTTGAGTTGGAAGGCGCTACTTTCGCGATCTGGCGCTGCAAATCGCGCATCTTCGCGCTCACTCCCAACATGTCGTGCTCCAGCTTGAGCTCGGTTTGAAGCCGCTCATTCTCCTGCTGCAGCCAACCCAGAATCACGGCGTTCTCCCAGGCCCCGGATGCCATTTCGGCCACGGCGGTGACTAGCTGTAGATGCCCTTCATCGAGCCGGCGAGTGGGATCGGCGGATTCGAAATAAAGCACGGCGGCCAATTCACCGCGCACCATCACGGGGGCACCCAATTGGGCCAACCCGGCACCATCGGAATCCTCTATCCACACGGCCAGTTGTTCGCGGCAAATTCGTTGAAACAATGCGGCGTCGGGTGCCCAGCCGTCCGGATCCTGACCCGGAATAAAGACGCCGGCGCGCTCGGCGGGAATTAATTCCAACAGCAAAGAAGCGAGATGGCTTCTCAAAACTTCCGCGGCGGGCAGCCCTTGCATGTCGTGCAATCCACGGAAGGAATGCAGCATGGTGCTTACGCGCAGTAGAAGGCGTAGATCGTGAACGGCGCGATAGGAGGGGGAGATGTCTTTTTCGTTGGAGGCCAAGTAGAGCGAATCTTCAGCGCGAAGCTGCCGCGTTTTGGTGTCCGCGTCTTTTGAAACCTGCTGGCTCCCGGTGAGGTATACCAGCAGTGAGCCGCCGATGCGAATCTCGTCGCCGGAAGCGAGCTTCTGCAGCGTGATAGGCGCGCCATTTACGAAGGTACCGTTGCGGCTGTCGAGATCCTTCAGCTCGCACTCGACGCCGGAGCGGGTGAAGAGGCAGTGCTGGCGGGATACACCGTGGTCCTCCAACTGGAGGCTATTTACGCCTTGGCGGCCGACTGAATAGGCACCCTCGGGCAGAGCGATGGTGGACCCTTTGATTGGTCCTCGCACGGCCACGAGCCTTGGATTGGTACCCTGCACTCTGCCAATAATCTAGCGCATATGCCAGGCGGGTAGTGGGTCAGTTTAGGGCGTGGGGCAGGTTTATAACATGCACGCCGATTGCCAATCGGCGCAAAAGCGCGGGTTCACAACCCACGCGCAGGATGGCATCCCAATGCCACTTAGTTTTCCCACCTCAGGGACTGGGGCCCTGGTGGGGCAGGGCCATGACTTGCCAGGCGTCTTTTGATCCCGCTTGTGCAACCTGTGGAGGGGCCGGGGCTTATTGCGAACCGGAAATGGGCTCCCCCAGGACCCCGGCAGGGCATGGCCCTGCCCCACAAGCCCTCCATGTTTCGATTCTGGGAAAACTAAGTGGCATTGGGATGCCATCCTGCCCTTCAACCAAACTGACCCCACTACCGCCAGGCGGCGAGCAGTAATCGATTGGTTAGTGGATTAACCATTTGCTTCTCGGCGGCTCGCGGCCGCTTTCGGAACTGCTTGATTAATCGACCCTTGACGAATGGACTGCGGATTGCACTTTAGAAATGCATGACAACGTCCAAGATTGAGACCGTGACTGATAGCGAGCTCGACTTGGCATCGGAGGACAGGAGCCGGGGCGTAGGGCGCGACCACCGGCTCCTGACGATAGTGGCGGCAGCGTTTGTGTTTTTGGCTTTGTGTCTGATGATGGTGGATTTTGGGAGGCTGGATCGCGTGGTGCCGAAGCATGAAAGCCCGTATCGGCACCAGCTGCGGCCGGTGAAGTTAGTGAGGAATGTGTCCCCTCGCGGACGCGCGGAGCTACTTTTTGGCGGCGGCTTCTACGGCGCGCATCACTCGGAGGGTATTGGCGCCGTAGATTTTTTGAATGTCCTCGGCAGTGTAGCCCTTTTCCAATAGCGCTCGGGTTAGGTTGGGAAACTTGGCCACGTCTTCCAAGCCCTGAGGTGCGCAGGGTATTCCGTCGAAATCGCTGCCGATACCGACCGCGTTGATGCCCGCGATCTTCACGATGTGATCGATGTGGGCCACTACGTCGGCCAGAGTCGCGGGAGGCACGTTTTTCTGGTACTTCGCCATGGCTGCGGGATCCGTCTCCGACATGCTGAACAGCTTTCCCGCGTCCGCGGATTTCTGAGACAGAAACTCACAGAAGAAATTTACCTGCACCACGCCGCCTTTCTTCGCGAGCGCCACTATCATTTCGTCAGTCATGTTGCGCGGCACATTCGACAATGCGCGGCACGAGGAGTGCGAGGCGAATATAGGCGCGCTGCTCAGTTCGAGAGCGCCCCAAAATGTCTTGTCGGCTACATGGGAGATGTCCACCATCATGCCGAGCCGGTTCATTTCACGGACAACCTGTCTGCCGAAATCGGTTAAGCCGTTGTGATGTTCGACGCCGGGTTTATTGATGTCGCCTGAAGAATCCGCCCAATTGTTGGTGTTGGTGTGGGTCAAGGTCATGTAACGGATTCCGAGGGCGTAGTAATCGCGTAGCAGGCGCAGGCTGTCCTCAATGGCGTGTCCGCCCTCGATGCCCATCAAAGCGGCGATCTTGCCCTGCTTGTGGATTCGTTCGATGTCATCGGCGGTAGTGGCGAAGACGAAATCGTTGGGGTAGCGCCCGATGATATCGTGGCGCACGGTATCGATCATCTCGAGAGTTCGCCGCGCAGAATGATTTCCGTTGACGTAGGTGGATGAGACGTAGACGGCGAAGAATTGGGCGCCGACGCCGCCCTCTTTCAAAGCTGTGACGTTGGTGTGGCCGTCGTTCTTGGCGGTTCCAATGTCGTAGCCATCCACGGTGCGGCTGGTGATGTCATTGTGGGTGTCTATGAGGAGAGCGGATTTGTGGATTTTCTGGACTTCGGCATCAGTTATGGTGCGCATTTGGGAAAAGGCTGGAACGAAAGCAAATAGGCCACAGATGGACACAGATAAACACGGATAAGGCATAGGAATGACTATAGCGCGCCGGTCCCTAGCCCCAAGCCCCCAGCCCCGAGCTTCCTCAGTGGTGAGGCTATTAACCAAAGGGTTGCTGCTGCGACTCCTGCTACTGCAATTGCTAGCGTTGGGCGGATGCCGATCGCGCTTGCCAGAATGCCTCCGGCCAGGGCACTTAAGGGGAAGACGCCGCGGGTCATTAGTTGCATAGCCGCGTTGACTCGTCCTAACATTTCTTCGGGTGCGACGGATTGGCGGAGGGTCAGCTCATTAATCACGTACGTGGAGAGAGCAAAGTCGCCTACTAGTTGTGAGAGCATCAGGAACATAAGCGGCAAAGGGTGCGGACCTTCGGCTAGCGGGATTAACGCGTAGGCGGCGGCCATAATCAGCACCGCTCCGATGAAGGTGTGGCCCAGGCCGAAACGGCGGCCGATGGCTGGGGCGAAGCTGGCGCCGATGAGGCTTCCCGCGCCCCCCATGCCGATCGCGATCCCGAGTTCGGCAGGGGTGATGTGAAGCTCGCGAATCGCGTAGAGGACGTAGAGCGGTCCTATAAATCCGAGGGACAAGAATGCCGTGATCGAGAAGCAAGCCAGCGGCTTCAGTAGCGGATGGCTGAAGACAAAACGCAGTCCGGCAATGGGATGCGGTGTGGTGGTGGGCGCCTGATGGCGCGGTTCGGGTTTGCGGATCAGCATGACGCTCGCGGCCGAGACAAGGAATGAAATGGCGTCGAAGAGGATCGCGATGGGGGCTGTGATGAGTTGCACCAGGATACCGGTGAGGCTGGGTCCGGCGATTTCCGCGACCGAAGCGCTCATGGCCAGTTTGCTGTTACCCTCGAGCAGATTCTCGTGCTCCACGAGTGACGGCATGTAGCTCTGATAGGCGACGTCGAAAAATACTGTGCAGAAACCGGCCAGGGCGATTACCACGTAGAGCTGCGCCATCGACAGGCGATGCGCGTAGGCAGCGATGGGGATGGAAGCTAGAATTGCCGCGCGCGCCAGATCGGCTGCAATCATGATGGGGCGCCTGCGGAAGCGATCCACCCAGACGCCGGCTAGCAAGCCGAACAACAGCACCGCCGCCGCGCCCACCGCTGTTAAGAAGCCCATTTGCGAGGCCGGGGCATTCAGCACGATGACGGCAGCGTAGGGGACGCCATCGCGCGTGATTCTGGATCCGATCTCGGAAATGGTTTGTCCACCCCAGAGCTTCATGAAATCCGGATTACGCCAGAGGCCACCGAAGCGCGACTTGGATTTGCCGTTAATGATAGAATCCACCTTCACATGAAACCGAATCTGGCTGCTGAACTTATTGCCGAATTTCTCGGGACGCTGGTGCTGATCCTCTTTGGGAATGGCGTAGTGGCTATGGTGTTGCTTTTCGGCCACGACGTTCCCGGTGAAGTGGTGAAAGGCGGCTACACCAACATCACGCTAGCCTGGGGGCTCGCCGTCACCATGGGCATTTACATCGCTGGAAAAATCTCGGGCGCACACCTGAATCCCGCCGTAACCGTCGCGCTGGCCGCCTACCGGGGCTTCGCTTGGAGCAAAGTGATTCCCTATTGTATCGTCCAAACGGCCGGAGCATTCGTGGCGGCCGCGCTGGTGTTCTGGAATTATCATCCCGCGTTCCTGGCGGTTGATCCAGGGCTGGATCACACGGCGGGCGTGTTCACGACATTTCCAGCGTTTCCGGCAGTGATGTCGGCGGGATTGCTGGATCAAACCATTGGCACCGCGCTGCTAATTCTGATGATCTTTGCAATCACGGATGAGCGGAATCAACCGCCCGGGCAACTGGTGCCGCTGCTGATCGGATTGATTGTGGTGGTGATCGGCATGTCATTCGGAGGGATGCATGGGTATGCGATCAATCCGGCGCGCGATTTCGGACCGCGGCTTTTTACGGTGGTGGCGGGATTCAAGAACAACGGACTCACGGATGGTGGGTTCGTGTTTTGGGTACCGATTGTGGGGCCGATTGTCGGAGGATTGATCGGGGGATTGGTTTATGACGCGGGGATCCGGAGGTTCTTGCCGAAGGCCTAGTGGGGCTGGTGGCTCGGGGGCTGGGGTTGGAGACTCGATGAGAGGGAATCTAAGCCGTGTCGGTAATAGCCGACATCGGGGTCCCTTGCTCACCTCGCTACGTTTCCGACCCTGAGAGACATTCATCGCCACCAATCACTCTTGGAGAAGTCCACCTCGTGCTGTTGGAGTTGAAAGAGCTGGCTGCGATACTTGTCGACCCATGGAAGTGTCTCGGCGGTGAGATCGAAAGAGCTATGCGACGAAAGACTCTGAAAGTACACCCAATAGAGCGCATCGTCCTCGGCAATGATTCTCGACGTTGCGTGCGAATCCACGGCGTCTGGGCTAACTCGGCGATTCGTTTTGAGACGATCATGGCGTCCTGTTCGTGAGGAATGTTCCAGGCTTGGGCAGTTGTCGCCGGTTCAAAAGTGCGTAAATGTTTACAAAGCAATGTGCTCGCCGCCCAGGCCTTGTAGGCGGTTCCATATTGCACGAAATGTTGCAATTCGTGCGAGAACGTAATTACAGCCCCGGTCTCAGTCGTAAATGTCCTGCTCGGAAGGTAAATCACATTGTCAAAGACGATGTTCCCAAGAGAATCGAAGAAAAGGCGTTGAATATCGTGCGAAATATAGCCCGTTCCTATCACCGGCGCATGGAATCCGCGGCACGCACTCGGGAAATACTGCGTGAACCAGAGCGGATCTACGTCGTCGAAAAAGCACAGCAGTCTCTGCGCGGGAAGTTGGAAGTGCTCCAAAACCCGCGAGCACAGCGGCTCCAGTATTGCCTTGAGATCCTTGGTCTTCAAGTGTAGTTCCGGAGGCATCTGTTTCCTAGAAGTCACGAGGCGAGGGCTTCGAGTACCGCCTGGCGGTTTTTGGCGATCACCGCTAGGTACGCGCGAGTGGTTGCGTCGGGCTTTCTCCGGCCTTGTTCCCACTCCTGCAGCGTTCTTGGATTAATGCAAAACGCCCGCGCGAATTCTGCTTGAGACATTCGTGCCTTGGTCCGGATGCGCTTTGCATCAACTTCGTCCGGCAGCACGATTCGCCTCGTTGGTAGCTTCGCCTCACCTTTCATGTGGGCTAGGATTTCCTTGGCGCTCTGCTCAAGCGCCAATCCGAGGCCGCTTCGCCGTTTGGTCCCTGTCTTCAGATTGCGTATACCCATGATTATCTGTCTCCCTTTGCTGCTTTCTTGATCTGTGCGGCGAGTCTTGCGAGAACGTTCCGATCAGCCGCCGAAAGACTCTCCATTCGATTTCGCGTAGATCGCGGCCATGTAAATTCGCCCTGGCTCCGCTAGAAGTAAACAACACGAAAGCCGCCACTTTTCCCTCCGCCGCGTTGCGCCCAGCGAGCCTTGCGAAAGCCGCCGGAGCCCGCTATGACGGGATGAGCTTCCGGCGCCGAGGCGATGTAGAACTCCATCGCCATTTGCTCATCCTCGTTCAGAAGCCTGGACACTTGAGATTCGTAACCCGACAGGCTTACGATTTCTGTAATCACCCTTAAACTATACGGCAATGACGTAGACCGGGTCAACTGACTGATTGAGATCAGTTATCTTGCCAGGTGCGATGCTGCCAGCACTCAGTCTTATTGCGAGGGCGCCCAGTAGCCGCGTTTTGCGTTTACAGTTGCTTTTCTGTCGCGAACCTTGACCTCGATTTTGCGGAATTTGCCGTCTTGCGTTTCGTTGGTCGGGACGTAGGCCAGCATGTAGTACTCGCGGCCGTCCGCGAAGGCTTTCTTCAAACCGGCAAACAGGTCGTTGCTGTTTTGAAATGCTCTTCCGCCAGTGGCCTCGGCGATCTCGGAAAGCGTTTGCCCCGCGTCCATGGCTATGCCGTTTAACGCGCTTTCTACTTGCGTTGCGACGGATATGTTCGTAGTTCGCGATGCATCCAGAGCGGGGGACACATAGAGACCGCGCGAGTCAATGGTATAGACGGGAACATTTGCCTTCACGGCCAGTTTGAAGATCGGTTGTATGGAATCTTGCATGCTATCGAGCGAGCGAAGGGAACGCAGGTCGGGGAAATACGCTTGGAGCAAGTCATAGGGAACTTTCCCGGGCGCTAACAAGAAGCCATCGGAGATCAAGATCAGCGTGCGCCGGCCGTTGCCGCTTGCCAATTGCTCCACCATATAACGGAGTTCCGCTAGAAATTGCGTGGTCCGGACTCTTTCGTGTTCTGCGAGCGCCTCAGCCTGGGAGGGAAGCGTTCTTTTGCGAGGCACGCAACTTGGATCACCTGCATCGCACGCTGCGCGCACCTCCTGCAGGTCCCGTTCATACTGTGCGATGTCAGATTGCGACACGGGTGGTTGATAGATTTTCCGGAAATTAGATTCGGCCACGGCTTCAAGAACCTTGGCTGGATCGGAGGTAGTGTTCTGGATGATCTGCATGGAGGTACCCAGCGCAATCACCGCGTATTGGGAGTCTCCTGCCTGCTCTTCGCGAAACAGTTTCCGGAGCGCTTCGCGAACATACACAAAGTTGCCGAAGGAAGCATGCATCAGGTCCAGGCAGATGACGTAGGTCCGCCCCTTCGCCAGAAGTTTTGGCGCGCCGGGCGAGTCCGCGGTGTTCGTCTCGCGGCTCCCGGCGGATGTCGCGACATCGGCGCGTTCACTCGAGAATGCGGTGATTTTCTGTTCTACTCCATCTTCGAAAATCGTGAAATCGGCCGCGGACAAGCCGGTTATATGATGGCCGTCCTTATCGGTTACAACTGCGGGAACCAGCACTTGGCGCACATTGACCTTAATAGTCACGTCGTCCGCCGGGCTGGACGCCAGCTCGGAAGGAGGCATGGAGGCATCGGTCGGCGGTTTGATCATACGGTCGAGATTGGCGCGCATTTTGGGATTTTCGGGGTCGAGCCTTAGAGCCTCCTGCGCTTGCGCGAGTGCTCCCGCCCGATCGCCGCGCTGCAGCAGCACCGCGCCAAGGTTGTTGTGAGCGACCGCCAGATTCGGAGCGCGCTTCACCGTTTCACGAAACTGAGTCTCTGCCTCGGCCAAATCATGAGTCTTGTAAAGCGCCAGACCCAAGTAATATCCCGGCTCAATCCGGTCCGGCAATCGGCCCACTGAGCGCAGCAGAGGAGCTAACGCATCTTCGGGTTTCCCTGCAGTGAGGGCCGCAACTCCTGCGACCAGCTCCTCGAATGAATCGTCTTCGGTTCCCGTCGGTGCAGACGCCTCACCCATTCCGTTCTTGGATCCCTCTAATTGATAGCCGGAAAACCGGTGGACGCTGTGCACCTCTCCGGAAGGATATCGTGCGTGCGCCGTTGCGCGCGCGGGTAACCATAAAGAAGTTTCAACCTCGGCAAACTTCACCGGAACGAAATGGACATCCCGCCTGAAGCTATCATCGGTCCGGAGTCGCACCATTCGATTAGTGGCCGCATCCAACCATACCAGGCCTTGCCTGGAGCCGTCTTGCGTGATAAATGCCAATACCAGATTCGGCATTCCTCCTTCGGTAATTCTGCCGAGATACCGAAAGCGCGCCTTATTCTGATTCGCTGGAAGCAGATCGCCCAGCATGTCCATGAAGCGGCCCGCTATCAGAAAGTCGCCGTGTGAATTAGATGCCGGGTCTCGTGACTCGGAGAAAGGATGGGACTCGATCACATATCGAAATTGATCGCGATGCTCTTTCCACAGCAGGCGCCCGTTGTCGAAGCGCATTTCGTGCACTTCTTCGGCAATGGAGAGATTGACGAATCGCGCGAGCATGCTCTCCAGCTGTTGGCCGGCTGCGCGCAGTAGCGGATCCAAGGGGCTCTGATCGGGATCAAACTGAAGCGCCGTCAATTCAGGAGCGGCTTTGAGTAGTTCGTCGCGACTGCTATCGACAAAAGGATGCTCGGGCGCCGCAAGTGCGCAGGCCGCTAGAGCGATGGTTGCTATCAGGAGGCGCAACACTTTCGATTGTATCGACGCTATGCCTTTGAAAGAGGGTACGACCGGCTTTCGAGTACCCGGCATAAATATGGAAAGCAGGTGTGATTCCACGAAAAGCTGAGCCGCGACCGGCACGAAGCCATACCACGTTTATCGAAAGGCTCCACTTTTATGTCGCGCGGCCCCGGCTTCCCTATGCGGAAATCGGGAATGGGTATCCTGTCACCGGATTTCAGGATTTCATTGAGGGGGTGCCCAGTAGCCGCGTTTTGCGCTTACAGTCGCTTTGTTGTCGCGCACTGTGACATCGATCTTACGGAACTTGCCGTCTTGCGCCTCATTGGTCGGCACGTAAGCGAGCATGTAATACTCACGTCCGTCTGCGAACGCTTTCTTCAAACCTGCAAGCAGATCGTTGCTGTTTTGAAACGCCTTTCCGCCGGTTGCGGCGGCGATCTGGGAAAGCGTTTGTCCCTGATCCATAGCTATGTTGTTCAAAGCCATCGTCACTTGGGTTGCGACGGATACATTCGCGCTCCGCGACGCGTCAAATGCCGGCTGTGTGTAGAGCCCGCGCGAATCGATGGTATAGACCGGCACATTTGCCTTCGCCGCACGCCTGAAGATCGGCTCCATGACTTCCTGCATTCCGTCTCCTTCCATTGCCTGCGTTGAGCGGAATTCCGGGAAGTACGCTTGGAGAAGCCCAAATGGGACCGCGCCTGGCGCCAACGGGAAACCATCGGAGACCAAAACCAGCGTACACCGGCTGTTTCCGCGCGCCACTTGCTCGACCACGGCGCGGAATTGTTTGGAAAA
This sequence comes from Bryobacteraceae bacterium, assembly GCA_036008345.1. Taxonomy (GTDB): domain Bacteria; phylum Acidobacteriota; class Terriglobia; order Bryobacterales; family Bryobacteraceae; genus Palsa-89. The sequence goes on from DASYNU010000107.1 coordinate 20,869, forward strand.
TTGTGTGCTCCTGTACCTCTCATGGTCCGCTAGCATTTGCGCTTCGTGCGGCAGCATTTGCTTCTGTATCCCGCAAGTTATATCACCCGCGTCGCACGCCGAACGAATCTCTTGCAGTTTCCCCTCATAAACGGAGATTTCAGATTCGGACGAGCCTTGCTGACTCTGCTGATAGATTTTCTTGAATTCGGCGCCGCTCAGGGTTTCCAGAACCTTGGCTGGATCGGTAGTGGTGTTTTGGACAACCTGGATGGTCCTGCCGAGTGCAATCACTAAATATTGAGAATCCCCAAGCTGCTCTTCGCGAAACAATTTCTGCAGCGCTTCCCGGACATGAACGAAATTGCTAAAAGAAGCGTGGATCATATCCAGGCAGATAACGTACGTGCGGCGTGTGGGCAGAGGCGTGGGCGAAGCAGGCGCCGAGAGAGTAAGAGTTCGGCTTGGTGTTGCGCTGGGAATCGCTGGGGCGGAAATGTCGGCCCGTTCGCTCGTGAACGCGATGATCTTCTGTTCAACCCCGTCTTCAAAAATCTTGAAATCGCTTTGGGCCAAGCCGCTCATAGGGTGCCCGTCCCGATCGGTTACCACGACGGGAACTAAGACCTGCCGCACATTCACCTGGACGTTCAGATCGCTCGCGACGGTAAACGGTAAGCCAAAACCCAGATTGAGATCGGCAGGCTCCTTTGTAGCCTGGTCGAGATTGGCAAGCATCTTCGGGTTCCCGGGTTGCAACCGCAAGGCTTCTTGAAACTCCGCTATAGCTCCGGCCCGATCGCCGCGCTCGAATAGCACGGCGCCGAGCTCGTTGTGAGCGGCCGCGAAGGCCGGAGCTCGCTTCACGGCGTCCCGAAATTGAGTTTCCGCACCCGCCAGATCGTGCGTTTCGTACAATGCCAATCCAAAGTAGTAACCGGGCTCAATGCGTGCTGCCAATGCTCCCGAGGCAGCCAGCAAAGGAGCAATTGCATCCCCGGCCGAGCCTGCCTCGAGAGCCTCTACGCCTTTGAGCAGAACTTCGAATGGATCGTCTGCCAGTGCCGCTGGCGAGGCCGTCTCGCCTATATCCTTCCGAGGGGTGCGGTAATCGGAGAACCGGTGAACGGTGTGGAGTTCGCCGGCGGCAAATCGCGCGTGTACCGTTACGCTGCAAGGCAGCCACAAGGTGATTTCGAGGGCGGGGAAGTGCACCGGGACGAATCGAATATCGCGAGTGAAACTGCTATCCGTCCGGAGGCGTACGATTCGTTTAGTGGCCTCGTCGATCCATACAAGGCCTTGCCTGGAACCCTCCCGCTGCACGAAGGCCACTACAACATTCGGCGCGCCGCCTTCCCTAATGCGTCCGAGATATCGGAATCGCGCGTTACTCTGATTCGCCGGAAGCAGATCGCTCAGCATATCCATGAAGCGGCCCGCTACCAGAAAGCCGCTTTGTGGATTGGGTGCCTGGTTTCGTGACTCCAAGAAAGGACGCGTCTCGATGACATATCGGAATTGATCGCGATGCTCTTTCCAAATCAAGCGCTTGCTCTCGAAACGCATTTCGTGCACGTCTTCGGCGATAGAAACGTTGATGAACCGCGCCAGCATGCTTTCCAGTTGTTGTCCGGCTGCGCGCAGCAGGGGACCGAGCGCGCTTTGATCGGAATCGAACTCGAGGGCGCCCAATTCGGGCGCTGCTTTCAGTAGCTCCGCCCGGTTCATATCGACAAAGGGATGGTCGGGCGCCGCATGCGCGCAGGCCGCCAGCGCGATGGTGGCTATCAGGAGGCGCAACACTATTGATTGTACCGACGCTTATACTCGGCACAGAGGTACAACGGGGTTACGATGATCGCAGCCACTGGGAACGCAGATGCGGCGCGCGCGGTGGGGCGTTGCTATGGTGCGTTGTTCTTTGCCTTTTTTGGAGCGGCTTGGTTGGTGCTCGCAGCCGTTGCTCGCGAGAACATCGGCGCCGTTGAGATAGTCGGAATCGCGGCCGGTTTGACCCTGTTGGTGAACCAAGCCATGCGGCGTCTGCGGCGCGGCAAAGACGCTGCGAAGAATGCTTTTCCGGAGGAGGAACAAAAGCGGAACGACCGGATTTTTGGAATCGTCAATGCCGTGACGTGGGTTTCGGTGTTTCTGGTTTTCCAAATCTTCCCGCGCGTGGGCCTTGGGGAACTGATATTCCCGGCGGTGGTGTTGATTGTGGGGCTCCACTTTTTTCCGATGCCTCGGCTGTTTCGGCATCAAGCCAATCTGGTTACCGGCGCGGTGATGGTGGCGTGGGCCATTGTGTGCCCGTTGCTTTTCCATGGCGATAGAATGATCGGCTTTTTGGCGGCGGGCGCGGGATTAGCGCTGTGGGTATCCGCGGTGTGGGCGCTTAAAACGGCTACCCAACTGCTGAAATCCGCCGGCCTGTGAATTTACTCGCTACGCCCGTGACGCTCATGACGACAGGCTGATGCCGGAATACAAGCTCGACGGATCCACTAAGTTGACTTGATTCAGGCCAACGAAATCCTGTGCCAAGGCGCTGGAGGCTACCATCGCCGAGATTCCACCGATGGTGACTTGCGGCGTCGCTAAGGTGCGCTGCTGCTGGCGCGGTTCCGTCCGACGGCACAAGAATTCGTGGACACGACTTGGTGTGTTCAAGGTTGAAACGGTTCGGACGCTTGCCCTGCATGTCCCCGATTTCCTAGTTCAGGGGCAGGAGACGGAAACCGGCAGCGCTTAGCTCTACTAGACGAGCCTGGCCACGCCCTCCGATGGGACCGATCGGCTTTCCATCCAGGCTGATTTCCACGCCTTTGGCATTGCCGATGCGGAGTAGCGCTTTGTCGGAGAACTCTATTTCGCGGATATCATCCTTGGCGAGTTTCTTGTTGAACAGGCGTTTGCCGTCCGATGTCGCGATTATCCAGGTGGCCTCCACAACTTTGATCATGGCGTGGCGCACTGATGAGGTGGGCGCCGGGGCAGATAGGTCCTTTGCAGAGATTAAAGCGCTGATGGAACTGTGCAGATGGCCGGCTGCGCCGCTGGAATTGAGCGACCAGAATATTGCCGAGAGTCCCCAGCCGAGAATGGCTGCCGCGGCTAGGCCGATTGGAATGCGCCACTGACGGACGTTGACATTTTGTTTCGTAGTGGGACGGATCTTCCTTGCAATTTTCTCTGGAGGCTTCTCGGGAGGCGGCGGCGTGGATGGGCGAAGTTTTTCCGCCAGGTGAACCGTCAAACGATCTATAATCTCGCTTCGACCGGCTGTGGCATCGCGTGGTGAGGCTGGGATTTTCTCCCAATGCTCTACCGCCCAGGCGGCCGCGGCGTCCAGCAGTTGCTCGCGCGTGGTGAATTTTCCTGCGGCGGGAGGTGCGCTCGACGGGGTGTCCGGAGCGATGCTCGGGGCGGCTACGGGATGCTCCGGCACTGGCGTGGGAGCCGGGCTTTCCCCTTTTTCGCACTTCTGCAGTATCTGACGATCCAGGCGCGCGGCTTCTGCTTCGTTCGTATCGGGGCGCTCGGTCGCGATACCGTTGCGAATCCGATTGCGGTAGTCATCGATCAAGAGGCGGATTTGATCTACCTGGACCTTGTCATCCGGGAGCGGGACTTTGTTGAGCACGTGAATCCGCTCGCATCCGATGGTGAATTTATCCCCGCGCGGCTGTACGTAGCGCACGTCTGCCAAGGCAAGATGATCCTCAGCCTCGATCGAGAGAATCTCGTCCACGGCGATGCTTTCCGGCGCGATAAGCTTCAGACCGGTTGCGGAGATATCCAGCAAAACACAATCGAGTGCGCGTTCCGGGCTGCTCAGCAATGTGGCCTTGACAGGACCGTAGATTGAGAAGCGAGGCTCGCGCCGGGCGTCCATATAAGGAAAATCGGTACTTTAGGGTCCGAGCATTATAGACCCGGCCGGCAAGATCCTAGGAATCAGATGGTTACATGAATATACTCAAGTATTACGTTGTTAATGCGCTGCCTCCCTGACCTCGTCAGCCAGGGGACCGGGTCTTCAGCGGAGTTCTTCATGGCCAGGTGGCCTACCAAAGGTCATGAAGACGCCCCGTGGCGCACGCACTCCTGCGTGCCGCGCCGAGACTAATCTCGGGCGTAGGGCGGACATCGACACAAGCGTCGATACAGCACCGAGGAGTAAGTGCGCCACGAGGCGTCTTCGGCGGAGTCAGTTGTTTCCGGTTCTGATTGTCGCGCGGTAAAGCAGTCGAAACACCTTCCTGAGATAATCAAGTTAGACGGCGGGTGCGTGCCTGCTTTCCCGAAGCAACCCCTTGGAAGAATCTATACTCATCCGTGGAGCGCGAGTCCACAATCTGAAGAATGTCTCGCTCGCGATTCCGCACAATCAACTCACTGTGGTGACCGGTGTATCCGGATCGGGTAAATCATCGCTGGTGTTTGATACTGTGTACGCGGAAGGGCAGCGGCGCTACGTGGAATCGCTCTCGGCCTATGCGCGGCAATTTCTGGAGCGCATGGAAAAGCCGGATGTGGATGAAATCTCCGGCATCGCGCCGCCCATCGCCATCCGGCAGAAAAACACTACGCGGAATCCACGATCCACCGTCGCCACATCCACCGAAATCTACGATTTCCTGCGTCTTCTCTACGCGCGCGTGGGCCGCAGCTATTGTCCCAAGTGCGGTCAACAGGTGGTGCGAGACACGGTGGATCAGGTGGCGCAAACCATGCTGCAGCAGAAGGAGGGCTCGCGCTGGTACGCGCTGTTTCCGGTTCGCCGCGGCGCAACCACGGAAGCCTTGCGCGATCAACTCTTCGAGCTGCGCAAGAAAGGTTTCAATCGCCTCTACCAAAAGGGACGCGTTTTCGAATTCTCCACCCCGGAATCATTGCTGGACATCGATTTCACTGAGCCCGTTTTTATATTGGTTGACCGCTTCGTCATTACTCCCGACCTGCATCAACGCATAGTCGACACCACCGAAATCTGTTACCGCGAGGGCGGCGAAGTAATCTTTGAGGAAGCCACGCCGCAGAATCCACCGCCCGTCACGCTGCTCTTCAACGAGAAGTTCGCTTGCAAGCAGTGCGGCATCGAATTGGTGACGCCGGAGCCTGGACTTTTCAGCTTCAACAATCCCATGGGCGCATGTCCGCGCTGCCAGGGCTTCGGAAACACCATCGACTATGACCTGGATCTGGTGATCCCCGATCCCGGACTGTCGCTCGACGAAGGCGCGGTGCAGCCGTGGACCAAAGAGCAGTATCAGGCGTACGTCGCGCGCTTCCGCAAATCCACGCGCGGCGAGGTGCGTTGGAATATCCCGTTCTGCGATTTGACGGCTGAAGAACAAGCGCTGGTCCATGAGCACGTTCATAAGTTCTTCGCTGAGGTGGAAACCAAGAAATACAAAGTACACGTGCGCGTGTTCCTGAGCCGGTATCGCGGGTATGCGCAGTGCCCGGATTGCATGGGGTCGCGGCTGCGCCCCGAAGCGCTGAACGTTCGGATCAGCGGGCGGACCATCGCGGATATCGTGCGGCTGAACATCGAGCGAGCGTACGAATTCTTCCTGAAGCTGGACCTTACACCTGAAGAATCCGCCATCGCTGACAAAATTCTGGTGGAAATCCGGCAGCGGCTGAAATTCCTGAACGATGTCGGCCTGGACTACCTGACGCTGGATCGTTTGTCGTCGACGCTGTCTGGCGGCGAAGCGCAGCGTATACAGCTCGCAACTTGTCTTGGATCGCGGTTAGTGGGAGCTTGCTATGTGCTGGATGAGCCGTCCATCGGGCTGCATAGTCGCGATACCGGCCGGTTGATCCGCATCCTCGAAGAACTGCGCGATCTCGGCAACACCATTGTGGTGGTGGAGCATGACGCGGACGTGATGCGCGCGGCCGATCACATTGTGGATTTGGGGCCGGGCGCCGGAGAACTGGGCGGGCGCATTATCTTCGACGGCTCCTACGGCAAAATTTTGCGGGACGGAGCGGGTTCGCTGACGTCGCGCTATCTGCGGGGCGAGATGCGTGCCACGCGACTAGCCAAGCGCCGCCCGGTGGATCCCAAGCGTGTGGTCAAATTCTTCGGTGCGCGCGCTCACAACCTAAAGGGCATCGATGTTGCGATCCCGTTAAATATGATGGTTGCCGTGACGGGCGTTTCCGGATCCGGCAAATCCACGCTGGTGCACGATGTAATTTTTCAGTCCATCGAACGGAGGCTGCGCCAGCCGGCCAAGGAGGAGCTGGACGAAGATGCGCCGCGCACTGCTGAGAAAGTCACCTGCCGGCGCGTAGAGCGAGCAGAGCTGCTGCGTGAAGTGATTCTAGTGGATCAATCACCCATCGGCAGAACGCCGCGATCGAATCCGGTGACGTACATCAAAGCTTTCGACATAATTCGAGATATTTTTGCCTCCACTCCGGACGCGAAGAAGCGAGGCTACAACGGCGGACATTTCTCGTTCAACATCCCTGGCGGACGCTGCGAGAATTGCCAGGGGGATGGGACGGTCACGGTGGAAATGCAGTTCCTGGCCGACGTCGAGCTGGTGTGCGAGGAGTGCAAGGGAACCCGCTTCAAGAGCAGCATCCTGGACATCCGATACCAGGCGCTGAATATTCATGAGGTGCTGAAGTTGACGGTGAAGGAAGGCCTATCTTTCTTTTCCGAAAACAAGCGCCTGGTGACCAAGCTCAAAGTGCTGGACGACGTGGGTTTGGGTTACTTGAGGCTGGGACAATCGGCCACCACGCTGAGCGGCGGTGAAGCGCAGCGCGTGAAGCTGGCCGCCCATTTAGCGCAGGCGACGTGTAATGGCGCTCTGTATATTTTCGACGAGCCAACTACAGGGCTGCACTTCGACGACATTGCGAAGTTGCTGTCCGCTTTTCAGCGGCTGATAGAAAACGGCGGCAGCATTCTGATTATCGAGCACAATTTGGACGTGATCCGCAGCGCCGATTGGGTGATCGATCTAGGGCCGGAGGGTGGCGATCGGGGAGGCGAGATCGTGGTCCAAGGTACGCCCGAGCAAGTTGCGGCCGCGCCGAATTCGTATACGGGTCGATATTTGAAAGAAGAAGCCGCAAACGCGGCGAAGTGAGACTTGGCCCGATACTACACCTTTGTTTAGGCGCCTGAAATATCCGACACGCCTGCGCGCTTCGCGCCTCTGACGAAGGACTTGTCGAACGACACAAATGCCGCGCCGGCGGGTCTGCTGCACAGATGCATCGCGTCGGCGAGTTCAATTCCTCGTGCCGTAAGCGCCAGAGCGGCAGCTACCGATGACTCATCCTCCGCATGGACGTTCTTGAGGCCCAGTAACTTCGTGAATGCGGCGCGAATCTCGGTTTCCTCAAGTCCGTACAAGCTGTGGAGTACCCATCCGGTTTCGAGCAACACAGTTTTCGCGATCCAGATTGACTCGCGCGCGAACAGGGATCGCGCCGCGGCCGCCTGCTTCAAGTCGTCATCGGTTAACAGTCTTAGCAATACGTTAGTATCGACCGCGATCATGACGTCTCATCACTTCACGGCCAATGGAGGCCCGCATCTCGGAGTGTGTTTTTGGCTTGCGTTCGGACCGCAGACAGCCCGCCACTTCTTTAAGGTCGCTTTCCGGGAAGCGAGGCGCGGGACGCAGTAAGATTCCGTCGCCAGTCTCTTCGACAATGAATTCGGTGCCTGGCTTCCAGGCGCGAGAAACACGAATGCCTTTCGGCAGGATGATCTGGCCTTTGGTTGAAAGCCGGGTTCTCTCCATGGTAAGACTCCAGTAAGATTATCTCACAGGGCGCTTCACTGCCCCTTACTCTCGCTCGGCGCTGGATCGGAGCCGCAACGTTCACGCATGCCTTGCTGGAAGCGTTCGCGCTCCTCGGGGGTCATGTGCTCCCAGCGTTTGGCCATGCGATCGCGCATTCGACCGCGAAAGTGAGAGCGCCCGGAACCGTGGCCTCCCCATCCGCCGAAGAGAATCCGGCATAGAGCAAGCAATCCCAGCGCTTGCCAGAATGTAATCGGATGCCAGCCGAACAGCGGCGGCAGCAGCCAATTCCACAATAGCCGCACTACTTCGCCACCGAGGGCGATAAATGCAACCAACGCCAGAACCGCCAGCGGAGCCAGGAAAATCCATTTCTTTCTCATCTTCATTTCCTCACACTTTCCTAAATTCGTCGTAAATGCTTTGCAAGCGTTGGCGCAGATGCAGCACGGCCTGATGTTTGCGTGCCAGCAACGTATTCACACTCACTCCCGTCTCGGCGGCGATCTGCTTGAAGCTGCGGCCTTCCAGCTCGTGCGCGACGAACACCTCGCGCTGCTCCTCTGTCAACTCGTCAAGCGCCAACTCGAGCTCATCCAGAAGTACGTGGCGGGCGTATAGCGCGGCTGGTCCGGCCTCGGGCGAAGGCAGCAGATCTTCCAGCCGCAGCAGTTCGCCGTCTTGGTCCGCGACGGCGCTATCGCTGAAGCTCTCCGGCTGCTTCTTGCGAAAAAGATCGGTGATGCGATTGCGCGCCACTCGAAACAGCCAGCCAGTGACATGCTCAATCGGCATCAGCAGGCGGTTCGCTTCCACCAGTTTGTAGAAGACGTCCTGCAGAATGTCCTCAGCGTCGCGCGGGTCAGGCACGCGCCGGCGAATGAAATTGCGCAGCCGGGATTGTTCCCGGGTGACCACTTCCGAAATGCGTTGGTCCTGCTCAAGTGCCATCCGCTCAAAGCTGACTACGTTGCTCACCTACGGTTATAGACGAATGAGGGGGACAGATATTGTAGGGACCGTCCGCTCCAACTAAACCCTACACTGGGCGATACTTGAGGGAACATGCCGCAAACGCCGCACATTGAGACGCACTTCACGGCTTCCGAATTCGTACGCGATGTGGTTATCGGAATGGCGGACGGGCTCACCGTCCCATTCGCATTGGCGGCGGGATTGTCGGGCGCCGATATCACTACCCGGATCATCGTCGTGGCTGGGTTGGCGGAGATCGCGGCCGGCTCCATCGCCATGGGATTGGGCGGGTATCTGGCGGCTCGTAACGATGCCGATCATTATCAGAGTGAGCTGCGCCGCGAACAGCGCGAAGTGGAGGAGATCCCTGAAGAAGAAGCGCGGGAAGTTCTCGAGGTTTTCGAAAATTACGGGCTGACCAAGCTGGAAGCGGTCCCGATAGTCGATTCGTTGCGTCAGCGGCCCAAGCAGTGGATCGATTTCATGATGCGATTCGAGCTTGGCTTGGAGGAGCCAGATCCGAAGCGTGCCGTGCGCAGCGCTTCCACCATTGCGGGCGCCTACATAGCCGGTGGATTGATTCCGCTGGCGCCGTATATGTTGATGAGTACGCCCTACACGGCCTTGATCGCGTCAGTGGTAGCCACGCTGGTGGCGCTCGGAATTTTTGGAGCCATCAAAGGGCATTACACAGGAATGTCGCTGGTTCCGAGTGCGTTTCGAACCATGGTGATCGGCGGATTAGCGGCTGCCGCGGCGTTTGCTATTGCACGTTTGGTGTCGGCGAAGTAGAGCTAAGGCACCGGCTCCCTTACGGTCGCGGTTCGGGAGCACTGTCTTTCGTAAGCGACCGGTGCTTTTAATCTTTCATGGTAACGCCTGCCCCATCATCGTGGCCAAAGGAAACATCCGGGCTAACGGAGCCTTTGGATTATCAATGCCGCAAGTTGGTCCAACAATTGCCTGGACCATCAGGTGAGAGTATTTCTGCTCGCTCTTACGTTGTGTGCTGCGTGCTCGGCGCAGGACGGACTGGTTTACTCCCGCATCTTTCCTTTGCAGGGAAATCAGAGCGATACCGCAGTCACTGCGATGACCACTGACGCCGCGGGAAACATTTATCTGACCGGCTGGACCGAGGAACCCGGCCTGCCCGTAACGCCGGGAGTTGTACAGCCGAAGTTTGGAGGTGGGAGTTGCACCTACGGATCACCCGGTGGCGGAACGCCTACCCCACCGGCCACTTTTCCGTGCCCGGATGCATTCCTTATCAAGCTGGACACCCACGGCAAAGTTGTCTTCGCCACATATCTGGGGGGTTACCAGGCCACGTCGATTGGCCTGGACGCAACCGGCAATATTTATGTTGCCGGCATCGATACCGGATTCGTGACCATACCAGGATCGAAATTCACCGGCGGTGCAACATTCATCGTCAAGCTAAATCCCACCGCTACCAGGTTTTTGTACACCGCATCCATTCCCGGTACCGGCCCATTACCTTTTAATATGCCTAACGGTCCCAACGTTCCTATGGGCGTAGTGATGAGCATGGCCGTCGATTCCGCTGGAAACGCTTATTTCACAGCCACCGGCACTGCCGGGTTTCCGGTTACGGCGAGTGCGATCGAAACCAAAGGAGGAATTGTAGCCGGCAAGCTAGATCCTACTGGGCAGAATCTGGTCTATGCCACGTATTTGGGAGGAAGTGGCAATGACACTCCCGGCGCCATTGCCATCGACGCGGCTGGCGACGCTTATCTTACCGGGTCAACCAATTCTGCTGACTTTCCGCTGACCAAGGGTGTGTTTCAAAGCAACTTGACTCCTGGCGGAAACGCGTTTGTAGCCAAATTGAATCCGTCAGGCGATGGGCTGATATATGCTACCTACCTGGGGACCGCGTCCCCTGCTGGTCAAAGCATTCGAGTGGATTCCGCTGGAAACGTCTACGTATTGGGAACCGGATCTATTCCAACTACAACTGGAGCGTATCAAACCGCCCCTGACGGTTCTTCGGCAGTTCTCGCAAAGCTCAATCCGGATGCGACTGCTCTGGTTTACGCGACGTATATTTCCACCAATTCCGTTCCGGCGAGCCTTCTCGACGTCGATGCAGCGGGCAACGCCTATGTAAGCGGACAGGCCGCGGATGGTTTTTCGGCGTCCTCCGATGCACTGCAACCCTGCCGGGCCGGCGGTGCGGATGCTTTCGTGATTCAATTCGGCCCAGGCGGGAAACTCGCAGCCGCTACGTATTTAGGAGGCTCCGGAGAGGACCTCGCGTTTGCGCTCAACGCCGTTGGCGATGGAACTGTAATTTTGGCGGGCCTGGCAACCACCTCTGATTTTCCGATCACGCCGGATTCGCCGGTCAGCCCGCCGGGTTTTTTCGTCGCGCAGTTTCAAATCGCGAATCCGGGGAACGCAAGCCTGCCGTGCTCTATTCTCGCGCCTGAGAATGCAGCGAACCTACAGGAGGGCCCGATCGCGCCTGGCGAGTTGGTGACGTTCTGGGGACTTCGCTTTGGACCCGAAGCCGGCGCTCAGATGCAGCTCGATTCGACCGGTAAAGTGGCCACCCAACTGGCCGGCGTTCACGTATTTTTCAACCAAACCGAAGCTCCGATCCTGTACGCACAATCGGAGCAGATCAACGCGCAGGTACCGTGGGAGTTGGCCGATCAAAACAGCGCCCAAGTGCATGTTGAATACAACGGTGTGTCTACCCGAACGGGAGTTGTAACGCTTGCAGCTTCCGCACCGGCTCTGTTCCCCGCCCAATACGGCGCTCCCCAGGGAGCCATCCTTAATCAAGACGGTAGTCACAACTCCGCGGCGAATCCAGCTCCCGCAGGTTCGGTGGTTTCGATTTTTGGTACCGGCGGGGGCGCGACGAACCCGGCTAGCTTTACTGGAGGTCTCGCGTTACTCAAACCGCTGGACACGCTGGTGCTTCCAACCACAGTCACCATCGACGGCGTGCTCAACGCGGAAGTCCAATATGCAGGAGTGGCGCCGACCTTGATTTCCGGCCTGTTTCAGATCAACTTGCGGGTCCCGCCGAGCTTGGGTGCACTGGCTACGCACCGGGTGGACGTGCAAATCGGAAACGGATCCACTGCCGGCCGGATCTCGGTCACGCTCGCCACCAGATAGAGTCTGTAAAATAGGACCATAGAAGTATGTGGCCCACCACGGTGCTGGTCCTGTTCCTCGCGCTCCAGAGTAATTACTACGAACTGGGCCTAAAAGCGCTCGACGAAAAGCGCTACCAGGAGGCGGTGGACAACTTCATTAACGCCATCGCGGCCGAGCCGAAGGATTACAGCCTCCACTTCAACCTGGCGCTCGCCTACAGCCTGTCGGGTAAAGATGCTGAGGCCATCCCTGAATATAAGAAGGCGCTCGAAATAAAGCCGGGGCTTTACCAAGCGGAGTTGAATCTCGCGATTTTGCTGCTGCGCGACAAACAAGGCGCTGAAGCCGTCCCGTATCTGACGGATGCAGTATCGCAGAAACCCAAGGAGTTCCGGCCGAATTTCTATCTCGCCTCAGCTTTATTCGCGAGCGGCGAATTTCGAAAGGCCGAGCAGGCGTATAAGACCGCGCTCGAGATCGATCCGAAATCGCCGGATGCGGAACTTGGGCTTGCGCACGCGCTGGTGAAGCAGGACAGAGTGAGTGAAGCTGCTCCACATTTCCAGAACGCGGCTAGCATAAACCCCAACTATCGGGACGGATTGCTGGAACTTGCGTCCTTATATGAAGCAGCGAAACAGGCTCCGGAGGCGATCGCCATCTATAAGCAATTTCCCGAGAATCCCGGCGCGCAGGAAAGACTGGGTGCGTTGTTGCTGGCCTCCGGCCAACCCGCGGATGCCATTGCTAATTTCCAGGCGGCTGTGGCGGCGTCTCCCACGCCAGCCAATCGAGCGGCGCTGGCCACCGCGTACCTCAGGAACAAGGAGCCGGAAAAGGCGCTGCCGGTGATTGAGAAGGTTCTGGCGGCCGACCCGAACGATTTTGAGCTGCGCATGCTTCACGGGCGTATTCTTCGCGATCAGCGCAAGTTTCCGGAAGCGGAGCAGGATTTTCTGAGCGCCACTAAGATAAAGCCGGACTCCGGAGAAGCGTGGAGCGAGTTGGCTTCGGCTTTGGTTGTTAGCGAGAACTATCCCGCAGCTTTAGCTGCCCTGGACCGAGTGGCAGCATTGCATGCGGAAAAGCCGGGCCATGTTTTCTTCCGGGCGATTGTCCTGGACAAAATTCACCAACAGAAACCCGCGCTCGAAAGTTATCAGAGATTCTTGGCAATGAGCAACGGGCAGAATCCGGACGAGGAGTTTAAAGCCAGACAGAGAATCAAGATTCTTGAAAGAGAGATTCGCAGATAGTGATCCCGTTACTGGCATTGTTATTGTTGGCCCTCGGCGATATCGCCGCCGTGAAGTCGGAGCCCGATCTCGAACGGCGCTCGGAGTTAGCGCTCGCAAGTGCCGACAAAGATGTGGACACCGCGAAGCTGGCCTATAACGGTGGGGACGAGAAGGCGGAGCAGGATGCCCTGGCGGAAGTGAAGGAGCTGGTGGATGTTTCCTACGATGCGCTGGAACACTCGAACAAGGCTCCGCGCAGGAGCAAGTATTACAAGAATGCGGAACTAAAGTTGAGCGCGTTGCTTAGGCGATTGAATAGTTTTCGCGACCAGGTGAACTTTGACGGCCGTCAGGCGGTGGATGCGGTGATCAAGCGCGTATCGGACGTCCACGATGAAGTGCTGGCTGCGATCATGAGCAAAAAGAAGTAAGCCGCCACGGGCGGCAGGCGGCAGGATGCAGGAGGTGAGCGGATGAGGTTATTGGCGGCGGTATTGATCGTAGCCGGAACGGGAGTGTTCGCGCAGCAGAGGGATTTTCTTACCGCGGACGAGGTCGATCAGGTGCGCGAGGCGCAGGAACCGAATGCTCGGCTGGTTTTGTATGTCCAGTTTGCCAGGCAGCGAATGAGTCTGCTGAATCAACTATTAAGCAAGGAAAAGCCGGGACGCTCCGCGCTGATCCATGACACGCTGGAAGACTATACGCACATCATTGAAGCCATCGATACGGTCGCCGACGACGGCTTGAAGCGGAAAGTCGCGCTGAACGAAGGAATGAAGCTGGTGGCGGCGGCCGAGAAGGACATGCTGGAAACCTTGCAAAAGATCGAGGATACGGAACCAAAGGACCTGTCGCGCTACGAATTCGCTCTGAAGACCGCGATCGATACAACGTCCGACAGCAAGGAACTTTCCGAAGAAGATTTGAACACCCGGGCGGGCGACGTTGTAGCCAAAGACAAAAAAGAGAAAGAAGCGAAGGAAGCCATGCTTGGCCCAAAGGAGAAGGAAGCCAAGAAGGCTGACGATCAGAAAGCGGCCGAGACCAAGCGAAAAGCGCCGACGTTGTACAAGCCGGGGGAGAAGCCGCCGGATCAGAATCCTTAGCCGCGAATGAACGCGAATGAACGCAAATAAAACATTCGCGTTAATTTGCGTTCATTCGCGGCCTAGAATTACGCGGTTCGCATCGATTCCGACTTATCGCTTCCACTAATCGCTGCTTGCGCGGCCGCTAGTCTTGCGATTGGGACCCGGTAGGGCGAACAGGATACGTAATCCATACCGACGCGGTAGCAGAATTCTACGGAGCTCGGGTCGCCGCCATGCTCGCCGCAGATGCCGATTTCTAGATTTGGCTTCGTGGTTCGGCCTAGCTTTACCGCCTGCTCGATCACTTTGCCCACGCCTTCCTGGTCGATGGTCTGGAATGGATCGGCCTTGAAGATTTTCAGCTCTTCGTACTTCTTCGAGAACTTCGTGTAGTCGTCGCGCGACATGCCGAGCGTGGTTTGGGTGAGATCGTTGGTGCCGAAGCTAAAGAACTGGGCGACCTCGGCTATTTGGTCGGCGGTGACCGCGCCGCGCGGGATTTCGATCATGGTCCCGATCATGTACTTCAGGTTTTTCATGCCGGCTTCGGCCAGCACTTCCTTGGCGACACGCTCCACGATTTCCTTCTGCAGGTCCAGTTCTTTTTTGAAGCCGACGAGTGGAATCATGACTTCCGGGATCACTTTGACGCCTTTCTTGGCCACTTGGACGGCGGCTTCGAAAATGGCGCGCGCTTGCATTTCGGTTATCTCGGTGTGGACGATTCCCAATCGACACCCGCGGAATCCGAGCATGGGATTGAACTCGTGCAGATCCTCCACGCGTTTCAGCAGCACCGGAAGTTTCTTTTTCAGATCGCCCACTGAGATGCCATAGCTCTCCGACATCTGCTTCTTTTCCTTTCCGGAAGCGTGCGGCAGACGGGCCAGATCCACCATCAGGTTCTCGCGCTTAGGCAGGAACTCGTGCAGCGGGGGATCGAGCGTGCGGATGATCACTGGATATCCGTCCATGGCTTCGAATAGTCCTGCAAAATCCTTGCGCTGCATTGGAAGCAGCTTCTGCAGAGCTTTGGTGCGGGTTTTCGGATCTTCGGCCAGAATCATGGCCTGCATGTGCGGGATGCGGTCGGCCGCGAAGAACATGTGCTCAGTGCGGCACAATCCGATACCTTCGGCGCCGAACGCGCGGGCGGCTTTGGCATCGCGCGGGATATCGGCATTGGCCCGCACGCCGAACTTTCCGCGGAACGAGTCGGCCCAGGTCATGAACTTGACGAAGATGGGCGAGTTCGGATCCGGGTCCTTGGTTTCGGCCTGACCGAGGTAAACATCGGCGGTGGCGCCGTCCATGGAGATCCAGTCGCCTTCTTTCACCACCAGTTCTTTTTCTCCGGCTTTTACCGTGAAACGCTTTTTATGCTCGTCGATGTGGATGGCGCCCGCGCCGACGATGCAGGGCAGTCCCATGCCGCGCGCAACTACGGCCGCGTGGCTGGATTTGCCTCCGACGGCGGTCAGGATTCCCTTGGCAACTTCCATGCCGTGGATATCATCTGGCGTGGTTTCCTTGCGGACCAGAATCACTGGGCCGTTTTTAGAAGCCTCCACGGCGTCCTCGGCGGTGAAGACCGCGCGGCCAACTGCGGCGCCGGGCGACGCATCGATTCCGTTGGTGAGTTTGGTTAGCTTGGCGAGCGATTTCGGGTCAAACATCGGATGCAGCAATTGATCGAGCTGCTTAGGCGCGACGCGTAGCACTGCTTCTTTTTTCGAGATCATTCCTTCGGTAGCCATGTCGACAGCCACGCGGACCGCGGCAGCGCCGGTGCGCTTCCCGTTGCGGGTCTGCAGCATGTAGAGTTTGCCGTTTTCGATGGTGAACTCGAAATCCTGCATGTCGCGATAATGCTTTTCAAGATTGCTGGTGATCTGCTTGAGCTGCTTATATGCGTCGGGCATGACGGATTCGAGCTCCGCGATGGGCTGCGGCGTGCGAATGCCGGCTACTACGTCTTCGCCCTGCGCGTTGATCAGAAATTCGCCCCAGAATTCTTTTTCCCCGGTGGCTGGATTGCGTGTGAAACCCACCCCTGTGCCGGATGTATCGCCCATGTTGCCGAACACCATGGCTTGTACGTTGGCGGCAGTGCCGAGGTCGTCCGGGATCTTTTCCATGCGCCGGTAAGTGGTGGCGTTCGGCCCCCACCAGGAGCGGAACACGGCGTCGCGCGACATAGCGAGCTGCGCGCGAGCATCCTGCGGAAATTCCTTGCCGGTCTCTTTCTTCACCAGCTTTTTGTAGTCGGCGATGATCGCTTTCAGATCGTCGGCCGAGAGATCGGTATCCAACTTGACCTTGGCTTTGTGCTTGCGATGATCGAAGACTTCGTCGAACTTCCGCATCTCGATGTCGAGCGCTACTTCACCGAACATCTGAACGAAGCGGCGGTAACAATCGTACGCGAAGCGAGGATTGCCGCTGATCTTGGCCAGGCCTTCCACAGTCTCGTCATTCAAGCCGAGATTGAGGATGGTGTTCATCATGCCCGGCATCGAAAACTTGGCGCCGGAGCGTACGCTCAGCAGCAGCGGATTGGATGGATCGCCCAGCTTCTTGTCGATCTGCGCTTCCAGGTGGGCGAGTGACTCAGCGATCTCCTGTTCAATTTCCTTAGGGAGCGAGTTCTTGTTTTGAAAATAAATATTGCAGACTGCGGTAGAGATAGTGAAGCCAGGAGGGACGGGCACGCCGGCTTTGCTCATTTCAGCCAGGCCAGAGCCCTTGCCGCCGAGCACGTCTTTCATGGTTCCATCTCCATCGGCTTTTCCGCCGCCGAAGGCGTATACGTGTTTCATAATCGTTCCTCGTTTCTCGTTTCTCGTTTCTCGTTTTTGGTTTCGGTTACGATCTCGGAGAAGTCGGCCACGGTCGAGAATTCCAGCAAAAGGCTCTGGAGCAGCGCCAGCCGGTTCTGACGGATCTGCGGGTCGGGTGCGTTGACCAGCACTTTGTCGAAAAAAAAGTCCAGTTTGGGGCGCAGCGCGGCGATGCGCGATTCGAGCGGCTGGCCGTCGGTTCGCCGGATTTCGCTGTAGAGTTCCTGTTCCGGTCCGGGTTCGATCAGCTCTGCGCCCAGTTGGCCAGCGCCGGAAAATTGGGCTTGTTGCAAGATGTTCTTGATGCGTTTGAAGCTGGCGGCGATGGGTTCGAAGTCGGGTGTATGGCGGATGGCCTGCACTCGCTTGAGGCGGCTTTCAAGATCCAGCAGATCCGCCCAGCCAGCGGCTATGCAAGCGCGGACTTCGTCGTAGGCGAAGGCGCGGACGTCGCGGAAGTAGTAATCCACGCGGTCGCGCATGAACTCGCGCAGGGCGTCGTTCATGCCGGGGAAATTGAACTTGACCTGGCCTTCGATGACGATTCGGACCACGCCTTGAGCCGCGCGGCGGAGGGCGAAGGGGTCGCGGGAGCCGGTGGGAACCATTCCGACGTTGAAGCAGGACGTGAGGGTGTCCCATTTGTCGGCTAGAGCGACCACGCGGCTCGATTCCGTGGAGGGGATCTCCCCATCCATACTTAATGGCTTGTAGTGATCGTAAATAGCGCGCGAGACGTCTTCGGATTCGCCCTGTGCCTTGGCATACAGTCCGCCGACGATGCCTTGGAGGTCGGTGAACTCCTTGACCATGTCGGTGGTGAGGTCACATTTCGCCAAGAGAGCGGCCCGTTGGGCGTGAGCACTGCCTCTGAACTGCTTCACTAGCTCGACCACTCGTGCCGTTTTTTCGAAATACGAACCCAACTTGGCTTGGAAAGTGACGTTCTTCAGATCCTCTAGCCGCTCTTCCAGCTTCCGCTTTTGATCCTGCTCCCAGAAGAATCGGGCGTCATTGAATCGGGCGCGCAGGCCTCGCTCGTTGCCGTCGCGGACTAGGCCTTCCGGATCGGCATCCGTGTTCATTACGGCGATGAAGTGAGGCGCCAGATTGCCCTTTTCGTCTTCCACCGAGAAGTACTTCTGGTGGTGACGCATCACGGTGACCAGGACTTCGCTGGGGAGGGTCAAAAATTGCGAATCGAAGCCACCTAGGATTGGGGTGGGGAGTTCGGTGATATAGACTAGCGTTTCGAGGAGAGCGGGGTCGGGCCGGACGCGAAGGACGCTCCCTTCCGGTCGCGGTTCGGAAAGGAGCTTTGTGATGCCGCTCAGGATCTTGTCGCGGCGTTTGATCGCTGAGAGGATTACGCCGTTGGCTTCCAGCGCCTGGTCGAAGTTCGCGATTGTGACCGGAATGGCAGACTTGCCAAGTATTCGATGACCTTGTGTAATGTTGCTTGCGCCAACCCCGGCAAGCTCAAACGGAACAACAGAATCGCCAAACAAAGCCACAATCCAACGGATAGGCCGGATGAATTTCTCGCTGCCTTTCCCATTCCAATACATCGTCTTGGGCCATGGAATCTTAAGAATCAATTGAGGCAGATCGACCGCCAGAATGGCAATTGTCGCCTGACCTTTCATGTGTTTCTTGAAGCAGTAGTACTCCCCCTTAGGAGAAATCTCGGTGCCGAGCTGATCTGGCGTGGTCCCCATCTTCTTCGCAAATCCTACGGCAGCCCCTGATCCTGCAGACTTTGGCGGTCCGAGGATCAACTCTTCGGAATCCGGCTGGCGTTCGGCCAAGCCCTCAGCGCGCAGAACCAGGCGGCGCGGCGTAGCATCTACGGCGGTGATAGTACCCGATGCCTTAGTACGGTCGAGTAGACCTTGAAACAAGTCCCTCAAGTGATTGATTGCCGGAGGAATCATCCAATCGGGAATCTCCTCGGTACCGATTTCAAGTAGGAAGGGCAGGCTCATTCAGCGGCCTCCTGTTCCATCCACATTTTTGCTACTCCGAGTGCCAGCTTTCGGACCCGGCCGATCACTCCGACGCGCTCGGTGACGCTGATGGCGCCGCGCGAATCCAAGAGGTTGAACAGGTGCGAACATTTGAGGGCCTGGTCATAAGCCGGAAGAACGCAGAGCCGTTTGGCGAATGTGGTCAGCAGCCGCTGGCACTCCTGTTCGTGCAGATCGAAGAGCTTCCAAAGTGTTGGGACGTCTGCGAGCTCAAAATTATAAACGGAAAACTGCTGTTCGTCCTTGAAGCGCACATCGTGATAGCGGACGCCGGGCACCCACTCGATGTCATAGACGCTTTCGACATTCTGGAGGAATTTGACGATGCGCTCGAGTCCATATGTAAGCTCGGCCGGGACCAGGTCGAGATCGATTCCGCCGCATTGCTGGAAGTAGGTGAACTGGGTGATTTCGAGACCATCCAGCATCACTTGCCAGCCGATGCCCCAGGCGCCGAGGGTTGGCGCTTCCCAGTTGTCCTCTTCGAATTTAATGTCGTGCTTGCGCAGGTCGATGCCGATGGCCGCAAGGCTTCCAAGGTATTGATCAATTACATCTGCGGGCGAAGGTTTAAGGATCACTTGAAGCTGCTGGTGCTTGTAGAGCCGGTTGGGATTTTCGCCGTAGCGGCCGTCGGCGGGGCGGCGGCTGGGCTGAACGTATGCCACGCGATAGGGTTTCGGGCCGAGCACGCGCAGGAAAGTTTCGGGAGCCATGGTTCCGGCGCCAACTTCGAGATCGTACGGTTCCTGGATGATGCAGCCGCGATCGGACCAGTATTGTTTTAGGCGGAAGATGGTCTCTTGGAAGGAGAGGGGAACGCCGCTGGTTGCTGGTTGCTGGTGGCTGGTCACAGGGCCTCCAGGATTCGCGGCGTATGGAGGTTGCGTTCCACGTGTTGTTCGATTAAGCGGTTCAGTAGGCGGCGAAGGTCGGGGGCTGTCTCTTTCGTCCAGGTTCGAGGCGCTAGTTGGTGGATGGGGGTGGTTAGCATTTCTTCGGCGATGGTGCGGGATTCGGAGAGTAGGCGGAGGTCGGGGAGGAATCCGGCTAAACGAACCGACCATAGGGCGAAGTAGGTGGCCGCGGCGAAGTGGCTGCCTTGGGCGCGTAAGTACTCCAGAACTGCGATTAGAAGGCGGAAGTGGCGCTCGTTGGTTTCGTTGGGTGGCAGCAATTGTTCGGTGACTTCCGCCAGATAATCCAGGGCGACGCTCGATTCGTAGTTTGAGGCCAGAATGAACTGCGAATGGAGCAGTTCACAGGAATTCAGGCTAACCAGCTCGCGATTCTCCTTCTGATAATAAGAGACTGTAGCGTGCGACAGCCGCTCCAATCCCGAACCAAAACTGCTCTTGGGCCGGCGGGCGCGCCGCGCCACCCCCCTCAATTTGCCCTGATCGCGCGTGAAGAAACTGACGACCAGGTCAGCTTCCCGAAACGGATAGGTCTGCAGGATGAAGCTTTCGCTCATTCGAGCGTGCATTCGGGCGGCTAAGTTCCTAGAGTAGCAGGTTGGAGGCGGCCGATGGTACCTAGCTGGTCCTTGATATTGCTTAACCAGCGCTCTCATCGCGCAGCTTGGAAACGATGTCCTTCGTCATGCTAGGCCTATCTTAGCGGAATCGCGCCAACGTAGCCTTGATTTTCTTGGCGGACCAGAACGGCCCAGGGGTGGTTTTCTGTGTCACCTGGGCGGGTTGTCAAATTCAAACCGTTGTCCGTGCTTACCCTCGTATATCGGCAGGTCGCTCAATGGACTATCCAGATCCGCTTGGGGGGCTATTTCAGCGCTTCATTGATTTCAATGTCTCGGCGAAGGACGTCAGTCAGGAGCTCTGACAGATCCATGCCTTTCTTTTGCGCCCTCAGGGAGAAGTACTGCCAAACGCTACGCTCGATGGACACGGGAAGGAAGACCTTCGCGCTTGGCGGAATGTGGTGCAGACCGCGAACGCCCTTGCTGAAGTCGACCTCAGCTGGCATGCTGTCATCCTCGATTGGTTGATCGCTCATTGGTTCTCCTCATACTGGCGGGTCTCTGTCGGGGTCGCCCGGCGGGCGGAAATAAGCCGAACTTTTGTGATCGGTGGCTCGGATTCTGACCAAAGATATGCGACAGAAAGCATTCTTGCCATCGCTTGCTAGGCCGACCGAAATCCACCGCTCTTCGATGGCGCTGTGCTCCAGATTCCGCCACTGTAAGCAGTCCAGGGTCAGCGAAAACGGTTGATGCCAGCTCGAACGAGACGCCGTGCTTGCCTGCGTTCGCGGCCGCTTTGACCTCGTCCCACTCGAATTGGTAGTGGCGTTCATCCAAAGCTAGTCCTATGCTATCGCACGCCAGAGTTTCAGAGGACGGATTGAGGCCTCTTTCCGAGGCGCGACTGGGAAGCAGCGTCGCGAGATCGTGGTGGCGCTTCCTGCCGGTCGCGGTTCGGTTTATCTGCTAACTTTTTTGTGATCGAAACGTTCTTGTAGGCATGGACTTCTGGCAGGACATTCGGCATGGCGCACGGCTGCTCAAGCGCAGTCCGGGATTCTTCACCGCTGCCACGCTATCGCTGGCGTTGGGGATCGGCGCGAACACGGCTATCTTTCAGCTATTGGACGCGGTCCGTCTGCGGCTGCTGCCTGTAGCGCATCCGGAACAACTCGCCGAGCTGCAGATCGCGGACAACGACCATTGCTGTTCCGGCAATTTTTCGGATCGCTTCTCGAACCTCACCTACGCGCAGTGGGAGCAGATTCGCGAACATCAGCAGGCCTTTTCAGGCATGTTTGCGTGGGGCGATCAAAGATTCAACCTGGCCTCGGGCGGCGACGTCCGGTTCGCCGAGGGTTTGTGGGTGAGCGGCGATTATTTCAAGACGCTGGGCGTGCAGCCGCTGATGGGCCGGATGCTTGCAGCCGACGATGACCGCGCGGGCTGCGGGTCGCCGGGGGCGGTGATCAGCCATGCTTTCTGGCAGCGCGAGTTCGGTGGAGGTGCGAATGCGATCGGCAAGAAGCTTTCGCTAGACGGGCATCCCGTGGAAGTGGTGGGAGTTGCGCCCGCCAGTTTCTTTGGGCTGGAAGTAGGCCGCAACTTCGATGTGATTGTCCCAACCTGCGCGGAGCGGTGGATCAACGGAGAGGACAGCCATCTTGGAAAGCGCCATCATTGGTGGCTGGCTGTGATCGGACGCTTGAAACCTGGCTGGACCGTGGAGAAAGCGACGGCGCAAGCCAATGCCATGTCGCGCCAAGTGTTCGAGAATACCGTGCCACCGAACTATCGTCCCGACATGGCCAAGTATTACACCGAATACAAACTGAAGGCGCTCGCGGCGGGATCGGGTGTGTCGTCGCTGCGCCAGAGATACGCGGAACCACTTTGGCTGCTCTTGGGACTGGCCGGATTGGTGCTGCTGATCGCTTGCGCGAACCTGGCCAATCTCACGCTGGCGCGCGCCAGTACGCGAGAACGCGAGATGGCGGTGCGCCTGGCGATAGGCGCGGATCGTGGGCGGCTGATCCGGCAATTGCTGGCGGAGAGCCTGTTGCTGACCGGGATCGGCGCGGTTGCCGGAGCTGTTCTGGCGCAGTTCTTGAGCCGCTATATGGTGGCGTTCCTCTCTACCAGCAGTGATCCGCTGTTCGTGGACCTAGGCGCGGATTGGCGCGTGTTCGGTTTCACGGCTGGGGTCGCGGTCCTGACATGTATCCTTTTCGGTTTGACACCGGCGCTGCGCGCGTCGGGTGCGGTTCCTGCGTCAGCTATGCGGGCGTCGAGCCGCGGGTTGACAGCGGATCGCGGCAAATTCGGTTTGCGGCGGGCGTTGGTGATCAGCCAAGTGGCGCTCTCGTTGGTGTTGCTGGTGGGCGCGCTGTTATTCGCCGGCAGCATGCGCAACCTGTTAACGCTGGATGCTGGTTTTCGCGAAAACAATCTTCTGATTACGGCTCTGGATATATCGCGAGCGAATGTCTCGCCCGCGCGACGGGGCTCGTTCTATCGAGAGCTTCTGGAGCACGTTCGCACGGCCCCGGGCGTAGAACAAGCGGCTAGCGCGTCGGTTATCCAAGGGAGCGGCAATGGCTGGAACGAAGCTATCGAGATTCCGGGCGAAAATCCCGAGGAAGCTAAGAAAAGGCACATCTATCCGTGGTTCGATCGCGTCAGCGCGGGCTATTTTCGCACCATGGGCACGCCGTTACTTGTCGGGCGAGATTTCGACGAGCGCGATACGCCAAATTCTCCTGTCGTCGCGATTGTGAATCAGGAGTTCGCCAAGAAATTCTATGGCGGAGAAAACCCAATTGGTAAAGGATTCCGGGTTGAGGTTGGTCCAGGTGAGCCGCAGCCCATTTACCAGATCGTGGGGCTGGTGAAGAATTCGAAGTATCAAAGCCTGCGGGAAGACTTCAAGCCCATCGCTTACGTGGCGGATAGTCAAAACAAAGAGCCAGGCACAGGCGAGCACATCCTAGTGCGCTCCACGGCGCCACTAGGTTCGTTGCTAGCGACGGTCAGGCGGTCGGTTTTGGAAGAGAATCCTGAGATTTCGGTGCAGTTTCGCGTGTTCGGCGCGATGCTTCAGGATTCGCTGCTGCGGGAACGATTGATGGCGACGCTCTCGGGATTTTTCGGCTTTCTCGCGGTCGTGCTGGCGACCATTGGGCTGTACGGCGTGATGTCCTATATGGTGGCGCGGCGGCGCAGCGAGATCGGAATTCGGATGGCGCTGGGGGCAAATCGCAGCGACGTTCTCGGGCTTGTTTTGCGCGAAGCGGGGATGTTGCTGGCGGCCGGACTAGTAATTGGGACTGGGTTGGCAATGGCGGTTGGCAGAACTGCGAGTTCGTTGTTGTTTGGTTTGAAGCCGACTGATCCGGTTACGATTGGGCTGTCGGTTGGGTTGCTGGCTGTGGTTGCGATTGTGGCGAGCTTTCTGCCGGCGATGCGGGCGGCGAAGTTGGAGCCGATGCTGGCGTTGAGAGAGGAGTAAATGGAGGATCCAAGGATTCGAGGAATTCAGGAAGTCGAGGAAGGTGGTGCTTCGGGCTCCTTTATGTCCTGAGCGCGGCCATTGGATCGATTTTTGTGGCGCGGCGGGCCGGGATGAAGCATGCCAGCGCGGCTGCGATTGTTACCAGGGCGACTGCGATCGCGATTAGCATCGTGTCGGGAGATGCCAGGCCTTCCAGGACACTGGATAATGCGCGGGTGAGCGCTAGCGCGGATGCAAGTCCGATCAGTACGCCTATCGCGGCCAACCGCATTCCTTGGCGAAACACCAGCGCGTGGACATTGCCTGGAGTTGCGCCTAGCGCCATGCGGACGCCGATTTCCTGAGTTCTCAGCGACGTCGCATAAGACACCACGCCGTAGACGCCGGCGGCGGATAGCAGCAGGGCCAGGCAACCGGTGATAGCCAGCAGGGTCATGATGAAGCGGCGATCGGCAATGGAATCGCCTATGAGCGTCGACATGGTGGCGCTCAGAAATACCGGTTGTTTCGGATCGATGGCTGCGATGGCTTTGCGGATGGCCAGCGCCAATTGCGGATCCGGATGCGCGGTGCGGACAACCAGAAACTGCGCTTGCTGCAGCGCGTTGGCCGCCCAATAGACTTCGGCGCGCGTTGGCTCATCCAAGCCGGAATGGCGGATGCTCTTTACCACGCCGACCACTCGCTTCCAGAGCTTGTACTGCGGGTTCGAACAATAAATGCAGAAACGTTTACCGAGTGGAGACTCGCCGGGCCACAGCAGGCGCGCGGCAACGTCGTTGATGAGCGCGCTGTCGCGAGAGGCGTCCATGTCGTCCTCGAGAAACCAACGGCCTTCGAGCAGCGGAACACCAAATGTTTCCAGGTAGTGCGCGCTCACACGATCGATTTCGGCGATGCGTCCTGCGTCGTTCTCGCCTGTCCCGATATCGCCGCCATTGTTGTCGCCGCTAAATGGCAGGGCATCCACTACGCCGGCCTGTTCGACGTCCGGCAGCGTCCGGACCGAATCCAGAATGCGGCGGTATAGCTCTCCGTGCCGTTCGGGATCGCGATATTGGTCGCCGCCAGCGATTACGATCGAAGCCAGAATACGATCCGGCTCAAATCCGGGATCGGTGCGAAGCAACTGAACGAATCGTCCGGTCAGCAGCCCGCCGATCACGACCAGGATTACGGCAACGGCGACTTCGGCGATTACCAGCGAGGAGCGGAGAATATTGCGTTGCCTGCCGACGGTGCCGCGGGTGCCGGATTCGTTAAGTGCGAGAGCCGGGTCACGGCCCGCAGTACGAAGTGCGGGCGCGATGCCGAAGAGCAGACCGTTGATCAATGAGACGGCCAGAGTGAAAGCGAAGATTGAGCCATCGGCCCGTGCGGCAGCGAGCCGTGGAATAGACATAGGAGCAATGGCGGGAAGCAGGTTCCATGCCACGACGCTTAATGCGTAGCCCAGCAGGCCGCCGAGGATCGCGAGCACGCAACTTTCGGTGATGAGCTGCCGAACGATGCGGCCGCGGCCGGCACCCAGCGCCAAGCGGACCGCTATCTCGCGATGGCGGGCGAACGCGCGCGCCAGCAGCAGGTTGGCGACATTAGCGCAGCCGATCAGCATGAACAGCGCGGCCGCGGCCATCAGCAGCAGCAATCCGGTTTGAGCGAATCCCAGGGTGCGCTCGCGTAGCCGGCCAACGTGAAAAACGCGGTATTGATTGGTGATCGGATAACTGCGGGCCAGCGTTTCGCTGATGGACTGCATGTCCTGTTCCGCTTGCGCCGGCGTTACTCCTTTGCGCAATCGCGCCACCGCGCCCGATCCGCTGTTGCGATCCTCTTGGGCGGGATCTTTACCGATGGGAGTCCAGAAGTCCATGTGTCCGGAGGGAGTGCGGACCGTAGTGGCAAGCCGCATGGGAAAATCGAAACCCGGCGGCATGACGCCGATGATGGTGCAGGCGTGGCCGTTGACTTCAACCGATCGGCCAATCACGCCGCGATCGGAATTGAACCTGCGCGTCCACAATCCGTAGCTGAGGATCATTTCGTTATTGCGATTGGGTTGGTCTTCTTCAGGCAGGATATTTCGGCCGAGCATGGGAGCCACGCCGAGAGTAGAAAACATGTTGGCCGTAACGCCCAAACCGTAGAGCGATTCTGGCAGCGATCCGGCATCTCCGGACAGGTTGAAAAGCCTGTATTGATACACGCCTATGGATTCGAAAGTGCGGTTGCTTCGCAAAATGTCCTGCGCGTCACTCCAGGCCACCCAATCGGCATGGGATTTTCCGAATTTGGTATTTTCGGTGCGCAACTGCACCAGTTCGCCCGCATTCGCGTAGGGCAACGGTTCGATCAGAACGGATTTTACAGCCGTGAACACTACCGCGGTGGCGCCGATGGTAACGGCAATAGAGAGCAGCGCGACCGCGGTCAGTGTCGGAGTGCGGGTGAGAACGCGGAAAGCGTGGTGCAAGTCGCGAAGAAACAACATAGGACAATTTTCCTACTTTGCAAGCGATCGGGCGGCTGACAATGCGGCTTCGTAGTTCGGATGATCCGCTACTTCCTTCACGTATTCGACGTGCTTGAGCGTGTCGTCTTTATCAATCACGAAAATCGCACGGCTCTCGATGCGAAGGTCTTTGATTAAGGTGCCGTATTTTTCTCCGAAGGAGCCGGTTTTGTGATCGGACACCATTTTTACTTTGTCCACGCCATAGGCTCCGCACCAGCGCTTTTGGGCGAACGGAAGATCCATGCTAAAGGTGTAAATTTCGACGCCGGGAAGCTTGGCGGCTTCCTCGTTGAAGCGCTTAGTCTGCGCGTCGCAGACGGGCGTGTCGAGCGATGGCACCACACTGAAGATTCGAACAGTATGGCCGGTTTTTTCCAGGTTTACAGGCTGCAGTCCGTCGCTGACAGCATCAAAATCGGGCGCTTTGTCACCGGCTTTCAGCTCCGGCCCAAGCAGTGTCAGCGGTTTCCCTCTCATCGTGGTGGCTGCGGGTCTTTCCATGAGTTCTCCTCGAGTGAATTTTGATTTCCATTTATTGTAACAACTCGACGAACTTAGAGACCTCATTCACGGGAAGTTGGCAGACGTAGCCCCGGCAGACGTAGGCGGTTGGTTGGCCGTTGATCTCGCGCATTTCGGCTACGGCGGGGAAGATCTGCTGAAGTTTGCGGCGCGTGTCGTCAGAGTCCACCAGCAGAACTATGGTGTGTGGTAAGAAGCGGGTGCGAAGCTGATCGAGAAACGGGCCCGCTTCGCGACGGCCGCTGGCGACTACTACTTCGCGCCGGGCCGCAATCGAATAATCGAAAGCAACCAGCATTTGCGGAACGGCTACGGATTGGCTGGCCATTTTTGGACCCAAGGCGCGTAGCGCACGCTCGGCGGTCTGGCGAAATTCGGGACGATCGGTGAGGTGTGCCAGGCGTTCGAAATCGAGAAGCGCGATGGAGTTTCCAGAGGGTTCGGCACCGTCGTAGTCGTCTTTCATGCGGAGAACCAGGCTCGGGTCGCCTGCGGCGGTAGTGAAGAACGCGCCGTCTGAGGGATCT
>DASYNU010000108.1:0-2451 GCA_036008345.1 Bryobacteraceae bacterium
GCAGTCCGAGATTGGCTACGCCAAGCAACTGGAACTACCCGTGGTTTGCGGACCCGCGGTGCCGCTGTTGTATATCGAGATGGATGGCACTGGTATACCAGTGGTGAAGGCCGAGACCGAAGGCCGCGCCGGCAAAGTGGACGGCCAGCCAGCGCACACGCGCGAAGTGAAGTTGGGTTGCGTCTTCACCCAAACCACCACCGATCCGGAGGGTCGGCCCGTGCGCGATGAAGACTCCACTTCCTACGTCGCCGCCATCGAAACCGCCGAAGCCTTCGGTCTTAGACTCTATACCGAAGCTTGGCGGCGCGGTTGGAGCCGGGCCCAGAGAAAGGTAGTGATCGGCGACGGTGCGATCTGGATTTGGAATCTCGCCGATCAACACTTTCCAAGCGCGGTTCAAATCGTCGACCTCTATCATGCTCGTCAGCACCTGTGGGACCTTTCCGCTAAGTTGTTTCCTAACGACAGCAAGGGTCTCAAACGATGGATCGCCCGCTGTCTCGATCGACTAGAGCAGGGCAAGATTGAAGCCTTGGTGAAGATCCTGCGCGATGCTCCGCCCGGCACCGACGAACTCGCTAAAACCATCGCCAACGAAGCCGAATACTTTGAGCGCAACGCAGAGCGGATGCGCTATCCGGTTTTTCGAGCACAAGGTCTGTTTGTTGGTTCCGGTGTTATTGAAGCCGGTTGCAAGGTCGTCGTCGGCGCTCGGCTCAAATGCTCCGGAATGTTCTGGACCGTTCGCGGCGCCAACGCCATCATCGCTTTGCGTTGCTTCCGAATAAGTCGCAGGTTCGAGGAGTATTGGGCGGATCGCTCACGAACGGCGTGATCATCCACATTTATGTCGCGCACCCGTTGCTAACGTTGCCAACCTGCGCGGCGATTGTCAATCGGCGATGGAACAGGCGGGTTAACAACCCGCCGCAGGATGACATCCTGCCCCACTAACCTACTCGTAGCGCAAGGAATCAATCGGATTGACGCGGCTGGCGCGGTTAGCTGGGGCATAAACTGCTGCCAGCGCCACAATGCCCAAAACCACGGGAACCGCAACGAAGACCGGCAAGTCGTGCATCTGAACGCCGAAGAGGAAGCTGGTAATTAACCGCGCCAAGCTCCACGCCGCGGCAAGACCAGCGACTACGCCAGCCACTGCCAGGCTCATCCCCTGGCGCACCACCATGTTTCTTACGTGATGCGACTCCGCACCCAATGCCATGCGGATTCCAATCTCGCGCCTGCGCTGCTCTACTGTATATGCCATGAGTCCGTAAACTCCGATTGCGGCCAACAATAGCGCCGTGCTTCCGAACACAGTCATCAGCAGCATGGCGAACCGCTGTGGAGCAGTCTGGCCCCACACCACCTGCTCCATCGAAGCGACGTCGGTCACCGGCAAGCCCGTCGAATGCCGTAACTGTTCCTGAATCGCTGGAATCATTCTGCGCGGCTGGCCTTCGGTCCGAACCAGCCATGCCAGCGGCAGCATCCGGAGAAAGAACGCATTCTCTGCATCCGGGAGCTGCGCCTGCGGGATATACATAATTGGACGCGGTTTGGTATCCAGTCCCTCGGATCGAATATCGCCGACGATCCCGATAATCTGCCGCACCGGCTCATCCTTGAACTCCTTCATCCCGCCGGCCCGGCCAATCGCGATCCGTTCTCCGAGTGCATTGCCGTCCTTCCAATATTTGAGAGCCATGCGTTCATTGATCAGCGCCACTGCCGGCGACTTTGAATCGTCACCCGCGTTCAATGATCGTCCGCGCTTTACCGGGATTTTCAACACCTCGAAATATCCAGGTGAAACGGTCGCCCACCCAGCGGCTTGGTTGGCTGGCGTGGTTGCGCCTGACTGGCCTACAATATCGAAATTCATATCATAGGTGCCCTGCGCTAGCGGCAGGCAACAGGTGGCGCTCGCTGCCGTCACGCCTGGTAACGCGCGAAGCTGCTCCGTTCCAGTGCGAATCGCATCCGCAACGCTCGCCGATTTCGCATACTTGGGACCGGCCAGCGAGACATTCATGGTCACTACATTATTAGCGTCAAATCCCGGATCCACTGCGTAAAGAGCGGCGAAGCTGCGAATTAACAGGCCGGAGCCGACCAGCAGAACCACGGCCAGGCTCACTTCGCTAATCACCAGCAACGCGCGAGCCTTATTCTGCCGCGGGCCTCCGCCCGAGCGCCCACTTCCATCCTTCAAGACGGCATTGAGATCCGCCCGTGAGCCCGAGAGCGCGGGGAACAGGCCAAAAATAATTCCCGTCCCGAGCGATATCAAAAGCGCGAAGCCCATTACTCGCCAATCGATGGTGACGGCCGTTCCGTTCTCACCAACCATCGACAGCCCAGCGGTGTTGATCGCAAGGAGCACCCGAATCCCGCCGTAGCCCAGCAGTAATCCAAACGCGCCCCCGACCACAGCAAGTAGCG
>DASYNU010000109.1:0-4000 GCA_036008345.1 Bryobacteraceae bacterium
CAGATCGAAATATTCATCTTGATGGCCGGGAAAACATGTAGGACTTGTCCGGCGTGTTTCTTGATGGCGATGACGTTCCGCTTTCCACGCGCGGATTCGCCCGCTGCCGGCCAGCAAGGCTTTGAAGTGACAAGGCGCGAAGGCCCGTTCTCTCAACTTCAATCGCCGGTATCGTGAGCTCATCGCAAAACCGTCGCTTTCTCGCAGCGTCGGTACGCCGACGTATTCATCGCTCAGAAAGTGTGCCGGTCGATGACCATGACCGTGAGCAACGCAGGCAAGTAAAAAACGGACGCCAGTAGCATATAGCGCGCCCGAGCGAAGGTTCGCTCCCGCCCAAGTCGCAATCCAACGTAGAGCAATGCTAAGCCCCCTGCAATTGCGGCGGCCGCGTAGATAGATCCCGTCATGCCGAGGAGGCGCGGCAGAAGGCTTATCGGTATCAGCAGAATCGAACAGGCCACAATGCGTTTGGCGGTCGATTCGCCGTCCGGCTCGATCACGGGTAGCATCTTTATTCCGCCCCGGGCATAGTCCTCTCGATACATCCACGCGATAGCGTAGAAGTGAGGGAACTGCCAAACGAATAAGATGAGGAACAACGCCAAAGCCCAGGTATCAAGGGCCCCGCTCGCCGCCGCATAGCCGATCAGTGGGGGCATCGCGCCAGGCAACGCGCCTACGGTTGTACACGCTGGTGAGCGCTGCTTCAACGGTGTATAGACAAACATGTAACTAATCAACGTGAACAGTCCGAGCGCGGCCGCAAGTACATTTGTCCCGACCCACAGCTCGACAAACCCGGCAGTGGACAGCAACACGCCAAAAACGAATCCGTGACTGCGTTTCATCCGTCCCGCGGGGATGGGGCGCCCGCGCGTTCTGTGCATTCTGGCGTCCGAGTCCGCTTCATACCACTGATTGAGCGCCGATGTCCCAGATGCCATTAGCGCCGTTCCGAGCAGCGCGTGTAACAGTGTCAGGAAATGAAAAACAGCCCGGCAGCCGAACAAATAGCCGACGGCAGTGCAAATCAGGATTAGTGCTGTGATTCGCGGTTTGGTCAACTCTAGAAAATCTCGCATCGCTTCACCCTTTCGGCTTCCGCCGCATCAGTCGTTCGCGGACCACAAAGATCACGATCATCAACGGCGTAAACGCAATGTAGCTCCAGTGCGAAGCCGCCATTTCGGGAGCGGGCGCTACGTAGATTGTCCCTGTTGCGTCTGTCCGCTGACCTTTCGACAGAATTGTGATCACAACCTGCCACTCCCCAGATTTCGCTAGCATTACCGGTACCGCATATAGCAACTTGTTTTGCGCCTGCTCTCGGGTTGCGTGCGCTCGGACTTCGCCACTCAAAGCGTCTGCACGCAGGAGCAACGAAACCTCGGCATCCAGCACTGGTTCGAGTCCATTCCGGTTCTGCAAGAGCAGACTTATATCGACGGGACCAGCAGAAAGAGGCGCCGGTGAGGTAAACACGGTAATCACAAGTGCTCCAGCTTCCTGACGCAACTGAACTGTGCCTCCGTCGGCGAAGATATTCGCCTGAGCGAATATCATGACGACTAGCATTAGAAAGTTGGAAGGCCTCATCCTTGCTCCTAATGCATCATCGTCATTCCGCGCATCTGCATCGGCTGAAAAACAATCCAAACACCGATCGAATAGAGCGCACCCGCCAGGATCGCCCAAGGCGACATCACTGCGAGCGCCGCGCGGTCACCATCGGCTACACGGCATGCTACTGCCCAGGCAGAATACAGAGTTAACAGTAACCCGAGACCCAACAATACAAGCTCAAGAGAGGGAAGCCAGCCCGGAATCCATGCTCGCGGATAGATCCCAGGCGAAACTCGGGATAAGACTCTCTCGGCGGCCGGAACGAAACTGCTCCATCCCGCGACTAGGTGATTAGAGAAGTGGGCAAGCCACATGCCGAAACCAACGGGGATGAGAGCCAACGTAAAACTGCAGGTCAGGTCTTTCCAACTATTACCCGCCTGTCCCCAACAATGGCTGACCCAGCCACACGCAGCCGCTAATATTGCAGGAAGAATCAGCAGGCCCCCAGCATACAGAGCCGTCACGATCGGAGCCATAGAGCGAAATTCCAGTCGAGCGTGCCAGTGATGCATCCACATCATGACCGGCTCCGTCATTCCGGCAGCGTTCACAAATGCGCCGAATACCAGAATCAGTACTAGGACGGCGACATCCAGACGCCGGTTCAGACGCCCGGTTCCAGAGGCGCGACGGTCGTCACGTATGTTCCCTCCAGGCAACACATGCAGAATGCCGACATTTTGTTGCGGGCAAGCCTGCACACAATCAAGACAAAACGTGCAGTCGAAGTTCCCTACCTTCTTTGGCTGAAACAAATGTAATTCACATCCTCGCTGTCGATTGTTTCCGCGAATGCAATCGTGCGTGCTGCACGATCCGCAGACCGCCGGCTCGCGCACCTTAACCTGCAACGGCGAGACCAATGAGTGAACGAAATGGAACTGGCCAATCGGGCAAACGTACTTACAGAAGCTGGCTCCTTTGAAGACAGTGTCGACCACAAAAGCAGCGAGAAAATAGCCCAGAATGATCCAGGCAGTCAAGCGGGGGCTGTCCCAAAGGGAAAAAGCGTCATACGCCCAGAAGTAGGCAGCTAGCAAGCCGGCCGCAATCCACTTGGAGCGCAATCGTCGCGGCCAGCGGTAGCGAGGCGAAACGAATCTTCGTGCCAGATCGCGCGGAAGAGTGAACGGACATGCTAGGCAAAAGAGATTTCCGGCCATCACCAGCGCGATCACGGCCAGTCCTCGCCAGTAAGTCCACGGAAGCACACCGGCGAGGTTCATCGGTGCAATCTGTGGCCCGAAGAACCCGTCGACGGCGACAACGGCGGCTAGGAGCAACATTGCTGCCTGGACGGATCGCCGAAAGTGGCGATGCCGCAGAATCGGGCCGAGGATGGGCGTCCGCAGGAGATCCCACGGCCCTTTTGCTGGAAGACGCGGAACCCTGAGGCGCGTATTCAGTCGAATCGGATGGATGCCTCCCGGGTCCAGGGCTCGCATTCCCAGCATCACCGCTGGTAACAGAAAAGCGATCGATCCTGGCACCCACATGATGGCTCCCGCCGCGGATTGATCGCCGAGAGCGGAGATGCCCCAAAGACGGGGTGCTAGTTGATAGCTCGCGTACAGTACGTGGTCCGAAAAGCTGAGAACCGCGGAAAGGCCAGTGTTAACCAGGTCCGCCAGCAGGAGGTACGGAATCATCGCCCATCTGGGCCGGATTGGATGGGTCGGCCACGCGCCAATCACCGGCCACCAAAAAGCCATCGCTGACCAAAAAAAGCATGCGTGCTCGCCCTGGTGCCATGCCTGCGAGTGGAGCGCTAACTCGTAAAATCGCGGCAAGTGCCACACGATAATGACAATCGCGAAGGTGAACCAGGAGACGATTGGGTGCACGATTGCGCCACCAACCTTCTTGAGTTCCCGCCACCGAAGAAATGGTCCGAGCGCGTCCTTGAAAATCCATCGCGGTAAACCGCGCAATAGCGGAAGCACAGGCTGCCCTAATAGCACCAGCGGGGGCGCCACCATGATGAGCAATAGATGCTGGATCATGTGCGCCGACAGGAGCATGTCCCCAAAGGCATCCACTGGCGACACGAGAGCCAGCAAGACTACAACCAGTCCACCAGCAAAGGCCGCCAGTCGGCCAGCCGTGTATTTGCGCGGCAGTTCGGCGCGAAGGTGTAGCCAACCCCTTATATACAGGGCCGCGACGGCGAGCAGTAAGCCCACCGTTTTTAAATCCAACGACCACGATGCGAGCACCGCCGCGGCGACTGGATCCATTTCAATGCCTCACCGGTTGACTAGCACATCGCTTTTCTGTGCATCCGCCGAGCTCGAGTTCGCCGCCTGGGTGGAATCCCGCGCCTCCGGCTGATAAGTGGGACGAAGCGTTTGCATGAAGGCGACCAGCGCAG
>DASYNU010000110.1:0-18593 GCA_036008345.1 Bryobacteraceae bacterium
AGCCAGCGCCAAGGCGTCCGCGATGCCGCCCTCGCCTTCCTGATAGGTGTAATCCAGGTGTTTCAATCCAAATTCCCGGCCATTGGCCAGCAGCCTGAGGAAGTCTCCGGAATTCCGGCCGCCGGTCACCACCAAGATCTCGCGGATCCCAGCGTCCACCAGGGTCTGGATCGGGTAATAGATCATGGGCTTGTCGTAGATCGGCAACAAGTGCTTGTTGGTGATCTTGGTCAAGGGAAACAAGCGGCTGCCCGAACCGCCTGCGAGAACGACGCCTTTCACCTTCAAAATATAACATAGTCCAACATTTACGTGAACCTTAGATAGTACTGAAACACAAACGCCACTTCCTCTCGCGAAGAAGTGGCGCAATTAAGAACGGAAGTGCTTAGCGGCGTTCGCTAGTTTGACGACTTCGCCGAACTCTGACGCAGCTTCGTGCCTACGAAGACCACCAGCATCAATCCAGCCAACAACAACGCGTAGCCGCGAGGCTCCGGCGTGGCCAGCTTCAGATTGTCTACGCCGATCGCAGCCGGCCAGTCCATGAACGAAAGCGAGGTGGCACCGGTGAGGGTTCCAGACCATGTGCCAATCAGCTGCGGAGCCAATTCGTTATTGCTGTCGGCGGACTTGACTGATGTACCGTTGGTCGTGCCCGGCACCACTCCCCAAAAAGTCGTAGAAACTGGAGTACCGCCGTTGGCAGTGAAGTCGAGATCCGGTTGATTGGGAAAATGACCACCCGACGCAGGGCCCCCGCAATCGCTGGAGTTAAGCTGCTGGCAAGTTATATCGGGAAATATCTCGTAGTCGAAACTGAAGGTACCGGTCAGCGAGAATCCGTGCGTGAACGTGATCACGATTCCTTGGGAGAGCTGGTTATCGCCGCTCCCATTAGGGTTCGTCGCCATGTTGGAAATGTAATAGTCGCTCCCGTAGGAGCCCACTGGACCCGAGTTATTGGTCGCGCCATCCGTGTTTCCTAAATCGAGTGCAACGCCATTTGGACCAACCACATTTCCATCGGCGTTATACTGCTGAGCAACGGCTACACCTTGGCTCACAGAAACGCAGTTGCTACAACCGATTATGCCCTCCATGTAGGTAGCGATCGCGGTGGATTGATCTGAGTTGGATAGGTGCAGCGATGGCGAGTTAAAGTTGAAAACGTAGTCGGCGCGCGCCGACATTGCCGAGCCGAGCATTAACACCATGCCGGCACAAAAACCAATGTGTTGCTTCATTTTTAAATTAGAGCCCTCCGAAGGCCGAATTAAGTATCTCAACCTATGCTGAAAACAGCAAGTACTAGAAAATGCAAATAGTACCATAGGAATCATGGTTTTGAAGCCCGGACGGACCCCAACTGATAGTAAGGCACAGTACTCCGGATGTACCCCACGGACACTACTGGAGTTACTTTTGAAGAGTCTTAATGCGCTTCGGAAGTGGTGCCTGGCTTCTTGGATGCCAGAGTTTCGCGCGCCCTATCCAGCAGCGCCTTCGAAGACCCGAGCGAATCCATGGCCTTCAGCACTTCGGGATCGTTGCGTAGACGAATCTGCTCCGATACATCCTTGCTGAATGCAGTGACCAGCAACTCTTCGCGCAGCCGGTCGGCTATCCAGGGACGGTCATGCTCAAATTCTTCCGCCGTGAACTGAACGCCCTTGGCGGTAAGAAATGACCGGAAGCTATCCACAACCTCGGTGTCCGGTTTCCATTCCTTGGTGACGTGGGTGTTGGGGTGCGTAGCAAAGAACTCGGGCGCATAGAAGAAGTAAGCGGAGGTGTTCCCGGCCATGAATTGCAATTGCGCTTCCAACTTAGTCAATTTGGGAGTCTCATACTTTTCATCCGGGGAGATTCCATCACCGCCGAACACCACCCTGCCGCTGTCGGTTTTCTTCATGTCCTTGGGATCGTAGTGGCCCTCATTCCGGCTGAGGTATTCGTAAAACCCCGTATGCGCGTAGTCGCGCTGGATCAGCCGGCCGCTGGGGGTGTAGTACTTGGCGATGGTCAACAGCAGCGCGCTGTTTCCGTAAAGCGGAAACGGCGCCTGGACCAAGCCCTTGCCGAAAGTGCTCTCGCCCAGGATCCAGGCCCGGTCGTGATCCTGCAGGGCGCCGGATAGAATCTCGGAAGCAGAAGCAGTGCCGCGGTCTACCAGTACCACCATGGGATACTCGTGCCCGCGCTCACCGTGCTTGGCGACGAACTTGGTTTCCGCCGATGCGCGGCCATGATGCGACACCACTAGTTGGCCCTTGCGCAGGAAGTGATCGGCCACATTCACGCACTCCTGCACCAGGCCTCCTCCGTTCTCTCGCAGATCCAGAACCAATCCTTCGATCTGGCTTTCCGGGAGATGCGCTAGCGCCTGGTCCACCTCGTGACTGGTGGTCTCGTTGAAGGCCTCTATTTTCATGTAGGCAATGCCAGGCCGCAGCCAAAAGGTGGTTACGCTATCGCGGGGAACGTTGTCGCGGGACAAAGAAAAATGCAGTGGTTCCGGGCTTCCCTCCCGCCGGGCGGTGACGGTGACCGGAGTTCCGCGCGGCCCTTTCAACATGCTGGACACCTGCGGCACGGTAGCGGTCTCAGTATTCGTGTCGTTCACCGCGATAATCTGGTCGCCCGGCCTCAATCCTGCGCGGAATGCCGGCGACCCTTCGAACGGCCACATCACGATCACCTTGCCCTGGGGCGCGCCCACCCACATCCCGACACCGTAATAGTGGCCGGCCTGCCCTTCGCGCAAAAGCTGATACGCCTTGGGATCGAAGAAATTCGAGTGCGGATCCAGCGTGCGAAGCATGCCCGGAATCGCGCCTTTGTAAACCGAACGGTCCGGATCCACTTTGTCGGCGAAGTTGGTCTCCACGGCTTCGTAGATTTGGGTGAACTTCTTGATACTTGCGTTCACTTCCGCTTCGGATTGAGCCGCAAGATGGGAATATATCGGGCTGTAGAAAAGAGCCAGTAGAGCGAGCCGCAGGAACCAGCGGGAAATGCGCATTTTTGTGAAGACCTCTGACACTACCATGGTATCAATTTTTCGTTCGGAGCCGCGCCCGCGAGGAAGCGCTATTGTGAACCCTCGTAACGCTCCCTTCCGGTCGCGGTTCGGTTTGGACCGCGGCTTTCGGTTTGGGCCCGTGATTTAATGACGTGTGAGTGGACGATAGGTTTCTACCCAGATTCGCCGGCCATCCGTCCGAATGGTAATAAGCCCATCGAAATCGGTCCGCAAGGTGCCGGCGCGATGCGCGGCCAACCGTTCCAGCACCTGCGGATGAGGATGGTGGAATGAGTTTTCAAAGCCGTCTGAAATTACCGCGAAGACAGGTGACACTCGGTCCAGAAACTCGCCCGTGCTGGAGGTATTGCTGCCGTGGTGGCCAACTTTCAGAACATCGGCGCCTAGCGGCCGCCCGCCGGCGAGTGCGCGCAGTTCCATAGGCCTCTCCATGTCGCCCGTCAGCAGGAAAGTGCGTTCGTGAAAAGTGATGCGCATGGCCAGCGAGTCATTATTTTTGGGGCTCGTGGGTGCTACGTAATCGGACGGCGGCGAAATGATCTCAATGCGCGTCCCGCCGAAATCAAAGCTGCGGCCGCTTTGCATGGCGGTGATCTTCACTTTTTGGGCGTGGGCTTTCGATTGTACATGGGACCACGCCTCGCTTGGGGGCGTGGCTCCGGTCCAAAGTTCGGCAGGATGAAAATTCTCGATGAGAGCCGGCAGCCCGCCGGCATGATCGTCGTGCGCGTGGGTCAGGACTACCACGTCCACCTTGCGGATGGAGCGCTGCCAGAGATAGGGCGAAACGACATCCTCCCCAATATCCAGCTTGGATTTGGCCTGATGCCCGAAAGTCAGAACGCCTCCACCATCTACCAACATCAGCTTGCCATCCGGAAACGCGACCAGAAGACTGTCGCCCTGGCCGACGTCGATGGCTGTGAGCTCCAGTTGGCCGGTCCACAGGTGCGGGGGAAATGGATGCCAGAACAGGAGAGTGAATAATGCCAGTACAGCAGCGCCGGACGCCCAGCGCGTGGCTTTGGAGCGTTTAAACGACAGGGCAAAAACCACTAGCGCGGCTGAAAATCCGAGGCCCAGCCACGCTGGAGGATCAGCCACCCGCCAGGCCGGTTCAAAACGCAAATGCCAGTCGGCTACTTTCTGCCCGGCAACTAGCAGCCACTCGGCCAACATGGCCATGAAATGCCAGCCGGTAAAGATCGCGATGAAGCCGATGGGAACCACCAGCGCGAGCAGCGGGACAACCAACACGTTCGCCGAGAATCCGGAAAGCGAGATGCGATGGAAGTAGAGCGCCATTGGCAAGGCCAGTCCGATTTGAATCGTGGTGGAGATCACCGCCATTTCGTACGCATACAGCATTAGCCGCGACAGGAAAGCCAGCGCCCGCACCAGCCAAGCGGCCGGGATCTTGAGGTAGCAGGTCAGTGTTTCCGCGAGCAACCGCAGCTCGATGCGAAACTGGGCGGCTTCCGGCGGCAGCTTAGGGTCGCGGCTGGCTTCGGTGATCCCGCCGAGTGCCCTGGAGAACGGCAAGGAGCTGGCTTCGAGCAGCGGGACTGCTAGAGCCGCGATGGCTGCCACCGAGAGAAACGATAACTGAAAGCCGGCTTCGAATAACTGGCCCGGGTCGAGCACCAGATAAACAATAGCCACAGCGGCCAGCAGGTTCAGCAGCCTGCGGCGCCGATAGAAGAATCGGCATGCCAGGTACAACGTGAATCCGCCAGCCGCGCGGACCGCCGGCGCGTTGAATCCGGAAATTAGCGCGTAGAGCCACGCGCCGCCCGCGGCCAACGCCAGTGCGCCGAGTTCGGGAACGAAACAGATCCGCAGCAGAAACAGCAGAAACGCAGCCAGGACGGTAATATGCAGCCCGTCGATCACCAGCATGTGATAAGTGCCGGTGCGCCGGAAATGATCGGTCCAGATTTTTTCCAGCTTGCTCGATTCGCCGATAAGCGTGGCTTCCATGATGCCCGTCGCATAAGGATTGCCTTGATACAAGCGTTCAATCCGATTCAGCGCAACCGTGCGAACGGCAAAAACTCCCGCGAAGAATTGGGATCCGCAACGGCCCGGCTGCACCGTGATGGCGCGATCTTTGGCCACCGAGGCGGTCCAATAGACGTGGCTGCGCGCGGCATAGGCTTCGTAATCGAATGCGCCTGGATTGTGGAAATTGCGCACGGCGCGCACGCGGGCTTCAAATTCTACCTTCTGGCCGTAGCGAAGATCCGGAGGCGCCTGGCCGTCGGGAACCGTCAGGGTCACTCGAGCCCGGGCGTTCGGAGCCAGTTCCAGCGTGAACTGATCGCGCCCTGCATAGAAAGCCGGAGGCTCAACTACACAACCGCTCAACAGCACAGTCTCGTGCGAATCTGCGTCGATTTCCGGATTTTGGCCAGGCCGGCGGAGTTCCCCGATCAACGCACCGCACAACAGCAAGGCCGTCCAACAGCCGGTTGTGGCGACGCGTCGGGCGTGCTTTAGGGCTAACAAGCTTAGCGCAACCAGCATAAAGAGCGCGCTGCACAGCTCACCGGTTCCGAATCGGACCCAACGGGAGATTAAAATGCCCGCGGCCAGCGCGAGGAGGGGCGCAATCAGAGGATGCTTCACAGTGGGTCGTCAACGTTAGTGCCTAAGTTAGGACCAATTTCTCCGCCGGACTAGGGAGTTTTACCAGGCAAATTCCTGTAACCCAATGACGGGCGCGGAGTCTTACTCCCGAGCAGGGATGGAACCGTGAAGCCAGTGGAAGTTCTCCTGATCGAAGACAACGCGGGCGATACACTCCTCATCGGACAGATTTTGGCTGATTGCCAACTGCCAGTGAGGCTGCATGTCGCCCGAGACGGAGAACAGGCGCTGCAGATGCTGGCGGACCCCAATCTCAAACCTTCCCTCATTGTCCTGGATCTGAATATTCCCAAGATCTCCGGCAATGCCTTGCTGAAGCGGTATTCGAGCCGGCATATTCCGGTGGTGGTGTTTAGCTCCTCCTGGAATGAGCGGGAAATCGAGGAGGCTCTTGCCCTGGGAGCATGCCAGTACGTGCAGAAGCCCACCGACATACAGGCGTTCACGGATGCAGTGTGCGGGATGATCCTGAAGTGGGCGGGTTTGCCGGAACGCGACCGGGCCAATGAGGCCGCCACCAGCTAGTTCCCCGGTTACGCCATTCCGTTTCCTCTAGCTGCTCCGTTTTCATCCATTTGCGAGGATTGCCCGGGCGCGCGGCAGCGGCTGGTCCCTAGAATCCAGGTAGAAAGGATGCACCTGTGGGACAAAAGAAAATCGTACAGCCGATGATTGATGAGATGAAAGAGAAACTGCACAAGCCGAGTGAGTCTGCGACACCGCCCGGCGAGGGGCCGCTGAAGCCCGCCGAGTTGGATCAAGACGCGGGCGGCGGATACAATCCGGACGGTACGGATCCGCAAACCTGAGAACCCGTGAATTAATCAGCAAAGGCACCGACTCCCTTACGGTCGCGGCTCGGCTCGGTTACTGAACCGCGAGCGTTAGCGACCGGTGCCTTTTGATTGTTTCGCTGCCCCACGCTGCAAAAATCCGGGTCATAATGGGAACAGCACTGCGGTGCTTCGCGTCGATTAGTTATACAGAAGGAGTTCCATGCAAAAGTTTGCCGCACTCGTTGTGGCGTTTGCGTGCTCGTATGTGGTGTCTGCACAAGAGCCCGCGCCCCTCCGCCCCAAATCCGGAAAAGTTGAAATTTTTAAAGAAGCCGATCTGAAACCTGGGATGAAAGGCTACGCCTGGACGGTACTCGCGGGCGAGGAACCGGAAGCCATTCCAGTTGAGATCGTTGGCATCCTGAAGAACCAGTGGGGGCCGCATCAGGACATCATTCTGGGCAAGATGGGCGGCAAAGCGATACGCACCAACGTAGCGGGCGGAATGAGCGGCAGCCCGGTATACATCGACGGCAAGCTGGTAGGCGCGGTGGCCCTGCGGTTCAGTGTTTTTTCGCCGGACGCCATTTGCGGCATCACTCCGATTGAACTGATGCTGGAAGTAAATGATTTCGACGAGTCGCGTCCGTCCGATGCGCGCACACCGGATAAAGTCGCGGTACGTGAATCGGCGCCGGTTTCTTCCGGCATGCTGGCGCAGGTAGTTTCAGCGGGTGCGTCGGGCGCATTCCCACCCAGTAGTACCATGATCCCCATCGAAACGCCGCTGACGTTTGCGGGATTCCACGAAGGCGTTTTGCGCGAGTTCACTCCGTTCTTCCAACAAATGGGCATGACCGTGGCGGCCGGCGGGGCCAGTAGCACGCTGACAGACGCCAAGCCTGCGCCTGGCTGGCAGCATTCCCTGCAACCCGGTGACGCCGTGAGCGCCGTGCTGGTGACCGGTGATATGAGCGTCAGCGGGATGTGCACTGTTACCTATAACGATGGCAAGCATATGCTGGCTTGCGGCCACCCCATCTTCAATCTGGGCCCGGTGGACATGCCGATGGCGAAATCCGATGTGCTGATGACCCTGGCATCGCAGTTCCAACCCAACAAATTCGGCAACGCTACGGAGATCGTGGGCGCTTTGCGGCAGGATCGGCATAGCGCCATCATGGGCGAGCTCGGCGCAACGGCCGCGATGGTTCCGGTCAATGTGAGAGTGCGCTCGTTTGGCGACAACAATGTAGTTCGCAAAGAGAAGGATTTGCATTTCAGCGTCTTCGTGCAGCAGAAGTGGACGCCCTACCTGATGATGCTTACCTTGTTCAATTCCATTTCCGGATTGAACGATTTTGCGGAAGAGACCACTTATCGCTTGAGCGGCAAAGTGGAGTTCGACGGCCAACCGGGCCTCTCCATAGCAACGATGCTGGCATCGAGTGAAGCTCCGGCGCCCGCTCCTATCCAATTGGCCGGGTGGTGGGGCGACAAGTTCAATCGCTTATTCCTGAATCCGGTGCAGATGCCCAAACTGAAGAGCGTGGATGCCACTATCGACATTCTGCCCGAGCGGCGCATGGCCATCATCGAGAACGCCTGGATTCCGTCTAGTGAAGTGGATGCGGGCTCGGAAGTCCCGTTGCGCGTATTCCTGCGTCCCTATCGCGGCGAGCGGCTGGAGCGCGATTTCACGTTGAAAATCCCGCCCGATCTTCCCAAAGGCGAGCACAGAATTTTGTTGAGTGACGCCGAGACGCTGAACCGGATGCAAAGCGTGGCCAGCATGGCCGACCGCTTCATGGACATCCCGCAAACCATATCCCTGATCAATCAGGAACGCAGCAACAACAAGCTCTATATTTCACTGGTGGAACCGCGTCCCACGGTCTTCTATGAAGATAAGACGCTTCCCAGCCTCCCCGCTTCGGTGGTGAACGTGATGCAGACCGGCCGCACGGCCAGCCGGCACCTGGTGAGTTCCGCTGAAAGCGCGGTCGAGCAAGGCAGCATTCCGTTCGATCTGATGATCGATGGGAGTTACTCGCTGCGAGTAACGGTGAAGTGAACACAGGGAAGTAAACGAAGTAAAACCCGCTAATGAAAATCCTAAAATTCTCCGTGGTGGCCCTCGCCACCCTAGGCGCCTGCTTCGCCGTCGAAACCCGTTTCTGGGAGCAGGGTGACCGGTCTGATTTTGAAAAGGGAACCCTGCACCATCTTTCGCTGCGTAGCGACGGCCGCATTTTCCTGGCGCCGGATTTTGTGGAAGTTTTCGATTCTTCTACTCCCTATCTGTGGGCCATTGCCGCGGATTCCAAGGGGAATCTGTATACGGCGGGCGGAGGGTCCGGCAGCGGATCGGCAAAGTTGTTCATGATTGATGCCGCTGGAAAGAGCCGCGCCTTCGCAGAACTCGAGGGATTGGAAATACACGCCCTCGTTGTGGATTCGAGCGGCGCCGTATACGCGGCCACCGATCCCGACGGTAAGGTTTATAAAATCGGGCCGGACGGTAAGGCGCAGGTCTTCTACGATCCCCATCAGAAATATATCTGGGCGCTGGCATTCAATCGCAAGGGCGATCTTTTCATCGCTACAGGAGATCAGGGCGAGATTCATCGCGTGGGC
The DNA here is from genome assembly GCA_036008345.1 of Bryobacteraceae bacterium. Classification (GTDB taxonomy): domain Bacteria; phylum Acidobacteriota; class Terriglobia; order Bryobacterales; family Bryobacteraceae; genus Palsa-89. The sequence continues at coordinate 9,109 of DASYNU010000110.1, forward strand.
CGCGACGGCCAAGGCTCGGTTTTTTTCAAAACTGAGGAGACCCACGCACGGTCGCTCGCCATCGATTCCGATGACAATCTGATAGTCGGCACTGAGCCAGGCGGCCTGGTTCTGAGGGTGTCACCCACGGGGCAGGGATTCGTGTTGTATCAAGCGCCCAAGCGCGAGATCACCGCGGTAGCCGTGGCGAAGGACGGTGCCATCTACGCGGCTGGTGTGGGCAACAAAACAACTGCGCCGGTTCCGGTGCCTGTTCAGCCGCTGCCACCGCCGCCCGCTGTCATCACAGCCGCGCCTGGTGGCAGCATGACGGTGAATCCCCAACGGACGAATCCGCCGCCAACCTTCGCCACCGGCGCTCCAGCCATTTCGGGAGGGTCGGAAGTATACCGAATCAATCCCGACGGATCGCCGCACAAGAGTTGGGCGAACACGCAGGACATTGTGTACGCTATTGCGTTCGATTCCAACGGGCAGGCGCTGTTAGGCACGGGAAACCGGGGCAAGATTTACCGGCTGGATTCCGATGTAATCAGCACGGAGCTGCTGGATGCATCGCCTACGCAGGTGACTGGATTCGGAAAGGGGTCGAAAGGCGAGCTGTACGCGGTAACAGGCAATATCGGGCGCGTTTACCGGCTGGGACCAGGCTTCGAAAAATCCGGCTCGTTCGAAAGCGAAATTCTGGACGCCTCTTCGTTTTCCTATTGGGGCCGGATCAGTTATCGCGGTAAAGGAAACATTGTGGTATCCACGCGCAGCGGGAATCTCAACCGGCCCGAGAGCAACTGGAGCCCATGGGCGAGGCTTACGGCAGACTCGGGCGAAGCCATCTGCGATTCTTGCGGAGGTGGACGCGTCGGCTCGCCTTCGGCGCGCTTTTTGCAATATAAGGTAGAGCTGGCGGGTACGCCGTCGGAAGTATCGTTCGTCGAGATTGCGTATATCGCGAAAAACGAGGCTCCCAGTGTGGAGGATGTCGAAATCACGCCGCCCAACTATCGCTTCCCGAGCCCGATTCTTTCCATCACGCCAAGCACCAGCATTACGCTTCCGCCTATTGGGCAGCCCCGCCGGAGTTCCTCTTCTTCCGCGATGGAACTCGGAACGTCGCAGACTCTCAACTACGCGAAGGGCTATGTGGGCGCACGCTGGTCCGCATTCGATGAGGACGGCGACGCACTGATCTATAGGGTAGAAATTCGCGGCGTCAAGGAGTCCGGCTGGAAACTTTTGAAAGACGCTGTGAAGGAAAAATATCTAAGCTGGGACAGCACGGCATTTCCGGATGGCGAATACGTGATCCGGGTAACGGCTTCAGATTCTCCCAGCAACCCGCGCGATCAGGCGCTGGAGGGTTCGCTCGAGGGCGATCCGTTTCTGATCGACAATACACCTCCGCAGATCTTGAAGTTGGGCGCGGCCATCGCAGGCAGCAAAATCGATGTCCACTGGAAGGCGCGGGATGCGCGCAGCAACATCGATAAAGCCGAGTATTCGGTGAACGGCGGCGAGTGGCTGCTGATCCAACCGGTAACCAAGCTCTCCGATTCGCCGGAGGAAGATTATCACCTGGTGATCGATCGCGGGCAGGGCGAGCAGGTGATCGCGGTCCGCGTCAACGACGAATACGACAATCAGGCGGTGGATAAAGTAGTCGTAAAGTAGGGCAACGGCAGCGTCGAATTCAAGAATCCAAGAATTCATGAAGTCGAGGAAGAAGGTTGCTGCGCAGCTTCTGATTTAGTGAATCAGGAAGACGCGAAGCTGCCATCTTCCCCGGCTTCCTGACTTCTTGAATTCCTGAATTCTTCGAGTTGCGATATACTCCCACCCATGCCCACTCTCCCCGACTACATCGCCAAAGCAACGCCGAATCCTGTTTCGAATCGCGCGCCGTGGTATGCCAACACCGCGCCGAGTTACGCGGGCGTGTTCCTGTGGATTGGTTTCTACCAATCCATCGCACAAGGAACCGTCTCGCACGGCGGGCCGCTGGTCTGCCTGGCAGCGCTGGTGGTTGCCGGATTGTTGAGCTACGGCCTCTATTATTACGTTCCAGCGATGCTCGGAATGCAGACCGGCTATCCCCTTTATGTGGTGGGCAGCTCCACGTTTGGGACCGTCGGCGGATATCTGATGCCGGGTCTGTTGATGGGGTTGCTGCAAATCGGATGGTTCGCTGTCAGTACCTATCTATCCACCACGTTCATCTTGAGCGGTCTTAAAATGGACGCGAAACCCGGCACCCTGACATTTGGAATGGTCGCTGTGCTGTGGGGCTTCAGCATGGGATACATCGGCGTCAAGGGCATCCAATATGTCGCGAAGGCGTCGCTCTATCTGAACCTGATTCCCTTCCTGATGATCCTGATTGTGTTCCTGAAGACCGCGGACGGAATTTCGAAATACACCGTGCCCGAGCCTCAGCCGGCGCTGGCATTTGCAACGTTGATCGCCATCGTTATCGGCTTTTTTGCAACCGCGGGCGCGGCCGGCACGGATTTCGGGATGAACAGCCGCAACCCTTCCGATGTCAAATTGGGCGGCTTGGTTGGAATCGCGCTGCCGATTCTCTACGCGGGTGGACTGCCGCTACTGGCCGTAATGGGCGCGAAGGGACTAGACGCATCGCTTGCGAATTGGGATTACGGATCGGTAATTGGCTCTATCGGCGGATGGCTTTCGAGCGCCACGTTCTTCTTGTTTGCACTCGCGTCCATCGCGCCGGCCTGCTTCTGCGCATTCATCGCGGGCAACAGTTTTTCCACTATGATTCCCGGCGTGCCTCGCATGTCGTCTACTATGACGGGCGTGACGGTGTCGATTATCTTGGCAATCACTGGCATCGCGGCGAACTTGGTGCCGTTTTTCCAGATTGTAGGCGCGTCTTTTGGTCCAATCTGCGGAGCGATGGCCGCGGACTACTTACTATCCGGAAGGAAATGGGCGGGTCCACGGCGCGGCATCAACTGGGCCGGTTACTCCGCTTGGGCGCTGGGATTCCTGGTAGGCATTATTCCGTTTCTACCGGTGCCTGCGGCGGTGAAAGAATATAGCCAACCGGCAGTAGTCTACAGTTTTGTAGTGGGATTTGTGGTGTACGCTGTGCTGGCCAAGTTCGGAGCGGAACCGGAGACGGTGGAAGTTCGGGAGCCGAATCCGGTGGGTGCGCCGATGCAGCGGGCACGGGCGAAGGCGTCGCCGGAGTAACCAGTCACCAGCAACCAGTCACCAGCAACCAGCCACCCTCCTACCGCCGCTTGGTCCTGATCTCGATCGGGGTGCCTTCGAAGCCGAAACGCTTGCGTAGTTGATTCATCAGGAAGCGCTCGGTCGAGAAATGCATGTCCTTGGCTTTGTCGGTGAATACTACGAAGGATGGCGGACGCACTGACTGCTGCGTCATATAGTAAACCTTGATATCGCGATCGAAATCCAGCATCTCGACGAAACGATTCAACTCTGCCGTGGTCACGCGCTTGGAAGCCGAGTTGAATGCGTCCCGAATCATTCCGAACAGCCGGTCTACGCCCGCGCCAGTTTTCGCTGAGATGAATGCCGCGGGGGCGTAGTCCAGAAACTTGAGTTCGTCGCGCATGTTCTCGGTGAACGTCCGCTTGTTCTTCTCTTTGCTCACGTCCCACTTGTTGATGCACAGGATCAGCGCGCGGCCTTCCTCGTGAGCGTAACCGGCGATGGTGGCGTCTAATCCGACCACGCCCTCGCTCGCATCCAAGACTAAGAGAACCACGTTGGCCATGCGGATGTGGCGGCGCGCCATCACGACACTCAATTTTTCCGCCATGGCTTTGGTCTTGCCCTTGCGCCGGATGCCGGCTGTATCGACGAACACAAACTCCACGCCGTTGTGCATCACGCTTTCATCCACTGCGTCTCGCGTGGTGCCGGCGACCGGCGAGACAATAGCGCGCTCTTCATGTACCAGCGCATTCAGCAACGTGGATTTGCCGACGTTCGGACGCCCGATGATGGCTACCTTAATGGGTAAGCGCTCCACCGTAGGCGTTTCCGATTCCACGCTTCTTTCGAACCCTCGGGTTACGTGCTCCAGCAGGTCATCCAAACCGATGCGGTGTTCCGCCGAAACAGGAAAAAGATCCTTGAATCCGAGCGAATGAAATTCATGCATGAGATCTTCGCGCGAAGTGCTGTCGATCTTATTCACCGCCAGCGTAACCGGCTTCCCGATCTGGCGCAGCATTTTGGCCAGGTCCCGATCGGCGCCCGTGATCTCGGTTCGTCCGTCGATCAGGAAAATGATTTGCGAAGCCCGATCCAGCGCCACGCGAGCTTGCTTCAGGATTTCGCTCGGTATCAGCTCGGAGTCATTTTGAATAATCCCGCCGGTGTCAATGAGCGCGAACGGGCGTCCCAGATACTCCGCCTCGCCGCGGATCCGGTCGCGCGTGATGCCTGGTTCGTCGCCCACAATCGACCGGCGCGTACGCGTTATGGCGTTGAATAACGTCGACTTGCCAACGTTGGGACGGCCGACAATCACCACCACCGGCAACGGGGCGATTTCAGTTGGAGCGTCTGGGCGTGCGACCATAGAAGTTAATAGATTGGAAATTACAATGCAACCCGAAGTGTCGAGTCCCCCTATTGATCATAGCGAAGCGCTGAAGCATAACCAGACTATTCGCAATATCGCTATCATCGCGCACGTCGATCATGGCAAAACCACGCTAGTGGACGCCATGCTGACGCAGAGCGGCCTGTTCCGCGCCAACGAGCACACCGTGGAGCGCATGATGGACTCGAACGAACTCGAGCGCGAGCGCGGAATCACCATTCTGGCCAAGACCACCGGCGTCCACTACCACGGCGTAAAGATCAACATCGTGGATACACCGGGCCACAGCGATTTCGGCGGTGAAGTGGAGCGCGCGCTGATGATCGTGGACGGCGTGATGCTATTGGTGGACGCGAGCGAAGGCCCGCTGCCGCAAACGCGGTACGTTCTGATGAAGGCGCTGGAAGCTAAGCTTCCTCCGATCCTGGTGATTAATAAAATTGACCGGCCGGACGCACGTATTCCGGAAGTACTCAACGAAATCTACGATCTGTTCATCGATCTGGATGCCACCGAGGACCAGCTTGATTTTCCGGTGATCTATACCAACGCTAAGGCCGGCATCGCAAAACTGACTCCGGAAGCTGAATCCAGCGATCTGCGGCCGCTATTCGATGCCATCTTGAAAAACATCCCGGCCCCAAAGGGAAATCCCGAAGCTGTGCTGCAGCTTCTGGTCGCCAATCTGGATTACAGCGAATATCTGGGCCGCTTGGCGATTGGCCGCGTGTTCTCCGGCGTGCTTAAGTACGGCGACGAAGTTTCCATCGCGAAGCTGGACGGTTCCTATCACAACACTCGCATCACCAAACTGTATTCCTTCGAAGGGTTGAAGCGCGTGGATGAGACCCTGGGCCAGCCGGGCGATATCCTGGCGATCGCGGGTGTGGAAGGCATCACGATCGGCGAGACCATCACCAGCGTCGAAAATCCCAAGCCGCTGCCACACATTCAGATTGATGAGCCGACCATCTCTATGGTGTTCACCATCAATACATCTCCGTTTTCTGGCCGCGAGGGTAATTATGTAACATCGCGTAACCTGCGCGATCGCCTGGATAAAGAACTGCTTACTAATGTGTCCATCCGCGTGGAAGAGGCGGGAGGGCCCGACGCGTACAAGGTGATGGGCCGCGGTGAACTGCAGCTTGCCATCCTGATCGAAATGATGCGGCGCGAAGGATTTGAATTGATGGTTGGGAAGCCGGAGATTCTGACGAAAACCATCAACCACAAGTTGCACGAGCCACTGGAGCTGTTGGTGATCGATTGTCCGGAAGCCTTCATCGGTGTGGTGATTGAAAAGCTGGGAAGCCGTAAAGGCAAGATGGCCAAGATGGTGAATCACGGGTCGGGCCGCGTGCGCCTCGAGTTTCACATCCCATCGCGCGGGCTCATCGGGCTGCGCAGCGAAATGCTTACCGACACCAAAGGCACGGCCATCATGAATTCGCTGTTTCATGGTTACATCGAGTGGCAGGGCGAGATCGCGACGCGGCCTACAGGGTCGCTGGTAGCGGACCGGTCCGGCAAAACCACCGGTTACGCCATTTGGAACTTGCAAGAGCGTGGCGAGATTTTCGTGGCGCCGGGTCTAGAGGTATATGAGGGCATGGTGGTCGGCGAAAACGCGCGCGATGCGGATCTCAACGTGAATATCGTCAAGGAAAAGAAGCTCACCAACATGCGCGCGTCCACCGCTGACGAGGCTATCCGCCTGGTGCCGCCGCGCATTCTAAATCTGGAGCAGGCCATCGAGTTCATTCGCGACGATGAATTCGTGGAAGTGACGCCGCAATCCATCCGGCTGCGGAAGAAGATTCTGAAGGCCAACCAGCGATAAAGCGATGGGTAGGCCCAAATTTAGGGCTACAATAGGTACTATGCGTGCTTCTGATGTCAAGCCGATTACCTATATGAAGACCCATTCGACCGAGCTTATCGCAGAAGTCAATAAGAGACGGAGTCCGGTCATCATTACGCAGAATGGTTCACCGAGGGCCGTGCTCATGGATGTGCACAGCTATGAGAGGATTCAGGATGCTCTGATCATGCTCAAGTTGATTGCTAGATCCGAAGAGGATTTTCAGAAGGGACGTTGGCTATCCGAAGCGCAGATGGAGCAGAAACTCCGGGAGACCTTAGGAGATTGAGCCGGCTGCCCGTTCGCTGGTCGAAAGAGGCTTCTTTAGACCTGATCGAGATAGTCGAATTTGTTGGGCAAGATCAGCCGTCGGCCGCGCGAAAACTGGGTCGCGCGATTCTAGCTGCAGCTTCGCGGTTGAAGCAGAATCCCCGGCGAGGAAAAGTGGTGCCTGAGCTGTGGGAACAAGGGATTTCCGACTACCGTCAGCTTACTTTATCCGCTTATCGGATCATCTACTCAGTTAGGGCAGATTCGGTAGGCATCCTGGCTGTCGTCGATAGCCGTCGAGATCTGCACTTGGCTCTGTTTCAGCGGCTGATCCGCAGTTGAGGTGCAGACTAGTCCATCGCTAAACAAATACAATTAACGCTAATCTATAAGAAATGGAAACTGAGCAATCCGTCGGATTCCATTTTAGGAAAGCCTGGGATAAACCCGTGGGATGCAATCCAGCCTACGGTATAAGTGATTGAAACAGATACGCGCAGCCTATGAGACTGACCCGCATCGCTCACCGCCAGATCTAACGGTGATCCTCAAGACACAACTTGTTGTTTTTTTACTACACTATTTTCCATTGGCAGCTTTTAAGCGTATTCGGATTACATCAATTTTTTTTACTGAGTTAGCGTAAGATTGCCGTATAATAAGTTCACTAATACGTTACCCCGCCCAGGTGTAACGATGCACAGGTTAGTGAGGAGAACACAATGACAAACTGGAAGCGAAGTCTTGTTCTGTTTGCGGCCGCGTTGTTTATCGCCGCAATGGCATGGGGTCAGGGAGCCACCGGTACAATCAGTGGAACCATCACGGATGCCAGCGGAGCCGCGATAAACGGAGCCAAGGTAACCGCATCCGACACCGGGACCGGCGCAAAATCAACCGCAACAACCAATGAGACGGGCGCCTATCGGTTTGTGGAAATGCCCACTGGGATGTATACCATCACCATTGAGGCAAATGGTTTCCGCAAGACCACGCTTTCCGCGCAACGCCTGATAGTGGCGAGTACGTTGCGTATGGACGCCAGCCTGGAAGTTGGTGAAGTTACAACGTCCGTCACCGTGGAATCGGTAGCCGCTCCTGTTAATACCGAGGACGCGCAGTTGGGCCAAACCATGACCCAGATCGACGAACTTCCTCTTCTTTCCGGTAACGGTGGCCGCAACGCCCTGAATTTGCTTGGGCTGCAGCCGGGTGTGTCGATGACGACAGCCGGGTCGGCGGGTACCTCGGTCGGCCCCTTCTCGGTCAACGGACAGCGCACGCAAGCGAATAACTTCATGCTGGACGGCGCCGATTCGAACGACTTGGCCATCAATGTACCGGACGCCGTGGACGTCATGTCACCCAATGCACTGGGTGAGTTCCGCGTGATCACCGGTGCGATGAAAGCCGAATACGGACGAGACTCCGGCGCGATCATCGAATCCACCATCAAGTCCGGTACTAACCAGTTCCATGGTCAGGCGACGGAAGTGTTCCGCAATTCGGTTCTGAACGCGAACAACTTCATCTCGAACGAGTCGGGAGTTGCCAGACCGCCATTCAATCTCAACGATTTCGATGCCAACTTGGGCGGGCCGATCTGGAAGAACAAAACGTTCTTCTTCATTTCTTATCTTGGCTTCCGGCGCGTCTACGGCGAAACGAGCACGGGCCAAGTCTTCACCGACGCTGAGCGGGCCGCGATCCTGGCCAACGGCGTTCCCGCCGCCAAAGCTGTAGTGAACATAACCCCGGTAGCCAATCTCGGCACCAACGAATATGCCAGCGCTCCCAAGGATAACTTGCAGCGCGATCAAGGCATTCTGAAACTGGATCATCATTTCTCCGATAGGAACACGTTCTCGGCTTCGTATTTCACCGAGCGGAACAACGAGCTTCAGCCACTTGCGTTCTCCGGCTCCCCGATTCCAGGTTTCGGAGAACTGGATTTCATCACCTACCACAACGTCGCACTGCATGATACGCACACCTTTAGTCCGAATGTGATCAATGAAGCCATAGCAGCGTTCCATCGCCGCGATGAGCCCGGTGTGGAGCCGCAGAATCACACCTCGCCTGCCAGCCTGGGATTCACTGGAATTATTCCCGACGATCCCGGCGCCGTTGGCCCGCCGTTCTTCTTGATCGGCAACATCAACGTCGGTAACACTTATCAAGGTCCGCAAGCCCGTCGTGATAACACCTGGCAGTATGGTGACAGCGTAACTTGGATCAAAGGCCGCCACACCATGAAGTTCGGCGGCGAATACCGGGCTTACGAGCAAAACCAGATCTTCGACTTCATCAACAACGGATACCTCGACTTCACCGGGACCGCCACTCAGCAGGGCCTGGTAAAGGTTCTTCCCGGCCTGCAGAATGATCCTATTGTCAACGATTTCGCCAACGGTAACGTGTCGGGTTTCTATGACCAGTCGAATTCCAACCGGCAGGGCTACCGCGATAAGTTCTTCAGTGCGTACGCGCAAGACGACTTCAAGGTCACACGCAATCTCACCATCAATTTCGGGCTTCGGTATGACTACGGCAATCCACTCGAGGAGCTCCGCAATCGGGTGAGCACATTCCGTCCGGGCGAGCAATCCACCGTCTTCCCGACGGCGCCGGTAGGATTAGTGTTCCCGGGCGATCCGGGTATTAGCCGTTCCACCTACAGCCCCGACCGAAAGAACTTCGGCCCGCGATTCGGTTTGGCCTGGGATCCCACCGGCAAGGGCAAACTGGTTG
>DASYNU010000111.1:0-10368 GCA_036008345.1 Bryobacteraceae bacterium
ACCCCTCCAGAGTCGGTACGATCTCGGCCAATCCCCAGACTTACCGAGGATAGCGCTCCTCTCCAAGATTTTCATCACCTTTGGTGAGCTGCAGGCCCATGCCAACTCCCTCACGGTCGCGGTTCGGTAACACTCTCTGAACATGAGAATTTCTTTCTGAGCCGCGAGCGTAAGCGACCGGTGCTTTTGATTTCTTCGCGGATTCTCCTCGGGCCTAGTCAGTGGGGTTCTAAGAGTACTGGGGTTCAATTCCTCGTATACCGCGCGAAACGCTGCATTTCCTTTCCTGGCAGTCGGGCCCATACTTTAAAGTGAGCCAGCCTATGGGCGGCTTTCAGGGCGCCAATGAGATCTTGGACCTACTTACTGCCGAATCGCTTCAATCTTCGAAGGCAGATGCTCGCTCTGGGTATCCTGCTAGCTTTGACGGCCATAGCGGGTGCGGTGGTGCTAAAGCCTTCACGGCACAAACCGGATGCTTGGGACACCTTCAAGAAAGACGTCGCCAAGCGGGCGCAATTGGATATCTTCGACGACTTCCAGAGTGGGCTAGACTCCTGGGAAAGCATTGAAAACGTAACTACTTGGTCGTACGATAATGGCGGGTTGGCGATACCGGGAAAGCTAGGGTTGCTCACTCCTTCGCTGCATTTGACCGACTACGACGTGGACTCGGTTGCGCAAGTGGTGAGCAAGGGGCTGGGTTTGGTTTTTCGGGCCAACGGAACCCGCACCTATCAAGTGGCCAAGCTGATCGTGGACGGCAAGGGCCCCATGCCTCCGCTGGTGGTAGAAAGATACGCGGTGGTGGGAGGGAAGGAATCGGCGCGGGTGCGCGTGCATTGTCCTGGCACGTTCCAAAAAGACACTTTGTATCACATCCACCTTGAGGTGCACGGCGATTCGTACACGTTGTTCATTGAGGGGCACCTGATTGATTCCTGGTCCGACAGCCGGACAAAATCCGGGGGAGTGGGATTCTTTTGCTCGAATGGCGAGCGGTCGCGGGTGGCGTGGGTTCGGGTTTCGCACAACATGGATACGGCTGGCCGGGTGTGCGGGTTTATTTCTTCGTTACTCTAAAGGCGGGTTAACAACCCGCCGCAGAATGGCATCCCAATGCCACTTAGTTTTCCCAGAATCGAAACTTGGAGGGCTTGTGGGGCAGGGCCATGCCCTGCCGGGGTCCTGGGGGAGCCCATTTCGGGTTCGCTATAAGCCCTGTCCCTCTGCAGGTGGCACAAGCGGGATCAAAAGACGCCTGGCAGGGCATGGCCCTGCCCCACCAGGTGGGAAAACCAAGTGATATTGGGATGGCATCCTGCTCTACAACCATGAGCCGGAGTGGTTTGAAACATCGGATGCTCAAAGGGCCCGACACGGAAATTAATCTGCAGGTGCTGTCCTCGGGGTGCGCGGAGATCGATCGTATTGTGATGTTCCGGGACTGGCTGCGTAAGATGAGCTTGGCTCAGCGGGAGTGGGAGGATGTCCAGAACTACGCCGATGCCAAGACGGCTATTATTGAGGAGATCCTCGCACGAGCCCGGGAATAGCCTTTACTCATGGCGCGAGACACACCTCTCGACCTTTTGCTGCTGCACGCCCCTAGTGTTTTCGATTTCCGCGAGAAGTCCATTTTCTATGGGCCGATCAGCGATGTAATCCCTTCTTCGACGGTATTCGAGATGTATCCGCTGGGGTTTCTCACGATTCTGAGTTATTTGCAGGCGCAGGGGATGCGAGTCCGGATTGTGAACCTGGCGGTGCGGATGATGAAGGATCGGAAGTTCCCGGTGCGCGATTTCCTGGCGTCGGTGCATCCGAGCGCTGTGGGGATTGACCTGCATTGGCTGCCGCACGCGCACGGCGCGCTGGAGGTGGCGCGGCTGGTGAAGGAAATTCATCCGGATGTGCCTGTGATTATGGGTGGGCTTTCCTCCACCTACTTCCACCAGGAGCTGATCGACTACCAGCAGGTAGATTTTGTACTGCGCGGCGACAGCACTGAAATTCCGCTGTATCAGCTGCTGCTGGCGTTGAAGAATCACGAGCCACTGGATAGGATTCCCAACCTGACCTGGAAGCAAAGCGGATTAACCAGAGTGAATCCGATGACATTTCTACCGGCGACACTGGACTATGTGGATTTGCGTGCGGACCTGATGGTGGAAATGGTGCTGCGCTATGGGGACCTGGGGAGCGTGGTGCCGTTTGTGGGATGGCTGAAGAATCCGATTACGGCGGTTTTCACAGTGAAAGGCTGCGCGCACAATTGCGCGACCTGCGGCAGCTCGAGCACCACGTGCGGGCATCTTACCAAAAGAATTGTGCCGGCTTTCCGCAGCCCGGAGAGCCTGGTGGCGAATATCGTGGCGCTCTCGCGGCTCATCCGCGCTCCGATTTTTCTGGTGGGCGATTTGCTGCAGGCGGGCGCTGAGCATGCCGAAGCGGTGTTAGAGCGGCTAAAAGAGGTGGATGTCGAGAATCAAGTGGTGTTCGAGTTTTTTGATTTACCAAGCATTGATTTTTTGCAGCGCATCGATGCATCGGTGCGCAATTGGAGCATCGAGCTTAGTCCGGAAAGCCACGATCCGAAGGTCCGCGGGGCGCAGGAGGGAGAAGCGCCCTACAACAACGACCAGTTCGAAGAGGCGATTCTGGAAGCCTTGCGATTGCGCTGTACGCGCATCGATGTGTTCTTTATGATCGGAATGCCGGAGCAGACCTACCAGTCAGTTCAGGACACGGCGGCTTATTGTGAACGGCTGTTTGAGATAAGCGACCGGCGGCTATCGTGCTTTATTTCACCGATGGGGCCGTTCCTGGATCCGGGCAGCCGCATCTTCGAGGCGCCGGAACAATTCGGCTATCGAGTGTTCGCCCGTTCGTTGGAAGATCACCGGAAGCTGCTGGTGGAACCGAGCTGGGAGCGAATGCTCAGCTACGAAACGAAGTGGATGACACGGGCTGAACTGGTGGATGCGACCTACGATGCGGCGGAGAGCCTGAATCGCGCCAAATTGAAGTATGGGCGGATTTCGACGCGACGGGGTCAAACGGTGGCGCAACGTATTCGGGATGCCCGGGAACTGCGGGCGCGGCTGGCGGCGGGCGAAGGCGAAGGAGTGCTGGCGGGTGAAATATCGAAATTTAGTGAGTCCACAGTTTGCGATAAGAGAGAATTATTCTGGGCTCGGCATCTGATCAACTTCAAGATCGGCGGAGTGCTGGGGACGCTGGGGCGGTATTGTTTTGGGCGGGAGAAGGCGGGCGCGTCGTAGATATTGGCTGAGGAATTTAGAATCCAGGAGCCAGAATTCAGAAGAAGGAAGGCGCTACGCGCCACACCACATTCCGGCTCCTGAATTCTGGATTCACTCCGTCGCGTTCTCTGCTCAGTTGCGCCCTGACCTAGGTCCATCTGGCACACCTGGGCCGAAGGCGCACACTGCTGTTTTCGGCTGATCCGTGGCATCATAGGGAAAGCAACTTATCCTTTTCGAAGCGGGTTACATCGACACATGGCAGTCAGGCATTTTCTTGGCAGGCTTTCGCTCGCGATTTTGTGCGGGACGGGGGCAGGGGCTCAGCAATATACCATTTCAACCGTTGCAGGCACCGGAACCTCAGGATTCACTGGCGACGGAGGATCGGCTACCAGCGCAGAGTTGGATGGTCCGGTCCGGGTAATTGTGGATTCGTCAGGCAAGATTTATATTGCGGATGGCGCGAATCAGCGGATCCGAGTGATTTCGAGCGGGACCATTAACACCTTCGCCGGCGATGGCACCCTGGGTTACACGGGCGACACTGCGGCGGCTACTAAGGCCGAATTGGATGGCCCAGTTGGAATGGCCCTGGATGCCTCGGGCAACCTGTATATTGCGGATGCCACGAACAACGTGATTCGGATGGTTTCGTCAGGCGGGACCATATCTACTTTTGCCGGGAACCACACGGCCGGCTTCGTTGGGGACGGCGGCCTGGCGGTGGATGCTGAATTGAGCAATCCGACGGCCGTGGCGGTGGATAAATTCGGCAACGTATTCATTTGCGATGCGGGCAATAACGTGATCCGGAAGGTTTCGAGCGCCAACATCTTTACTGTTGCGGGCGGGGCGGCCACGGAGTTGCAGTTGAATCAACCGGACGGTATTGCACTGGATTCCACAGGCACGATGTACATTGCGGATACGGGAAATCGCCGCATCGTGAAGTTTGTACCGGGCGTTTCTATCGCGGCTATAGCGGGTAACGGCTTGCTGGGAGATTCACCCGACGGAGGGCCGGCAGTGGATGCGTCGCTGGGCGATCCAACGGGCGTGGCCGTGGATGCGGCCGGCAATGTTTATATCGCCGATACTTTCAACAGCAAAATCCGCAAGGTGACCCCGGATGGCATTATCAGCACCGTAGCCGGGGACGGCATCAATGCTTATTTCGGCGATGGCGGATTGGCTACGAAAGCCACTCTATACTTTCCTCACGACGTGACGCTGGACGGCTCGGGAAACTTGTACATCGCGGATACTTTTAACAACGTGGTTCGGATGTTGAAGCCGGCGCCGCCGGCGATCTTTGCTAGTGGCGTTGTGAATGCCGCCAGGTTCAGGCCGGAGATCTCAGCGGGCGAGCTGGCCAGCATTTTCGGAACAAGTTTCGCGGATCAGAACGCGGGTGCGGGGCTGCCGGCGGCCACCACGCTGGGTGGCGTGTCGGTGACTGTCAACGGGAAGGCCGCGCCGATTCTTTATGTGACGCCCTATCAGGTGAACTTCCAGGTTCCCTGGGAGACAACCGGAACTACAGCTAGCATCATAGTGACCGTGAATGGCCGTTCCAGCGCGGCGCTGAGTGTGCCAGTGCAGACGGCCGCTCCGGGGCTGTTTGTTTCCTCTACTGGCCAAGCCGCGGTGCAGAATGCCGATTCTTCCGCCAATACGCCGAGCAATCCTGCAAAGGTGGGGAGCGGGATTACGGCTTACTTTACGGGTACAGGTCCGGTGAGCCCGGCGGTGGCGGATGGAGATGCGTCGCCAAAGAGTCCCCCGCCGGCTGCAACATCGGTGGCGACGGCGACTATTGGAGGGTCATCCGCGCAGGTGAGCTTTGTTGGATTGGCGCCAGGGTTCGTGGGATTGGGGCAGATGAATATCGTGGTGCCGGCCGGTTTGAAGACGGGGAATTATCAGTTGGTGTTGACGGTTGCCGGGGAGACTAGTAATCCGGCGCAGGTGAGTGTGACGCAGTAAAGGCGACTCCCTTGAAGACGCGGTACCCCGTGGAGGAATTGAGAATCCAGATCTTGCTGCTGGATTCTGGATTCCTCGGAAATTCACGATCGAACGGCGGCACCGGCGTCGTCTTGATGGCCTTTGGTGGGCCAGCAGGCCTATGAGATCTCCCTCCAGAAGCTGTGAAAGAATCGGCGAAGGCACCGACTCCCTCACGGTCGCGGTTCGGTAACACTCTCTGAACATGAGACATTCTTTCCGAGCCGCGAGCGTAAGCGACCGGTGCTTTTGATTTTTTCACGGATTCTCACGGTCGCGGTTCGGTAACGCTCTCTGAACATGAGACATTCTTTCCGAGCAGCGAGCGTAAGCGACCGGTGCTTTTGATTTTTTCACGGCCTCTCACGGCCGCGGTTCAGTAACGCTCTCCAAACCTGATGCTGTTCCGGCGTGCTTGACGTATTTGTCGAACCAGGTGAATTTTTCCCAGAGTAAGTGCTCTATGGTTTCTTTGGCGCGATAACCGTGCGCTTCGTTTGGCAGGAAGACCAGCCGCACCGTGCCGCCGTTGCCGCGAATTGCCGCATACATGCGCTCAGTCTGGACGGGGAAAGTTCCGGAGTTGTCGTCGGCCTCGCCGTGGACCAGCAGAATGGGAGCCTTGATTTTGTCGGCGAACATGAAGGGCGACATCCGCAGATAAGTCTCCTGTGCCTCCCAGAAAGAACGGCGCTCACTTTGGAATCCAAAGGGCGTCAGGGTGCGGTTATAGGCTCCGCTTTCGGCGATGCCGGCGCGGAACAGGCTACAGTGGGCCAGCAGATTCGCGGTCATGAACGCACCGTAGCTGTGGCCACCCACTCCCACGCGGTTCGGATCGATCACACCCATTTCCGCGGCCTTGTCGATGGCTGCCTTGGAATCGGCAACGATCTGCTCCACGTAGGTGTTGTTCACAACGTCGATTGTTCCGACGACGGGCATGGCCACATTTTCGAGTACGGCGTAACCATCTAATAGGAAGAACAGCTCGGAATATCCAGCGATCATGGTGAATCGCTGCGCGGAGCCGCTGACTTGTCCCGCGGTATCGGCATCGTTGAACTCGCGCGGGTAGGCCCACACGACGGCCGGCAGGCGCGTGCCGGGTTTGTAATCCGGCGGCAAGTAGAGTTCAAAGGAAAGGGGCACACCATCGGCGCGTTTGTAAGTCACCAGCTCTTTGTGGATGCGGCGGAGCTGGGGCGCGGGGTCTTTGAAATCTGTGAGCGCGATTTCCGAAGTTCCGGTGTGCAGATAGAAATTGGGCGGCGAGGTGGGGCTTTCGCGGCGCGTGATGAAGCGCGAGCCTTGATCGTCGAGCACGGCTTCCACGGTTTCGTATTTGTCTTCGGAAGAGTGGAACAGCCGCTCGGTTTGGCCGGTGGCGATATTGAAGCGGTCAAGAAATGGGCGGTCGCCTTGGGGTGAAGCTCCGGAACCGGAGAGAAGGATGGAGTCGCCGGATTGGAGCAGCGGCGAATCACTGCCGCCGCTTCCGAAGAAGGTACGGGCGACTTGGCGCCGCTCCACGGGACGGCCGGGATCTTTGTAACGATCCTGCTGGTTACGGCTCCAGATCAGCTTGCCTTCGGGGTTCGGTTTGGAAGGATCAATTTCGAAAGTCCGGAGCAGCTTGGTGACCCGGTGCAGGTCTTCCACCAAGGCGAAGTTCGATCCAAACTGGATGCCGGCGAAACGCTCCTCAGTTTTAAAAATCTCTTGTGGTTCGCCTTTGAAGGGAGCGCGAATGGCCAACATTCGGTCGCGATGGGGAACTTTTTCTTTGGGGTTGCCGCCGTCCAGCGCCTCCACCCAGAAAACGGTTGCGGGCTGATTCGCCATCCAGTGAATCTGGCGGGGACCGGTCTCGACGCCACCGAGCGGGACGCGCGCGGGAAGCGGCAGGCTGGCCACTTTGTAAACCAGGGAACCGGATGTATTCCAGACTTCTACTTCTTTGGGAAATTCGCGCGCGGGATGCAGATAGGAAAATGGCCGGTGCAGGCGAGTGATGAGGATGTCCTTGCCTTCGGGCGATACGTTCACTTGTTCGAGCAATCCGGGATGGCCGATCGGGGTGACGGCGCCGTTCGAGGTATCGATGCGGGCCAGTTGCACAGACGCGTAGTATTCGAAAAGATCTTCGTCATGCGGATTCTGCAGCATGTCTTCGTAGGTGGGAACGGGGCCGGCGTGGCCATCGCTTTCCTGGACGTGCGGCCCAATGGGGACGTTGGGTTCGGCGGGCGCCTGGCTTCGGGTTGCGGGTACGGCTTTCACCAGCAGCGTTTTATTATCGGGAAGCCACTCGATGGGGTCGCCCAGAACGGTGTTCAGTTTGATTCCTTCGATGCGTTTGGTTTGGCCGGTGGCAGGGTCGCCGATCCATAGATCGATGCCGGTAGTGGTGGTATTGGCGAAGGCGAACTGGTTTCCATTGGCGGTCCAGCGCAGGCTGCTGGCGTGTGCATGGGGCGGCAGCGAGACGGGAATCTTTGTGGCATCGGAGAGGCGCACTAGCGTGATCGAGATGCTGTTCGGCGCAAGGTGCAATCCGTTGGTGCGCGGGTTGATGCGGAGTCCAGCCAGGCGCAGCATGGGCTCGGAGACTTCGGCTATGGAGGGATAGCGCTCGTTTTGCAATAACGTGGCGTAAGTGCGCGGTGTATTCACGCCGAGCACCGGAGGGACGGGCGCGTTGAGAACGTCCAGAATTTCCTGGGGTGGTTTTTGATAGGTAAGTTCGGCGGTGATGGGGATGGCCAAGGCAATGAATAGAAGTGTGCGGTGCATGGAGCCTCCAGACCGCAAGCTTAAGGAATTGTTGGTGCTAAGTCAATCGTCTGCGAGAGGGTGCTTTTGCGGGGCATGGCCCCGCGCCACGGCATTACAAGTGAATTACAGTTGTTACCGGGCGCAACTGTGGTATTTTGGCTTCAACATGCGGAGCAAATCCACCGTTCTCTTGCCGGTTTTCGCCGCGGCTGCGCTGGTTGCCACCGAGCCGGTGCTGTTTCCGATCCTCAAGAGCAGCGTGTCCATTGGCAAGCAGGCTGGGGGATTTTATTTGTTGCCCACGAATCAATTGTTGCGGCCGTGGGGCGAGCAGACGTTGATCAAGGGGCGTCCGGTGGATGTGGCGATAGATTCGCGAAAGCATCTGCTGGCGATTCTTAACTGGCGCGGAGTGTTGTTGCTGGACGCGGTATCGGGAGCGCAGGTCGGGGAAGTGCAGTCGCGCGCTACTTCTTATGTCGGCGTCGCGTTTCGGCCGGGCGATCGCGAAGTTTGGGCCAGTGAAACATCGGCGAATGGTCCGGATAATATTCTGATCGTGAAACTTTCCGAAACTGGCGCCGTGGAAGGCACGGAGCGGATCAAGTTGGAGGGGCACGCGGTGCCGTGCGGGATTGCATTTTCGGCGGATGGAACCAAAGCTTATGTCGCGCTTAGTTTGAAAGATTCTGTCGCGGTCATTGACGCGAAGGAAAGGCACGTGGAGCGATTGATCCCGGTTGGCGTGGCGCCGTTCGGCGTGGCTGCGGCGCGCCAATCGAGCCGGATATTTGTGGCTAATCGGGGTGGGCGGCGGGCTGAGGCGCACGATTCGGTGGCGCCATCCAGCGGCGAATCGATTGTCAGCAATCCGACGACGGGAGCTTCGGCGACGGGGACCGTAAGCGTGATTGATCTCAAGAGCGGGAAGGTTTCAGACGTGGCGGTTGGTTTGGCGCCCTCAGTTGTCGCGCTGAACCCGGATGAATCGATGCTGGCTGTCGCCAATGCGCACTCGGATTCGATTTCGTTGATCGACACGCGGACGCTGGTTTCCGAAGAGTTGAAGGTTCCTGCTTATCCGGCGACTACCGTTGGGAGTTTACCGGATGCGGTGGTGTTTTCCGCGGACGGGCGGCGCATGTATGTGGCTTGCGGAGGGAACAATGCGGTCGCGGTGGTGGAGCGTCACGGAAGTAACTGGAAGTTGGAAGGCTCTATTCCGGCTGGCTGGTTTCCGTCGGCGATTGCGTTGGATCAAGATGGGGCGCTACGGGTGGTCAATATCAAAGGGACCGGAAATACTGCGACGGGCGTTACTCCAGGCATGTTCCGCTCGAAGGCTTATGAAGGATCACTGCTCAAGATTCCGGCTCCGCTGGCTGCGCAAATTGCCGCAGGCACGCGGGAGGTAACGGCGGCGAACAGTCCAAAGTTCGAAAGCTCGGGAGGGATCGCGAACTTGGCGTCGCTCGGGATTGAGCATGTGTTCTTCATCGTGAAGGAGAATCGCACTTACGACCAGGTATTGGGTGATTTGACGCAGGCCAATGGCGATCCGAAGTTGGTGATGTACGGGCGTGACATTTCGCCGAATCATCACGCGCTGGCCGAAAAATATGTGATCTTAGACAATTTCTATACGGGCGGCGCGATCAGCTTCGATGGGCATCAGTGGCTGATGCAGGCGTTTGTGAGCGATTATGTGGAGCGCGCTTTCGCCGCATCGCCGCGCGGCTATGCCTGGAACATGGCCGACGCGCTGACGGTTTCGCCGCTCGGGATGTTCTGGCAATCCGCCACCAAGCCCTTGGATGTTCGCATCTACGGCGAATTCTGCGTGCCGGCGAAATGGGATGCGGCGCAACAGAAGGCCGTGGACATAACCGAGAGTCAGGAGTTGAGTTGGACGGCTTATTGGAATCTGTACAAAGAGGCGAAGTGGCAGAGCACGGTGGGATCGATCAGCGGCGTACCGGCTTTGCAGCCTTACATGGACTCGCGTTATCCGGACGATTCGGTAAACATTCCGGATCAGATCCGCGCCGAGGAGTTGCTGCGCGAGTTCTCTGGTTTTGAGAAAACGGGCAAATTGCCGAACTTGCTGGTGATCACATTGAATAACGATCACACCAACGGGACGAAACCTGGGTCGCCCACGCCGCGCGCGATGGTGGCGGATGATGACCTGGCGCTGGGACGCATCGTGGAAGCAGTTTCAAAGAGCCGGTTCTGGTCCAAGAGCTTAATTTTGGCGGTGGAAGACGACGCGCAGGACGGCTTCGATCACGTGGATGGGCATCGCACAGTGGCG
>DASYNU010000112.1:0-4300 GCA_036008345.1 Bryobacteraceae bacterium
TACGATCTCGGCCAATCCCCAGACTTACCGAGGATAGCGCTCCTCTCCAAGATTTTCATCACCTTTGGTGAGCTGCAGGCCCATGCCAACTCCCTCACGGTCGCGGTTCGGTAACACTGTCTGAACATCAGACATTCTTTCTGAGCCGCGAGCGTAAGCGACCGGTGCTTTTGATTTCTTCACGGATTCTGACGGTCGCGGTTCGGTAATAGAGAATCCGTGAATGTGCGCTTCAAAAAAGGTAGGGTCCATAGCGACGTATGAGTGAATGCGAAACGCCAAAAAAGTCCTCGCGGATGTCTGCCATCCTGTGGATCATCATTCAGGCTGATATTCACTCGATGTGGGCGCCGGATTAACGCGCGCTTCGGGCGAAATGCACTCCCGGACCTAGCCCGACTATGAACGCGAGGCCGAGTGCGATGGCCGTCGCGATCCAGGGCCAACTCCTCCGGATGGGCACCGGCTCAGGCTGGGAGCCTAACGGGATGCGGCCGCCTTTGAGCCAATCCATCATCCAGAGAAGTCCCGAAGTGCCGCCGAACGTCGACGCAGCGGCAGACATGACGACAAGAATCAAGCCTTGTGGGTTCAGAGAACCGGCCACGCATGCCAGAATCCCTCCGGCGAAGTATGGCATCTTCGAGAGCCGCACAGCGCGCACGAAGCGCTGCCTTTTGTCGCTGCCGATCAGGGGGCGCAGTTCCAGCAGACTGAATTGGGCCACTAGCATATAGGCCGCTGCGCCGAAGATTGTCATGCCGACTCTCCAGATCCACTGCGAGCCAAGACCTTGAATGAACAACGCCCAGTCCCCGAAGCCGCCAATTCCGGAGAATGCGAAATAGCCGGCGGCGATGAAGAGATTCACGGTCATTGAAATCCACAGGAAATATTTAAGGCTGGAGCGAGTGCGGCTGATGGCGCGGCCGAGGGCAAACGCCAAGGCTCCGGCGATGACGTTCATCAGAGTGCCGCCGGCCATCACCATTCGGCTATCCGCGCTGCACTCCATGTGAACCGTGGAGATCACTAGCGGTTGGCCTCCCACCAACAGGCAGGCGCCGCCATGCCCCAGGACTTCATGCAGCACGGTTGCGAGGATATACGCGATGATCGCTATGGCGGTGACCGTGAGCGTATCGGAGGGAACTGCTACGGTCTCGGCATGCGTCGTGTCCTGGTGCATTTACGCCCCGAGTTCCATGCCCCGAGTTTAGATCAGCCGATCTATTTGACGCCGAAGCGAATCAAGACATTCAGTACGAAAGCGAAAATCCCCGCACCCAGCAACACGGTGACGGGCAAGGTCAAAACCCAGGCCAGCAGGAGATTCCGAAGCGTCTCCATCTGCAAGCCGGAACGGTTCGCCGCCATGGTCCCGGCCACTCCCGACGAAAGGACGTGAGTGGTGCTTACCGGGAGCCCATACTTGTCAGCGGCCAGAATAGTGGCCGCGGCAACCAGTTCCGCGGCGGCGCCCTGCGCATAGGTCAGATGCGTTTTGCCGATCTTTTCGCCTACCGTAACCACGATACGTTTCCAACCGATCATGGTGCCAAGGCCCAGCGCTAACGCAACCGCTACCTTCACCCAGACCGGAATGAACTTGGTCAGCTTGTCCATGTGAGATTTGAGCGATGCGGCCGACTTTTGCTCTTCGGGGTCTTCGAGTTTGTGGGCTTTCAACAATTTTCCAAGTGCTTCCGACGTCAGGTACAAATCGCTGCGCAAAAGCGTGCGCTGCGGCCTGGTCAGCTCCGAAAGGCTGGTCTTGCCGCTCAGCGTATCGGAGATCTCGCGGCACTTGGTACCAATGGCTCCGTAGGTCCGCTCTTCCAGCTTGCCGGATGTTTTCAAGTAGGCCGACAGATCGTCAGAGGCGGCCTGCAATCCTGCCATCGCTACGCCTATAGCGTGGCGGTCCATTTGGAAGGAGATGGCCTGCGCATCGGCGGCTAGCGCCTGGATGGACGCCTGGCTGGTGCTTTGATCCACGGCGTAGGTAGCCGGCAGGATTCCGATGAGGATCAGCATGATCAATCCCATGCCTTTTTGGCCGTCGTTGGAACCGTGCCCAAAGCTAACGCCGGTGCAGGTAAGCACCAGCAGGCTGCGAATCCACAGCGGCGGAGCTTTGTCCTTTTCCGGGGCGTGGTAGAGTTCCTTGTTCCGGATCAGGAATTTCATGATCAGCAGCAGCAATGCCGCGCAAACGAAGCCGACCAGTGGAGAAACCAGCAAAGAGAGACCGACCTCTTTGGCCTTGACCCAGTTCACACCTTCGCCGAACTCGTGCCCTTTCGACAACATCGAGTTGGCCAGGCCGACTCCCATAATTGAGCCGATCAGCGCGTGAGAGCTGGAAGCCGGCAAGCCCAGGTACCAGGTACCCAGGTTCCAGATGATGGCTGCGATCAAAAGGGCGAACACCATGGCGAACCCGGCGCCCGATCCGACGTTGAGTACCAGTTCTACCGGGAGCAGTGCGAGCACTCCAAAGGCCACGGCGCCGGTGGACGTTAAGACGCCGATGAGATTCCAGCAGCCGGACCAAACCACCGCAACCATGGGTTTGAGAGTATGGGTGTAGATGACCGTGGCCACTGCGTTGGCTGTGTCATGGAATCCGTTGACAAACTCAAAGCTCAACGCCAGACCAAGGGCCAGCAAGAGAAAGATAGCGCTGCCGATTGAGAGGGTCTCCCCAAATAGTTCCATCCACGCTCCCTTTGGAAAACGAAGTGACCAGACTACCCGATGAATGTTACATGTGTATTACGGTTAGAACTTTTTCGGGAGGCGGAATAGAGGCTTAACGATGCTTTGGTGAGATGGCCCGCACCATCGCGGAAATCCCGGCCATCAAGGCGGTGAAGGGTATCAAAAACAGCATTGCGAGAGGCAGGATTGCGGCTGTTCGCCAAAAGTGGCTTGGAATGGAACTCCAGGTCCGAGCGCTAAAGACCCCCCAAACGGCAAACATTAATGATCCCAGGAGGATTCGGGCCAGTGCCGCAGCAACGCGGATCAGAGCCTCTGGAACGCTCAAATTGGGTGGAAAACTATGAGGGATAGCGAACCGCTCGGCGAGGGACCGGGGACCGGCCGGTTCGGCGTGAGGGAGTGGTAGGGCAAACCACGAAAGGATCTTTTGGGTCATCATTAGCTTATCGGCGCCCTTTCTATTATCGTGGCACAAAACCTAACAGATTGAGGCGCCTAAGGGAGAAATCGGCGAAAGTACCTACTCCCTTAGAGCCCGTTGAAAAAATCGGCGAAAGCACCGATTCCCTTAGAGCCCGTTGAAAAAATCGGCGAAAAGCACCGACTCCCTTAGAGCCCGTTGAAAAAATCGGCGAAGGCAACTACTCCCTTAGAGCCCGTGAAAAAATCGGCGAAAAGCACCGACTCCCTTACGGTCGCGGTTCGGTAACGTTTTCTAAACATGCCACATTCTTTCCGAACCGGGTTTCAATAATTTCTAGTTGCGACGCAGCCTTTGCGCCCCAAAACCGATATGACGAATCGGCTCGCCTGCGTACTCGGCTAACTGCGTCGATCCGATGTGAGCTATATAGCCGTCCGGTCGAACCAGAATCCGGACTCCCTCGGGTGTTACCAGCTCTGTCGCGTGGCCGCCGCGCAAATGATCGAACAGACGGCTGCCATCTTCGAGCCGGGCATCCGGCATGCGATCGCCGGGATGTAGTTTTCCGAGCGTGACACCCCTGGATAGTGGGCTGGACCGGTAATTCAAAGCAAGTTGGTTGGTTCGGTCGCCGCGCTTGAGCGAACGCGTTTTGAGCAGGTGTTTGCTTAAGCCGAGAACCGCGGCTGCGATCGGGAGACGCTCGGATTCGTACGTATCGAGGAGCGAGTCGGGTCCGCCGCGCGCGACGTGAGCCAGCTTCCAGCCCAAGTTGTAAGCATCCTGCACGCCCGTGTTGAGCCCCTGGCCTCCGGAGGGCGGATGCACATGCCCCGCGTCCCCAGCTAAGAGCACTCGCCCGACGCGATAACGATCAACCATGCGCGCTGACGGACGATAAATCGATTTCCACGCGACGCGCTCAACCGGATGGCCAGTTACTCTACGCACCAAATCCTCTATGCCATGCGCCGCGGTCTCTGCTCTTGCCGTGAATTGAAACAACGGCGTATTCGGCAAGGGACAAAGCCCGATCGCGCCGCCTTTGGCGAAGGGCCAAATATGCCAATCGCGGCGATCGAGGCCCTCGATTTCGAGATCCGCTATCAGCACGGGTTTCTCGTCCATCGCCTCGCCGTTGAGACGCAA
>DASYNU010000113.1:0-1856 GCA_036008345.1 Bryobacteraceae bacterium
GAGCAGGCGGCGCGCCTGCGTGAAGAACTGGCTCAACTCGAGAGTCTGGACCAATCCTCCGCTAATATCCCCCCGCCCGCACCTTAAGATCCTTCCCGTAGCACGACCCGTACGCAAGTGACGGCTCAAAGTCTGGCGCACTGGCACAACTGCCGCGCGGAGCGTTCGATGATCCAGTTCGACTTCGCTGCATAGTCGCCAAATCGGATATGGATTCTCGAATGGCGATATCAGGCCAATGCGCTCATCGAACTTAGGTTAGCAGCCGATCTGCAGATGAGTCCTCACTAACGCGACTTTGTTTACCAATCCAATCCCACATGCCTGATTAATCGTGCCAGACACGAGGAAGACGAACTGCATGCGGCGCGGGGAAACCGAGAACGCACGCGCTCCGTGTATATCGCGTGCGCTCTCGACTCTGTTGTGGTTCTAAGTCCCGAATGCCTTCTCGTTTCACCGATCCCGAAGTGGAAGACTACGCTCTTGGGGCGATTTTTCACACCCCACGGGGAACCGCCTGGCTCGCTCCAACCGTCCGGTGCCTGTTTATCCTGTGTTTAGCTTGGGTGTGACACAGTTCTCGCCAGGGACTGGGCTGCTCCCGTTAAACTTTGGAGGAATTCATGTCGAGGAAAACCGCTGGCGCTTTTTTCGCGTTGTTCCTATGTTCCCTGCTGACGACTGCCTATCTCCGCGCCTCTGCCCAATCGGGCGGCGCCTCCGGCTATCATCTGATCAAGAAAGTGAAACTGGGCGGGGCGGGCGGCTGGGACTATTTGGAAGTGGATGCGGCGACGCATCGCTTGTTCATTTCTCGCGGCAGCCACGTCATCGTGGTGGATGCCGAGCAAGGCAAAATCGTCGGAGACATTCCGGATACGCAGGGAGTCCACGGCATCGCGCTCGCCGATGAATTCAACAAAGGTTTCACTACGAACGGCCGCACGTCCGATTCTACGATCTTCGATCTCACCTCACTCAAAATCACCGGCAACACCAAGACAGACAAGGATACCGATGCGGTCATCTACGATCCTTACTCCAAACGAGTCTTCACTTTTAACGGCGATGCCAATACCGCCTCGGCGATTGACGCGGCTTCCGGAACACTGGTCGGGACGTTTCCCCTTGGCGGCGGGCCGGAGTTCGGCGCCAGCGACGGCAAGGGCAAAATGTTCGTGAATCTGGAGGACAAGAGCGCCCTGGTTAAATTCGACGCCAAGACGCTTCAGATCGAGAATACCTGGCCGCTGGCGCCGTGCGAATCTCCCTCAGGCCTAGCGATTGACGCTGCACACGAAATCCTGGTGGTGGGCTGCCACAACAAGCTCATGACCTTCGTGGATGGCAACTCCGGCAAGGTCCTCGGCACCGTTCCCATCGGCCAGGGCGTGGATGCAAACCGCTTCGACCCCGTTGCCGGTTATGCGTTCGCGTCCTGCGGCGATGGGACGATTACCATCGCGCACGAAGATTCGCCCACAAAATTTTCACTGGTGGAAATGATCCAGACCCAGCGCGGCGCGCGCACGATGGCGCTGGACTATGCTACCCACACCGTTTATACGGTCACTGCGGAATTCGGCGAGACCCCAGCCGCCACGCCGGAACATCCGCGCCCGCGCCCGGCGATTATTCCGGACACATTCACGCTGCTGGTGTACGGCAAGTGATCAGCGGTGAGTCGCGTAACAAATACGAAGCGTCGAAGTGAGCGCAGCAGGTTAGAACGCACTTCCGGCCTGACAAGGGTCAGGGTTCAATGTGGCTGGCGAATTCGCCAGGGCGGATCTCGGCCCGGCGGACGTTTTCGCGCGCGTTCACCGTGGATTTATCTGGCAATCACTAATCTT
>DASYNU010000114.1:0-16253 GCA_036008345.1 Bryobacteraceae bacterium
GAAAGGCAAAGGCATCGTTGTGAACGAGCCCTCCATTGTGGCCATCAACAAGACCAATGGAGAAGTGGAAGCGGTGGGTAAAGAAGCTAAGGACATGCTGGGCCGCACACCCGGCAATATCGTGGCCATCCGTCCCATGAAAGATGGCGTTATCGCGGATTTCAAAGTCACCGAGCGCATGCTGAATTATTTTATTCAGAAGGCGCACGGCCGCAAGGTGCTGGTACATCCTCGCATTGTGATCGGCGTTCCGAGCGAAATCACGCAGGTGGAAAAACGGGCTGTCATCGATTCTGCGTATCGCGCCAAGGCGAGTGAAGTGCACCTGGTGGAACAGGCCATGGTGGCGGCTATTGGCGCGGGCCTTCCGGTGACCGAACCCTCCGGAAACATGGTAGTGGATATCGGTGGCGGAACGACAGACGTGGCCGTGATTTCGCTATCGGGTATTGTCTATTCGCGTTCCGTTCGCGTTGCTGGCAATGAGATGGACAACGCCATCATGCAATACCTGAAACGCAAATACAATCTGCTGATCGGGGAGCGCACCGCGGAAGCTATCAAAATTCAGGTGGGTTCGGCTTTTCCTTTGGACAAGCCGTTGACCATGGAGATCAAGGGCCGCAACCTGATTGAAGGCGTGCCGAAGACGCTGACCATTGACGACAGCGAGATCCGCGAAGCATTGGGTGAATGCGTGGCTACCATCATGAACGCCATTCGCGTGGCGCTGGAGCGGACACCTCCCGAGCTTAGCGCCGACATCAGCGACCGGGGCATCGTTTTGACCGGAGGCGGTGCAATGTTGAAGAATTTGGATAGGCGGATTCGCGAAGAGACAGGACTGCCGGTCTCCATTGCCGAGGATCCGTTGGCTAGCGTGGTGCTGGGAACCGGCAAGATGCTGACGGATTTCAAATTGCTGCGTAGAGTGGCTATCGAGTAGCCTGGGACAGCGCCGATTGACAATCGGCGCGCAGGTTATCAACTGCCCCACGAGAGATGTTTATGGATTTTTTCCTCAGCCGATACCGCAATCTCACGGTCCTGCTGATCGTGATTGTGGCGCAGTTGCTGCTGATTGCTTATCAGGTTAAGAGCAACAGGGACGTCCCTCTCATCCGCGTCTGGGCCGTCACGGCGGTGACGCCGGTTGAGCAGGGCCTGGAGCTGGTGCGGCGCTACACTTGGGGCTTCGTGGAGGATTATTTCGTCCTGCTGGGTGTCCGCAGCCAGAACGACAAGCTGCAGCATGAAAACGGGCAGCTCAAGATCGAGAATCATTACCTGAAATCCGAGCTGGCGACAGCGGACCGCGCCCAGGCTCTGAGCGTGTTCCAGGCGCATTCGCCTTCGAAAACCGTCGCCGCTCGCGTCATTGGAAACGGGACCGGCGCTAATTCGAAAGTGGTGTTCATCGATCGCGGTTCCACCAGCGGAATCGAGAGCGGCATGGCGGTAGTGACACCGGACGGCATCGTCGGCAAAGTGGTGGACGCTTATCCCATGGCGTCGCTGGTGATGCTGGTGACGGATCCGACCTTCGCCGCGGGCGTGATTTCACAGAAGAATCGAGTGCGCGGCACCCTCAAAGGCCTAGGTCAAACCAAGTGCCTGGTGGATTACGCGCAAAACGAAGAGAAAGTGGACGAGGGCGAATGGTTCTACACTTCCGGCGACGATCGCATCTTTCCGAGAGGCTTCCCAGTAGGGCAAGTCACTAGCGTCCATAACGGCAAAACCTTCAAGGAAATTTACCTGGTGCCCAGCGGAATGCAAGGCGGCGTGGAAGAAGTGTTGATCATGCTGCAGGGAGTCCATCTTCAAATTCCGGATAGCGAAACAGCTACGCCGGGATACAAGATTCTGCAGGCTCCTACCGAGGCGACCGGACAAATTCCGCAGCCTACCGGACAACCGTCGGTGCTGGCTACCGACGCCGACCGGCTCCGCGAGCAGTATAAACAATCCGGAGAAGCGCAGCATAAAGCGTTCGGGGAAGGCTTTGTAGCGCCGGATTTCACGAAGATCCCGGGTGTTCGGGCTGCCACGCCCGCGCCTCCTCCCAACGCAACGCAACCGACCCCGTCACCGAACCGCGACCGGCAGGAAGCGCAACGAAAGCCGGAATCTACGGCGCCGGCGACAGCGCAACCGGTAACCTCCTCTGCAACATCACCGAACGCTGCAACACCACCGAAGCCAAAACCACGTCCCACTGCGCCGATTTTAGTAACTGATCCGACGGATGCCGATCCGGACGCCGTCCCGCTACCGGCTCCCAAGACGGACAAGCCCGCGAAACCTCCCGGTGGTGGTGCGCCACCTAGCCGTCCCCCGTCTGCGAATCAATGAGCGAGTACACAGAGCGCCTGCTCACCGGCCCCTCGCGGAAGGACAAGTCCGAACGCCTGCGGGTGATCTGGCTGATCATTATTCCCCTGATCGCGATCCTGTTTCAAGTGTATGTACCGCGGTTCGTCCCGTTCCTTTCGTATCTGGAGTTGCCGCTGCTGATCACGGTCCATTTCGCGCTGGGCCGGCGGGGGCCGATCTCCTCTGTTTTCTACGGCATGTCGATAGGTTTAGTGCAGGATTCGCTCTCGCATCAGCCCATTGGAATGTTTGGCATCGTGAAGACCCTGGTGGGCTACTTCGCGGCGTCCGTCAGCCAGCGATTCGACGTGGAAAACCCGATTGTAACGTTCATCCTGAGCTTTTTCTTCTACTTTTTCCACCAGTTCTTTTACTGGGTTCTGGCGCGCGCGCTGCTCGGAGAGGCGATGATCTTCGACGCTCAGCAAACGCTACTTTTTGGACTACTAAATGCAGCAGTAGCCCTGCCGTTGTTTCACATTTTGGATAAACTGAAGGTTGCAGCGTAAAACGGTTTCTGGTTTCTCGTTTCTGGTTCCTGGTTAAGCCCCAACTGCACGGGCCCTCGGAACTAGAAACCAGAAACTAGAAACCAGAAACGGTTTTCTTAGTGCCCTTACATCCGGCGGATCGCGAAGAAGAACGGCAACTGTCGGCGAACCGGCTGCTGCGCGACGATACGAAGTTTGCGTCGGGGAAGATCGCCTTCTTCCAGTACCTGATGGTGGGGATCTTTCTGTTCCTGGTGACGGGGTTCTGGGACCTGCAGATTAGGTACCCGGAAATTTATCAGGAGCGCGCTGAGCGGAATAGCATCAAATCCATTCCTGTGCTTGCGCCGCGCGGCAAGATCCTGGATCGCGATGGGCGCGTGATCGTGGACAACCATTCTTCATTCAGCCTGTTTCTCTCTCGCGAAGATTTGAAGATGGAGCACCTCAAGCCGATCGCCGAGGGTCTGAACCTGGATTACGACGGGTTAGTTGCCCGAGTGAAGAGGTTTCAGACGCGCGGCGCGCCGCAATATGAACCCATCATGATCAAGGATGAATTGTCGCCGGCTGAGCTGGCTTTCGTCGAGTCGCACAAGGACCCGGATACGTTTCCCGAGCTCGAAGTGATCCATGTGCAGCGGCGTTTGTATCCACGCGATGGATTGGCGGCGCACGCGATCGGGTACGTGGGTGAAGTGAGTGAAGTGGAGTTGAACACCCCCGAGTTCGCGCGTTTCCACCAGGGCGATGTGATCGGCAAGGACGGCATTGAACGCGAGTACAACGACACGCTCATGGGCGTGGACGGGCAGCGCCGCGTGGAAGTGGACAGC
Source organism: Bryobacteraceae bacterium (assembly GCA_036008345.1). Lineage (GTDB taxonomy): Bacteria > Acidobacteriota > Terriglobia > Bryobacterales > Bryobacteraceae > Palsa-89. Next base: position 3,704 of record DASYNU010000114.1, read on the forward strand.
TTCGGGAATCAGCGCCGGCTGCCGGAGGATGAGGATAAGGACAAAGAAGCAATTCCAGGTAAGAATCTGAAGCTCACCATCGATCTGGATCTGCAGGCCGTCGCAGAGCTCGCGATGGAGAACCGCCGCGGCGCCGTGGTGGCCCTCGATCCGCGCAATGGCGAAGTGCTGGCGATGGTGAGCCGCCCGGCTTTCGATCCCAACCTGTTTGCCAGCCGCATACGATCAAAAGACTGGAAGGATTTGATCGATAACAAAGATCATCCGCTGTTGAATCGCGCGATTCAAGCGCAGCAGGCGCCCGGATCGACGTTCAAGCCCATGATGGCGTTGGCAGGCCTTGAGACCGGTGTTATCAACGATAATTTCCTCATCCATTGCCCTGGCTACGCGACGTTTTACGACCATCAATACGCCTGCCATCTGAAGGGTGGACACGGCACCGTGGATCTGCACCGCGGCATCGTTCAATCCTGCGACGTGTTCTTCTATAACGTCGGCAACAGGCTGGGAATCGATCGGATTGCCGAATATGCCGAGAAAGTTGGCTTGGGACACAAAACCGGAATCGATCTGCCGCATGAGGCCGAGGGAATTGTGCCATCCACGAAATGGAAAATCCGGAATTTTCGAGAAAAATGGTATGCGGGTGAGACTATTTCGGTAGCCATCGGACAAGGTGCGACCACCGTGACTCCCATTCAACTAGCCCATTACATTGGCGGAATCGCCATTGGCGGTACGTGGTTTCAGCCGCATATGACCAAAGAAACTCCGATACCTGCCCCCCGCCACGTGGAGTTCGATCCGGAAAACATCCGCAAGGTCATCGCCGGCATGTACGGCGTGGTGAATGAGGGCGGAACGGGCGGGCGGGCCAAGATACCTGGCATCGAGGTATGCGGCAAAACGGGTACGGCGCAACTGGCTTCGCGCGAAGTGTTGAAGAGCGCCAAGGCGGCCGGTGAGAATATGAAAGCCAACGCCTGGTTCGTGGGATTTGCTCCGCGCGACAATCCGGAAATTGTGGTGGCGGCGCTTTGGGAAAACGGCGAAGAGGGCCCCTGGGTGGCGCCCATCGTGCGCGATGTGCTGAAAGCGTACTTCGACAAAAAGATCCGGCGAGGCGAGGCGCGTCCGCAGATCGCTAGCATTCCCCAAAGGCTGCTTACTCCGCCCACCGCGCAGGAACGGGCAAATCCTTAAATATGCCAGGCTACCGCTCACTCCGCGATTTCGACTGGCCGATGGTGATTCTGGCTTCGGCCATTTGCTCGCTCGGCGTACTGCAAATTTTTAGCGCGACACACGATACCACCTGGGCGGGCGCCTGGTGGAAGCAAGTGGTGTGGGTTCTCGCCGGATTCATCGCCATGTGGTTCGCCACGTTGATCGATTACCACACGCTGCTGGGGCAGATTCCAATTCTCTACAGCGTCTCAGTGGCTACCTTAATCGGAACCTTCGCCTTCGGAATGACGGCTTTCCACTCGAGGCGTTGGATTGGAACAACCAGCTTACATCTTCAGGTGTCGGAATTCGTTAAACTAGTAATAGTGTTATTAGTGGCTCGGTACATGACCGAGCTGAAGACCGAGCAGTTGGAATTGCCCGACTTAGTGAAACTGGGCGGCTTGGTAGGTGTGCCGATGGCGCTGGTGATGCTACAGCCCGATCTCGGTACGGCGCTCACCTATCTTCCGATTCTGGCGGCAGGCGTGTTCGTGGCAGGCTTAAGATGGCAGTATGCGGTCGCGATTCTGGTGATCGTCGCGTTGGTGATGCCGGTTGGTTATTTTTTGGTGTTGAAGGATTATCAGAGAGCCAGGTTGGTGAGTTTTCTGGATGCGAATCAGGACCCCAAAGGATCGGGTTATCAGGTGATCCAGTCGAAGATTGCGGTAGGCTCGGGAGCCCTATGGGGCCGTGGTGTCACTAAGGGTACGCAAACGCAGGGCCGCTTCCTGCCGGTACCGCATAAGGATTTTATCTTTTCAGCGTTCGCGGAGGAGCACGGTTTTGTTGGCGTAATTGTAGTGTTAGGTCTGTATTTCTTGTTGCTGATGCAAATTGTGCAGAACGCGCAAACGGCTCCGGATCGGGCCGGCATGTATATCTGCATGGGCATCGCTACGGTGTTGTTATTTCACGTGTTGGTGAACGTAGGGATGGTTGTTGGAAGGATGCCGGTAACCGGCATTCCGCTGCCGTTGATGAGTTACGGCGGCTCGAACATTTTGGCGGCATTTTTGATGCTGGGGCTGGTGAATAACGTGCGGCTCCGGCGGTTTGTAAACTAAGCGGGTCGAGATACGGCCGGCTTTCAAGAAGATTGAGGGTAAGCAAGTTCGATCGTGTACCGCGGGTCCCGCGTCCTGGATGCTCCGGTTTATTGGTCGAGCGCCTCAAAGGGGTGTTGAGAATCGCATCTCCGCTCTCGAGAGGCCCAAAGATTTTGTAGTCAGGCGAGCCGGGAAAACGGTCCTTTGGATCACCCGGTGCGAGGCCTGCCATGCGTCCCTCGGTTTCCTTGATTGAACCGTTCTCGCCCATGAACAGCGAGGAGTTTTTCATGAGCAAGGAACTGGTGATCTCAGCGAATCGCCACGAAACGAAAGTGGCCATTCTTGAAGACGACCAATTGGTGGAAGTGTTTTTCCAGCGAGCCAATGAATATTCGCTCGCGGGCAGCATTCACAAGGGCCGCGTGACGCGGGTCTTACCCGGCATGCAATCCGCCTTCGTGGACTTGGGCCTGGAACGGGACACGTTTTTGTACGTGTCGGACTTTTTCGAAGAGGCGGAAGAGGATTTCGACCGCCTGCCCGAACCGCGCCGGGATGACCCTCGCCGGGAGCGCGAAAATCGGCCTCCGGTAAGTTTGCGCGAGGTTCCGCGTGACGAAGAACCCGGCGCGCGGACGGAGTCAGAGGTTGTATCCAGCAGTGAGCCGGGGGAAGCTGCGGCACCATTCGTGGCGCCGAAACGCTCCGAAGATGATGGCCGTGACCGGCGTGGACGTTCCCGCCGGCGCCGCAATCGTGGCCGTGGTTTCCCGGAATCGAAATACGCATCGAGTGAATCCAGGGGCGAATCCAGATCTGGTGAAAACAGGCCTAACGAAACCAGATCCGGTGAGAGCAGGTTTGAGGGGCCGCGTGGGCCGAGGCCGGTGGAAGCGCAGCACGCCGCGGAATCCCGTGACGAGCGGCCGGAGCCGGGCAGTGGGGCTGACGCTTTTTCCGTCCTCCCAGGCGAATCGCTGGCCAAGTACAGGGGGGCGAATATCGCCCCTCTCGACGAAGCCGAGGAAGAGGAAGTTCGCAGTTTGCAAAGTCCGCCCGAGGAGGCCGAAGTCGAAGCTGAGGTGGAAGCCAGCATCGAAGCCCAAGCGATTTTGGAGACTGCTGCGGAGGCCGCGATTCTGCTAGGCGAGCCCGCCGTTGAAGTGGCTGCGCCAGAACAGGAAGCTGAATCGGAAACGGTCGCGGAGATTTTGATCGAGGACGAAGCGGGCGAGCCGGAAGATGCATTCCAGGAAGCACCGGCGGACGAGGAACCGCCTCCCAGTGGCGAGATCGAATCCGAACGTGCTATGGAGCGAGCGGCCGAAGCCGGCGGAGCTGCCTTGGAGGAGCCATCGGGTTCGGACCAGCCATCGGATTCCCCTGAATCACCCGCCCCCGTGCAGGAGCTGACAGCGCAAGTCCGCGAGCAAAGTGGGCGCTTCGGACATCGCATGCCGCGACGGATGCGGCGGAAGATGCGCGGTGGTGGAGCCGGCGGCCCGGATTCTAGAATCGATCCGGAACGGCGCGGTGAGTCCGGCGTTCCAGTCGGCGTACCGCCCGAAGCGCGCGTTTCGAGGCCTGAACCTACGCGCGGTGCGGGAAGGCCCGAACGGGCTCCCATGCCATCCATCAGCGAACTGCTGAAGGAGGGTCAGGAGATTATCGTTCAGATAGCCAAAGAGCCGCTCGGCCAGAAGGGCGCACGAATCACCTCGCACATCGCTCTGCCGGGCAGATACGTAGTCTACATGCCCACCGTGGAGCATACCGGAGTTTCCCGCAAGATTGCGAGCGACGAAGAGCGCCAGCGCCTGAAGCGTATTCTGCAAATCCATCACGCCGGTGTTCCCGGCGGCTTTATTGTTCGGACGGCGGGGGAAGGCAAGAGCGAAGAAGATATCGCCACCGACATGAATTTTCTCGCGAATCTGTGGATCGATATCCGGCAGAAAGCTGAAAAACGGCCGGCGCCGCTGCTGTTGCATCACGATCTCGATATTGTCCAACGCACGCTGCGCGATCAGTTCACCGAGGAGTTCAAGGATGTCTGGGTGGACAATGAAGATCTCTACGAACGGATACTGGGTTTCGTGCAACGATTCCATCCCAGCCTGGTGCCGCGAGTCAAGCTCTATACCCGTCCCGAGCCGATCTTCGACGCCTTCAACATCACAGCCGAGCTCGAGAAAGCATTGCGTCCCAAGGTGTGGCTGAAATCGGGTGGATACATCGTGATCAACCAGACCGAGGCGCTGGTAGCCATCGACGTAAATACCGGCAAGTACGTAGGCCGGTCGAACCGGCTAGAAGACACCATCGTGAAAACGAATACCGAAGCGGTGAAGGAGATAGTGCGGCAGGTCCGGCTGCGCGACCTGGGCGGCATCATCGTGGTGGATTTCATCGACATGGATGAGCGCAAGAACCGCCAAAAAGTGATGCAGGCGTTGGAGGACGCCATGCGCGCCGACCGCGCTCCCTATAAGATTCTGCAGTTCAACGATTTTGGACTGGTGGCGATTACGCGCAAGCGCGTAAAGCAAAGCCTGGAGCGTGCACTTTGCATGCCGTGCCCGCATTGCGAGGGTGCCGGTTACGTCAAGAGCGTGCAGACCATCGTGGGAGAGATTCTGCAGGAGGCTCACAAGATCGCCTCCAGCGTGGAAGGCAAAGACGCCATGCTACGCGTCCATCCGGACGTCGCGAAGCTGCTCAAGTCGAATCAGAACAAATATCTCGAAGAGCTGGAAGAGATTCTGCGGCGCCCGGTGCTGGTGCGGGCAGATCCATTGTTACATCACGAAAAGTTCGATCTTACGTGATGGCGGACTACGCACATCCTGAAGTTCTGGTGAGCACGGATTGGGTGTCGAAGCACTCGAACGATCCGAATGTCCGGGTTGTGGAAGTGGACGTCGACACCAATGCCTATGGCGAAGCCCATATTCCCGGTGCAATTGCGTGGGACTGGAGCACTGAGCTGTGCGATACGCTGGTACGGGACATTTTGCACAAAGAGCAGTTTGAATGGTTGATGACTCGATCGGGGATTGATGTCGACACCACTGTCGTCCTCTACGGTGACAACAACAATTGGTTCGCTGCCTGGGCATTCTGGCAGATGAAGATTTATGGCCACGCCGACGTTCGCATTATGGATGGCGGGCGTAAGAAATGGTTGGTGGAGGGCCGCGATGCCGATACCAAACCGCAGACGCCCGCTCCCGGCAAGCGGCCGTACATCGCTAGCGCGCCTGATCTTTCATTGCGGGCTTTCCTGGCGCAAGTCCAGCAAGTGCAGAAAACCGGCAGCGCGGTGTTGATCGATGTCCGTAGTCCACAAGAGTTCACGGGCGAACTGAAGGCGCCTCCGGGTTTGCCGGAAACCTGCCAGCGGGGCGGTCACATCCCTGGAGCGCGCGGCGTTTGCTGGAGCAAGGCGTGCAACGACGACGGGACTTTCAAGGCCTTCGAGGAACTACAGAAGCTGTACGGCGCCGAAGGCGTCCAGCCCACCAAGCCGGCGATCACCTATTGCCGGATCGGTGAGCGATCCAGCCACACCTGGTTCGTGCTGAAGTACCTGCTGGGCATTCCGGACGTCGCGAACTATGACGGCTCCTGGACCGAGTGGGGCAACCTGGTAGGCGCCCCGATTGAAGTGGGGCAGGCGCTTCCGCCTGCCAATTCTTAGTTAGCGGCGCAGTTCAGCATGTGAGGCAGGTTGCCAACAGTTGCAACCTGCGCGCAGGATTCTGTCCCAATGTCCCTGGTGGGGCAGGGCCATGCCCTGCCGAGACATCGAGGGAGTGATTTTTTTGGCGCGGGCAAACCTGTGGTTCGCCGCCCGTTTGCGAGAACCGTTTCATAACGGCAGGGCGTGGCCCTGCCCCACCAGGCCCCAAAATCTCGATTCTGGGAAAGACTAAGTGACTTGGGATCGTGCCTGACCAGCCAACTCCTAAAAGCTAAATCGCAGCGCAAACTGCATGATGCGCGGATCCGCTGCGAGCGACGTAATCACGCCCGGTGAGCCGCCGCTCACGTTCGAGTTCGGCAATCCGAACGCAACTGTGTTCGTCAGGTTGAACGCCTCCGCGCGGAATTGCAGCTTCATCCGCTCCGTGATCAGAAAATTCCGCGAGACCGAAAGATCCAAATACTGCAGTGCAGGTCCGCGAAGATTGTTGCGTCCCGAGTTGCCGAAGACGCCCGGCGAAGGAATACTGAACGCGTTGGCGCCGCTGAATCCTTTGCATTTCGCGTTGGCTGTGGAATAGAACCAGCAGTTTACATTGTCATCCATTACCGGAGTTCCAATTACATTCGGAAGCGCCTGTTCCTCGCCAATATCGATGGAGCTGTTGTTGGAAGTGGCGAACGGAGTGAAAGGACGACCAGCCGAGTACGTATATGCACCCGCGGCCTGGAAGCCGCCCACGATTTTCGAAACCACGCCGCTCGAAGCCCACGGCTTGCCTTTTCCGAAAGGCAGTTCGTAGACCCAGCTAATCACGATGCGCTGCGGGACATCGAAATCGCTGGGCCCGCGCCACGCGTTCTGATTATTCGTGATCTGAGAAAACGCGTTCGAGCCCAACACCGAAAGCTCCTCGGCAGTATTGTCAATGGACTTTGACCAGGTGTATGCCAGACGCATGCTCAGGCCCGCGTTAAAACGGCGCTCAATCGTCAGATCCAGGCCGTTATAGCTGGAGTTGCCGTCGTTCTGCGAATATTCGAGCAGCCCGAAGTTGGGATATGGCAACACCGGTTGATGAGTCGCGTTGAGCAGCACCTGCTGGCCGTTATTTACAAATTGATTGAGATCGCTCAGCGTCAGCAGGTGCGTGCCCTTGCTGCCCACATAATCGGCTTCCAGGAAGAAATTGTGCGGCAGTTCGCGCTGGAACCCGATGCTCCATTGTTGGACGTAAGGCCGCGGATCCTGCGGATTGGTGGTGCGGATGTGCAGAAATTTGTAATTGATGTCCGCGGGATTCAGGAACGTTTCCGGGAATCCGGAATCGAGCGGAAACACCGGCGCAAGCGCGGTGGAGGCGAGCGAAATGTTGTTGTTGATGAATCCCGGCGGATTCAGCGCCAGCTGATTCTCGCTGCCCGCGCGATCGAAGGGCACGTAGAACATGCCGTATCCGCCGCGCAGCACCGTTTTCGGCGTAAGCTCGAAGGCGAACCCAATGCGGGGTGAGAAATCCAGCTTCTGCGGCTGAACCAAGGTGCGCGATTCGAGCGATCCATTGGACGCCATGATGATGGACCCGCTACCGGCCGGGTCGAAATTCGACAGATGATTGTTGCCTTCCCAGACCGGCGACGAGAAATCGTAGCGAACGCCGAGATTCAGGGTCAAGCGGTCGGTCACTTTGAAATCGTCCTGCGCGAAGAAATCGAACCAGTACCACTTCTGGTGGACTTCGAACTGGTTAGACAACATCGCTGTCTGCGGATCGCCCAATAAGAAATCGGCGTACGAGAATCCAGTGCCCGCGACGCACTGATTGCTGGCATTGCGCTCGCAACTGAAGATCTTGTCGAAGTTGAGAGCTCCGCGCAGCCCAGGCACGTCCTGGAAATTAACGGTTTGCGGCGCGTGCACGTCGGTACCAAACTTGAAATGATGCCGGCCGCGCGTCCAGGAAAGCGTGTCCCCGAACTGCCACTGCTGAGTCTTCTGGAATTTCGGCAAAAAATTCGGCGATCCAATGAAGGTGTTGAGGTTGGCGAACGTGATCATAGTGACGCCGCCGGCGAACGCGGGACTGTTGGGAACTCCCGGCACCAGATTACCGCCGGACTGCCCAAACGGTTCCTGCTGCGCGAAGGAATTGTCGTGTTCGTACCCAATCCGCAATTCATTCACCAGCGATGCACTGATCGGGCGCGTCCAACCGATCACCGCGAGATCCGCGGTGAGGTGATATTTTCCTTGCGAAGAGGACTGCGTTCCGTCAGCGAGGCCGGGGAAAAGGCCGGGGCTATTGCGATCGCGATTGCTCCAGGTATAGCGCGTGAACACGCTGTCGTTGCCGGAAGCCTGCCAGTCCACGCGGGTGGAATAACGGTCGGTATTGTCGGTCAGGTCGGCGTTGCGGAAATAGTTGTTGAGCTCGGCTCCTGCCACGGTGGGCTCCGGGAAAAGAGCCATGATTTGTGCCGCTACCGGCGAAATGCTACCGCTTGGAAGCATGTTGTTCGGAACCGGTGCTCCGTTCTGATAAATAGTTGGATAGGCGGTGTGCACCGCGGCTCCGGCCGCAACGCTGAAATTGCCGACGCGTTCGGTATCCACGGGCACCGTGCCGCTGCGCAATTGTCCGGTGATGATCCGAGTAGATTCTTCGTCGAAGAACGCGAACAGCTTGTTCTTCTTGATGGGCCCGCCCAGATTGCCGCCAAACTGATTGCGAATGTTCTCGGGCTTGGAGAGCCCTTGCCGGTTGGAAAAGAAGTCGTTCGCATCGGTGTCGCGATTACGCAGATACTCGTATAGCGTGCCGTGGTATTCGTTAGTGCCGCCTTTGCTGATGACGCTGATCACCGCGCCGCCACGGCTGTATTCGGCCGAGTATGGATTGGCGATAATCTTGAACTCTTGCAATGCGTCCACCGACGGGCGCGCCACTTGCGTGGTCAACTCTTGCACGTTTTCGGAGATCGAATTATTATCCACGCCGTCCAGTAGGAAATTGTTTTCAAGTTGGCGGATGCCGTGCACGTTGAATCCACCGGTACGGCCGGCACTGGTGCTGCCGCCCTGATCGGTGTAGCGCTGCCCTTGCACGCCGGCGACGAGATTCACCAGGTCATCCCAGCTGCGGAGCAACAAGGGATACTCCGTGACGTATTTGTTGTCCACCACGCTTCCGATGGATGCGTCCTCGGTGGAAAGCAAGGGCGCGGCGGCCTGCACGGTGGCCACGGTTGCAACCGTACCAACCGCGAGCGAGAAATCCTGACGGCCCTTTTCCGTGGCGTCCAGAGTAATGCGGCTAACGGCCTTTTGGAAACCGGTTTTCTCCACCGAGATTTCCCACGCGCCCACCGGCAAATCCGCCAGAAAATAGTAGCCCTGGCCATTGGTTTCAGTGGAGCGCTCAGCTCCCGTGGATACATTTTGCGCGGACACTTTCGCGCTGGTGACTACGGCATCACTTGAATCCTTTACCAAGCCCGTCAGGCTGGCGGTATTCACTTGAGCAAGAGCTGCGCACGCCATCAGACTGAAGGCGCAGAGAGTGGTGGCGATGGGCCGAATATTCATTGATTCACCTCATTACAGGAAAGTGCGACTGAGAACTCGTTACGCGAGTCTAGCAATGCATAGTTAACAGGTGATTACATCCGTGTGAACAGTCTTACTCGATCGTGAGAACCTAGAAGCGCAGCTCCGCCGAAATGGGGAAATGGTCGGAGGCGTGAAAGTCGCGGTGGACTTCGGCGCCTTCGCACACAACGGGGCCGCGCACGAAAACCCAGTCCAACGCGCCGATGATAATGTGCGTTCGAATGCGCCGGTCGCCAAAGCAGCTGTTGTATCCAGCCTCACGCATCCGCTCGATCGAAGGCGAATGCCGTTGCATAGTGTTCAGATCACCTGCGACGATCAACGGCGTGCCTTCCGGATATCGTTGGGCATCCGCCAGCACTTCATCCAGCTGGAGCAGGCGTCCGTGCTCCGTCGTGCGGCTTTCCAGATGCAGGTTGTAAACCACCAGGAGTTGGCCGTTAAGATCCAATTCATTTACTAAAGCAATCCGCCCCCCTACACGCCTCTGCATAACAGGGAGCGACGAGATCAGCAAGGGGCGCGGCTTCCAGAATCCGGATTGATGAGTGAACCGCAGAATGCGCGAAGAGCGAATCGGGAAACGGGTGAGGATCGCCTGTCCATGATAAGCGGGGCCTTCCGGAGTGCTTTGGCTCAGTTCCCGAAACTCCGGCGCAAACGCGTAGTTCATGCCGAAAGTCTTGGCCAGCGCCTGCGCGACATCTTCGCCGTGTGTGCGGCGCGCGCCCAAATCCACCTCCTGGAAGATACAGAGATTCGGACAGGTTTCGCGGATCGCGGAAACGATGCCGTTGAAGTGCTGGCCGCGATCGATGTTCCAGTTGAGGATCCTCGCGCTGGGGGTGGGAGCGATGGTTGTGGAATAGCTTCCACTGTGGATAATCTCCAGCGGGTCAGCGGGCGGGGATTCGGTTGCCCCCGCCAGGGCCAAGGTCAGCGTCAGGATGGCAGGGCTGGGGTGGAACATAGGAGCCAACATCCGGGAGCCAACATCCGGGAGCCAACATCGGAAACCCTCTCGCACCAGTTTTTCAAACTCGGCGTTCGAAGGCAATCCCGCAACGCAAACGCCGCCCGCTTTGTTTTATACTTAAGTGGAGCTGACGCCCGTTTCGATCCCCTACATTGAGGAAGACCGGCGAGTTTCCGGGAGTTCGGATGACTATCGTACTGACTATAATTCACGTAATCGTTTGTTTTTTTCTAGTGGTGGTTGTGCTGCTGCAAAGCGGCAAGGCTGCGGATTTGGCGGGCGCATTCGGTGGCATGGGATCGCAGACAGCTTTCGGCCCACGCGGTTCGGCAACGGTTCTCTCGAAGGCCACTACCATCGCGGCGGCGATGTTCATGGTGACCTCGCTCACGCTCGCGATCCTGGCGACGCGGCACGCCGCTGCCTCTGGCAGTGTTCTGGAACGGCAGAAAGCGACGGCGGCCAAGGCCGGATCTGCTAAACCAGCGGCGCCAACTGGGACGCCGTCCGTTACGGTAACCCCGGAGGGTGGCAAACCGCAGACGATTCCGCTCAACCTACCGGGCCAGCCCGGGACCAAGCTGCCCGCGGCGAAGCAACCGCCGGCCACGCAGCCCCCGGCGCCGCCGAAGAAATAACAGGTTTGGAGCCACGCGGAGGTGGCGGAATTGGCAGACGCACTAGCTTGAGGTGCTAGCGGGAGTAATCTCGTGGGGGTTCAAGTCCCCCTCTCCGCACCATTTTTTCGTTAGTAGTTTCATTAGTTTACGGGCCCCAAAATTTTCGTGTGACTCAGGTGTGACTGGAACTGTAACGGGCACTGTCTGAAAATGGGCCATCATGACGTCGTCGATGTTGTCTTGACGACCCGTTGCCCACTTACCCTAATGCTTCCGGACGACGTCCGGGCTGTTTCCCAAAATATCGGCGACCAGCTCAAACGTGGCGCCTTCAGTTCTTTCGCCGGGTTCATCGCGATCCATTTGCGGCTGACAAAGTATCCGAAGAAGGTTCGCAACGCCTGCAATTCGACTTTCCACGTCACCAACTCGATCTTTCGGGTTCGACGAAAATCCTCAAGTACATCGACATCCACGTCAGCAAGTTCGGACACACCCTGGCCATCACCGTAGGCGACGATGCCGCGATAATTGCGGTCCTGATCAATCTCCCCGTGGCTCTTTACGAATCGACTAACCGCTTCCGCGACAGTCTGCGGCGCCGATCCCGTGCTCGCCTAGCCCTGACCAACTGCATTCTTGCTGAGAGTGCGGGAAAACAACGTTGATTCTTTCAAGCCTGCTTGAAACTAAGTTGCTCCGACGATGTCTCGTGCGCACACCGCTTCCTTGGGGCCTGCTTCCTCCGTCACTCAGCCAGCGGCTCAACGTAAGCCCTTCTCTTTCAGCACCTTCTGAATCAGACGATCAGCCAGTTTACCCAGTATCTCAGGCCTGATCCTGTCCGGATTGATGTCCATCAGGTTCGATTCCCGACACGCGATTTGTATTTCTCGGACATCCGCTCAACGCCGCGGACGCCAACCCCATGCAGCGTATCCTCCACCTTTTGCGTGAATCTGTCGCCGGCTTCTTTGAACCGCTGTAAATCGGGTTCGTTTTCATCCAGGCCGCATGAACCGAGCGTTCAAGCTTGCCCCGCGCGCAGCACGGCGGTAGCGTTTGGTCAAGAATCTCCAGCGGAGGCATCTGCAAAACTCACAAGTCCTGTGAGGAACCGGAAAGTGCGATGTTCGCGAGATTTCGTTTGCAAGAATATCCAGCAAAAGGTAACCTCAATGCAAGAACCTTTGCAAGACGAAAGACGAGCCGGGTGCGAGAAATTCTAGGATATAACCGTGCAAGAGCTTACCAAAGACGAGCTGCAGCGCACTGAAGCTTACCTGACCGCCGGGCAGCGGCTGAGCCACACGGGAAGCTGGGCTCTGAATCTTTCGTCTGGAAAGATCTCCTG
>DASYNU010000115.1:0-8464 GCA_036008345.1 Bryobacteraceae bacterium
GCATAGACCATGGCCAAGCTGTAGTTTGCCTCCGGGTCCTGGGGGCGGGCTGCAACGGCCCGTTCCAGCGTCTGAAGCGCTTCCGGCCAGCGCTTCTGCTGGCGATAGGCATTGCCGAGATTTTCGAGCGCAATCCAGTGGTTGGAATTCAGGCGCAGAGCTTCTTCGAAATCGCGGATGGCATCGGCGGTGCGTCCTTCGCGAGTGGCCAGCAGGCCGAGATTGTTCCAGGCGTTGGGGTGCGTGTCGGGATAGGTGGCGTTGAGTTTCAGCGCCTGCTCGAAACTCGCCCGCGCTTCGACCAGCTTTTCCTGTTTCAAATAGACGCTGCCTAACCCGTACTGCGCTTCGGCGCTGGATGGATCGTCGCGGAGGGCCTGGCGGAAGGAGGCTTCCGCTGGATCGAAGTAGCCACGCTGGAAAAAAGCCGAGCCGAGCGATAGGTTGTTTCGGCCGAATTCATAGGTTGCGGAATTGCCGGGGAAGGGGAGGGCTTTGGCGAGCCGTTCAGCGGGGGTTTGTGGAATTTGCCGGACGTCTTGTGTGATCCGAGCTTGGTTCACTGGTCCCTGGTAGATCTTGACGATGTTGCCGTTGGCGTCGATTAGGAACGAGGTTGGGAGAGTGAGGTCGCGATGGCGGTCGAAGAGGCGGCGATAGAGGATGTTGTAGACGGCCGCAGTGGGGTCGGATTCGCTTGGGGTGATGGTGACGGATTGAATGCCTGCTAGTGACACGGCTGGGCCGAACGTGAGAAGCAGGGGCTTGCCGTGGAAGGGCGCGCTGGGGATGTTGGGGGCGGGGATGGTGGCGAGCAACCAGGTGTCAGGGCGCTCCCTCCCGGTCGCGGTTCGGTTGGGGGCGGTGTGGTTGGGAGTGGAGTGGAAGGGCTCCTGGCGCGATGGTGCGGCGCCTTCGTCCACCCAGATTTTGTGATTGATTGGGAGATCGTTTAGTTGTTGCACTTGGCCGCTGGGCCATTGGATGGTAGCGTTCACATGGCTCGCCGAACCCAAGCCGAAGAATATATCTTTGCTGTGCTGGGAAAGGAATCCGGAACCGGCTTGCAACCAGCGCGTCTGGCGGCCAGCTTCGGTTTCGATGGTGACGGCCGCGCCAATAGCGTCCCGATTGCTTTTGACGCCGCGCAGGCGGAAAGCGATGGACGGCGGCAGATCCGGAAGAACGTTCTTTAGCAGCCGCAACTGGGGACCGTTGCGATTCTTTAGAAACACTTCCTGACGGCCATCGTGATCGAAGTCGGCCAGCGCGAACGCTCGGCCGTCCTCCAAAAAATCCAGATCTATGGCGCCTGCAACGTCGGAGAACGTTCCGTCGCGGTGGTTCGCGTAGAATACGTTGCGCTCGAATCCGCTCCAGGTGTAATCGGAGCGGATTAATTCGTTCACCGCATTCCAGCCTTGCTCGTAGTCTTCGGACGGCTTGGCATCATCGGGCGACTTGGCAACAACTTGCCGCCAGAAAAAGCTGTTCAAGTCCTCGGGGATTTCGCCGGAGATCATTCCGTTGGCGACGTAGACATCCGGGAAACCATCGTGATCGAAATCGAAGGCGTCGCTTGCCCAGGACCATCGGCCGTTGCCTATCTGTGCAGCATTTGTTGCATCTTCGAACGCACCGTTGCCGCGATTCCGGTATAGCGAGTTGCCCAGGGCGTGTTTCTGATACAGCGCGCGGATTTCGGGCGGCGAATTCTTCTTGAAGTTTTCCTGGTTGGAGATACGCTCGCCGGCAGCGGTCCACATATCGGCAACATAGACGTCCGGGGAGCCGTGGTTGTTGTAATCGAGCCAGGAAACGCTCATGCCTGCGCCGACATCCTCCACTCCGGCTTGGGCGGCGATATCGGTGAACGTTCCATCGCCGTTGTTGCGGTAGAGGTTCTTGCGGCCGAAGTCGTTCACGACATATAAATCAGGCCATCCATCGTTGTTGTAATCACTCCAGCTGCAGCAAAAGCTGTAGCGCGTGTTGTTCTTGTGGAGACCGGTCTCGCGTGTGACATCGCGAAAGGTTGCATCGCGATTGTTGCGCAGCATGAAATTAGGAGGGCCGTTCTCGGCCGCGTAGTAAGGCGTTGGGTATTTGTACTGATCGGTACCTTGATAGTAAGCGTAGAGGCAAAAATAAACGTCCAGCCAGCCATCCCGGTCGTAATCGGCAGCGGCTGCGCCGGTGAAAGTGCCTTGCGGAACGCTGGCGAACTGAAACGCGTCCGGCTGGAGGCGAAATTTTCCTGCGCCCTGATTCAGAAACAGGAGCGGACCGTTGGCGCGAACGACAAGGAGATCCTGGCGTCCGTCATTGTCAAAATCGGCAAAGAGCGCGCACGCCGTATTCTCCAGAACTCCGACGCCGGAGGTTTCCGTGATGTCTTCGAATGTTCCGTCGCCGCGGTTACGATAGAGCCGGTTGGGAAGGCCGGCTGGTTGGCAAACGTATAGATCGTCGAAGCCATCGTTATCGATGTCGCCCACGGCCACGCCGTTGTGTCCGTACACGTCGATGCCGCTCGCGCCGTCTATGCAGGTACGCCAATAATCCACTCCATGAAGCAGCTGATCTGAATAGGACGCGTTGTGACCTAGCGCTTGCGGAGCAATGTCTGTATACCAAGGCTGAGAGGATCGGCTGCGGGTCTCGAAGTTCGCGTGCCAGCTCTGGAGCTCAAAGCCGGGCGTCCATTCCAACTCCCAGAATCCAATGCGCTGCTCGCGATGGAAATCCGGGCCAGTGCCTACCAGCTCATAGCGGACGCGGGTTTGTAGTGCGCCGGAGTTTGTGGAACGAATTCTGGTGACTTGGAATTCGGCCGTTAGGATCTTCGAAAAGCCAGCCAAGGTTGATTGCAATCCGGCGAGAAAAGTGTCGCGCGGGAGGGTGGCTTCCCCCGAGAACGCAATCTGGAGAACTTCGAGAGCCGGGCCGGGACGAATTAGCCGTGTTTCCGATGGCTGCACAGCGAAGCCCAGGAATCCAGGGGCAAACACGCTCTCAATCGCTGGAAGTTTCGCCGGTGACTCGGTTAACAGAGCGGTCCATTGCGCGAGAATTCTTGCTATCGGCAAGTGAAGTTTTTCAGATGCAAAATCATCCAGACTCGCGTCAGTTTTGCGGACCAGGATGTCGAGGGGAGTCTGAGCCCGCGCCGTGTTTTGAGCGCCTAGCCGGCGGACGAAAGGGAAAGCCAGAGCTTGGTAAAACCGGAAAAGAAAGTTACGTCGTCGCAGATCGCTGGGCGTCCTACTTTCGATCTTTGCACAGGATGGACTTGGGCGTAACGCCCAGTTGCCGGCGCATATGGTAGGCGAGATGGCTTTGGTGAGCGAACCCGGTTTCCAGGGCAACCTGGCTGATGGGTAGCTCGCCCTCCGATAGAAGCGATCGCGCGCGTTCCACCCGGCGTTGAATCACATACTGATGAACCGGATGGCCGACCGAGGTACGGAATGCCGTCTTGAAATACGAGGCGCTCAAACCTGATACTTCCGCGATGCTCTGGAGGGACAAATCCTGGCCGAGGTTGTCCTCTATATAGGATAGAACCTGCTTCAGCCGGCGCCCGGGGATACCACCTTTGGGGGACGAAACTTCGTGCGATTGGGACGAATGCCGATTCAGCAGATGAATGGCGAGCGCCTGCGCCAGGCTCTCGACATAGAGGCGTCCATTTGGATAGCCGGTCTCCATCTCCGCCTTGAGGGCCCAACCGACGTGCTCGATTTTGGTGTCACGTGTCTGGAAACGATTCAGGATTTCAATCCGGCGTGAATCGTGCCCGCATTCTTCCGCTACGGTTCTCAACAGGCTCTGCGCAACGTTCAACAGAAGCACCGTATCGCTTTCCTTCATTTCCCATCGGCTGGGAGTGCCGGCGGGAATGATGTCGGAGTAGCCGTGTACGCTCAGTCCCCGATGATTCAGCCCACCTCTCGAGCAATCCACCAGAACAGACCGCCCGACGTGGATGGCGATGGTTGTAGTTGCGCGGGCCGGAACCTGCACCACTCCGGCCGGATCGGTCCGCAGACGAACGGATAATTTCTCGGATAGTCCTGATGATCCTGGAACTAACGAAAGGCCAGGCCCCTGCCGAAGCTGGTTCACGCGCTCATACCCCACTCGTTGCTGTCCATTATCGCTCGAAATGGTTTGAATGAGAAGGCCCATTGTTGAGGAATGATGGGAGTCCAAAATTGTTCCAAACAGCCAAAACCTGCGCGACTGGAGAACCATTAAGGTGCAGAATTGCTGCAACAGTAGTGTCAACCAACGCACCGGCGCCGGTATCGTGCGTGGGCAGATGCTACAACTTGGACCTCAGGATCACGAAGGATACCCGGTTCGCCGAGCGAATTGCGGCGGCGGAGCGCTTCTTTCCGGGCATTTAACTTGGCCAGGTGCGATTCCGGGGCTCCTTGCGGCGCGCCGGGGCTCAGCTTGCAGAGTCCGCAGGCTTTGGAGTGCTGAGTGCGCTGTGCCATTCGGCAACGCTCGGCGGATTGGGGCGTCGGCAAATTGCACCGCGGATCATTCAGATTGGTGCATTCAAAAGTCTCGACATGAGTGTCGAGACGGCACGCAGGAGTGCGTGCGCCACATCGGGCTGTGACACAATCTACAGATGGCCGCAGAGCAGATATTCGCGATTTCTAACGCTAGCGTGCTGCCCGGCTGGCTGCTGCTGGTGGTTGCGCCGCGTTGGCGCTGGACTCAGAGGGTAGCGGCTTTGGCGCTGCCGCTGGCGCTGGCGGCCGTCTACCTGACGCTGCTTACCCTGTATTTCCGTGAGAGCCGAGGAGGCTTCGGCTCGCTCGCGCAGGTTTCCAGACTATTTGAGAATCCAAATCTTCTTCTGGCCGGTTGGATCCATTATCTGGCGTTCGATCTGTTCACCGGGGCTTGGCTGGTGCGGGATTCGGAGCGCTTGCGAATCGCGCACGCTTACGCGGTTCCTTGCCTGCTGTTGACATTTCTCTTCGGTCCGGTTGGTTTGTTGACCTGGTTTTTGATTCGGACTTCGCTGCGCGGACGCTCCGCGATGGTATGATCCGTACACTTCGCGAGCTTACCCTTCGTAATCCGGTGCTGGCCCTCACGGGCTGGCTGCACTGGATCCTAGCCGTGGTTCTGATATCCGCCATGCCTTTCGATTCGAGAACTATCCTGGGCATCAATCCCTGGATCAAACCGTTGAAGTTCAGTATCTCGATTGCGATCTACGTGTGGACACTGGCGTGGTACCTGCGCTATCTTTCCGGGCGAAGACGCGCGGTTGGGGTCATCAGTTGGGGAGTTGCGATCAGCGTGATCGCGGAGATTATCGGCATCACGCTGCAATCGGCGCGCGGTGTGCCCTCGCACTTTAACGTCGCGACTCCGCTGGATGCCGCACTCTTCTCCGCCATGGGCGGGATGATCGGCTTCAACACGCTGCTGCTGACATGGGTGTGCGTTTTGTTTTTCGTGGACCATCCGGATCTTCCGGCGGCGTATCTTTGGGGCATTCGATTCGGGTTGGTTTTGTTCCTGCTGGCGTCCTTTGAGGGAGTGTTCATGGTGATCCACGGATCGCACACGGTGGGTGCTCCCGATGGTGGGCCGGGCTTGCCGTTGGTCAATTGGAGCAGAGAGCACGGCGATTTGCGGGTGGCGCACTTCGCGGGGATGCACGCGTTGCAGGTACTGCCCCTAGTTGGGTACTGGTTGGGGCGTTCAGGACGCTCAGAAGCTGTCAAAGTCTCCTATACGACGGTGATCTTTTTTCTGTACCTTGGTACCATGGCGCTGCTCTTCTGGATGGCGTGGCGGGGCCAACCTATGGCAATGTAAAGATTCCTCTTTACAAGTCACGACAAATCTTGCAGAATTGTTTTAAATCCCTCGATGGTCCTGTCCGCCGGGAGGGGCGCTGAAACGACTCAGCCTTTTCTAACGTCTTTTATAGTGGCGTTCAAGTTTTGTATTCTTGGTGTCGATAAGTGAGTTGAGCAGGCCATATGGACATCCTAGGAGACCGGAAGTTCGTAGAGGTACCGGGCGAAAAGACGCACGAATTGCCTCCGTTGCTAGTACGCACGACCCCGAAAGTACGGCGTCTGGATCGGGTAGTGGGGATGGCCAACGACATCGTGGACTCCGAGGATATGATTCCCAGCCCAAGCATGGCCACAAGCATGGAAGGTCTGGCCGAGTACGAATCTGAATTCGACCGGCGCAAGATGGATCTGGCCATCAACATGGTGGATCAGTATTTACACTTCGTCACGCAGTGGCAGTGGGGCGATAGCATCCTGGAATGGATCCGGCAGTGCGAAATTACGTTTGGAACCCGGCTGGAATTACGGAATCTGCTGCGTCCGGATGTTTGGCCGCACGCCGGCCGTTCGAGCTTCGTAACGCTGCTGGGCGACAAGGCAGTATCCAGTGTGGGTGTGGAACTTGACCAAGCCGTTGGCCTGCGGCTCACGTTCCGCCAGCCGCCGCCTATTTCCTGCTTTTCGAACCAGTTTCTCTTTTACCTGAACTCCAGCGTCGCATCCACCGCCTATCAAACCTGGGCGCACCTGAGCCCGAATCCGGTCTCGTGCCTGCCGCCGGAGCGGTTTTGCTTCGACGTCATTGACATGTCGCTGTCGTAGGGGCGAAATCGCTGCGTGGAAGCCGGTCCCCTTGCTGACACGCGGGGCTACAAATTCGCGTGTACTGTTGGCAGGCGGAAGCGCCTGCCCCACCTTAAAAACCACTGGCCGCGCGAGGGCGGCGCGGCAATAGATCGATCTGTTCGGGCGCTTCGGGCTCGTCACCACTCGAAACTCCCAGCTCGCGCATTTTGCGGAGCGCCGGCACCAGGCGCGAATCCCAGGAGCCAACTGAGCGGTTGTAGGATTCCACAGTCTTCTCGAGCAAACGGCCGGTATCGGCATAATGATCGTGAACCAGTTGCACGCGATCGTACAGCTCGGAGGCAACCGCGCGGATGGCTTCGGCGTTCTCCGCCAATTGCTCCTGGCCCCAACCGTAGGCGATGCCGCGCAGGATCGAAATCAGAGTAACGGGCGTGGCAATCACCACGTTGCGCGCCAGGGCTTCTTCGATCAGATCGGGATTGGCTTCAAGAGCCGCGCTGAAGAAATGGTCGCCTGGCAGGAACAAGACCACCAGCTCCGGCGCGGGCTGGAACTGGCTCCAATACTGCTTGCTCGCCAGTTGGCGGACGTGCTCGGCCAGCTGTTGGCTGTGGCGCTGTAAGAAAGCGCGGCGTGTCGGCTCGTCACTTGCTCCCACGGCTTCCAGGTACGCGGTTAGCGGGACCTTGGCGTCCACCACCAGCGAACGATCGCCGGGGAGGCGGACGATCATATCCGGGCGAATGCGGACGCCATCGCCCTCGCGCGTTTCCTGTTCGACAAAATCGCAGTTCTTTACCATGCCCGCCAATTCGGCAACACGCCGCAGCGTTACTTCTCCCCAGCGGCCGCGGGCCTGCGGCGAGCGCAAAGCGGTGGAAAGCGTGGAAGTTTCGCGCGCCAGCGACTGCAACTGTTCGCCGAGACTTCCGAATGCAGTGGCGCGAGCGCGCTCGAGCTCGCGCACGTGGGTTTCCAGGCGCGTCAATGAGTCGTTCAGGGGCCGGACTACGCCCTCGATGGCAGTGTGCTTCAGGGCCAGGTCGCCGGTCATCTGCGCCCTCGCCGTGTCGAGCGTGGCGCGCGCGGCTTCCAAAAATGCGCCTTGATTGGATCTTAGAGCGGCGTCCGCGAGGGATTGGAAGGTCTCGTTGAGTTTGGCCGCGGAATTATCGGAGAACTGTTGGGCGGCCTCGATACGGGCCAGTCGCGCTCGCATCCAGAGCCAGGCGAGCAATCCGCCGGCGGCGAGACCGAGTACGAAGGCGATCCAGTTCATCACGTACTTAGGATAGGACATTTTGAGGTGGAAATGTTTGATGCGGGGGGGGTGCGGGGAATCCAGGAGCCAGAATTCAGAAGTCAGAAGGAGGTGTGCGCTTCGCGCCTTCATTCCTTATTCATTCCTTGACTAGGGCGGAAATGTTTGAATCCAAAATGCGCCTAGCAGGATGGTCAGGATCGCTAGTGGCGCGCCTACGCGGAAATACTCCCAGAACCCTATGGTTACTTTGCGGCGGGCCTGTTGAATGACGATCAGATTGGCTACTGATCCGAGCACTG
Source organism: Bryobacteraceae bacterium (assembly GCA_036008345.1). GTDB lineage: Bacteria > Acidobacteriota > Terriglobia > Bryobacterales > Bryobacteraceae > Palsa-89. Next base: position 8,214 of record DASYNU010000115.1, read on the forward strand.
TCAGGTTTCCTGCGAGTGTGGACGACATGGCTAGCGTGAGCCACGCGCGAGTGGGGTTCGCCAGATGCGCGGCGAAGGGCTTGAAGACCAGCACCGCTGGGACATTGCTTACCAAGTTGGATAGAACCGCTGAGAAGGCGCTTAGCAGGAAGACATTGTCCAGGTGGATTTGTCCGGCGAATTCGGCCAGGTCCTTTTCGAGCGAGGTTTTTTCCACTCCAGCGATGACGACGAACAGGCCTACGAACATT
>DASYNU010000116.1:0-36116 GCA_036008345.1 Bryobacteraceae bacterium
TACGATCTCGGCCAATCCCCAGACTTACCGAGGATAGCGCTCCTCTCCAAGATTTTCATCACCTTTGGTGAGCTGCAGGCCCATGCCAACTCCCTCACGGTCGCGGTTCGGTAACACTGTCTGAACATCAGACATTCTTTCCGAGCCGCGAGCGTAAGCGACCGGTGCTTTTGAATTTTTCACAGCTTCTTCACACGCGGCGCAGAAGGAGTTGGATGCGCTCGACGATGCACTGTTCTCTCGCGTCGACGAAAAGATCGTGGCGTTAGCCGACAATCCCCGGCCATCTGGATGCAGGAAGTTGATGGGTTATAAGGATCAGTGGCGCATCCGAGTGGCAACGGGCGCGTGGTGTACGTCATCGACGACGCGGCGAAAATCGTCAGCCTAACGCGGATTGCGCACCGGCGCGAAGTTCATAAATAACGGCTCGGGCGGCCTGCCTCAGTAACGGCCAGCCACCCGAGCACCACTCGAAGAACCCGCTTACATGAAGTAGAAATATCCGAACGAGTGAACTAGGTTCGCCGTCGGGTTGAAGCTTTGGTCATACTGGCTGCTGGTCCCCTGGTGAAGCGTGCCGGGAATTTGAAACGATTTGGATTACTTGGCCGTGGCCATGGTTTGCCAGAGCGCGCCTCCTCCGTCTTGTCCCCCTTGGTGAACTTCGATGGCGGTATCGTATCCGTTGCCCCACGCCAGGGCGATCCCAGCCGCGTGTCCGACGCCGGAGTTTGCAGAGTCGGGGTCATCCATGGCCACGCGAGGCAGGTACCCGGTGGCATTCGTTTGCCTGAGCGCCGTCCAAGCCACGTTTTCACTGAGCGCTCCGGCCTGTTTTGTCATTAGCAACGCCGCCATCAGACCGATCATCAAGTGAAATCGTTTCATGCAATTACTCCGTATGTCGCGTTCAGAGGCCTCACTCCTGCCTCTGTCTGGAATGTGGTGCGTGGGTTTGTAATATTCCATCCCGCGAGCGTGATTTACACTGAATACGATTGGAGGATGCGCGTGAGAGTGGTGCTGGCCATTTGCCTGGTGTGTTGCGCAGCCGCTCAGAATCCGCGCGTCCTTCAACAGGACCACCCGCTTCGAGCGAATCTCGACAGCGTCCCGACGGCTGCCTTTGAAGTGGAAGTGAGCGCCGGAGAGTATTTCCGCGTGCTGGTGCGTCCCAATGGCGCGCAAATCAATATTCGGCTAAGTGCGCCTTCGGGAGCGCTTCTGGCCGAGCTTGGGAATACGGCCGGCGAGCAGCGGCCGCTGCCCATTTCCGTTATCGCTCACGAGAAAGGAGCGTATCGCCTGGAATTTTCGCTCGCCGGCCCCGACGCTTCCGCGCGCGAGTTCGAATGCAGCCTGGTGGAATTGAGAGAAGCTAAGCCGGGCGATGAAACGCGAATCGCCGCTGAGAAGGCTTTTAACGATGGCAAGCGTCTCCAAACGGAGGGCAGCAAGGAGTCGCTGAATCAGGCCATCGCCAGGTTCGAAGCCGCACTTCCTCAATGGCACGCGATTGGGGATCAGGCCGAGGAAGGTCACACCTTCGATACCATGGGCGACGCGTACTGGTCGCTCGGACAAAGCGCAAAAGCTAATGAGTGTTACAAGAAAGCGATGCCGCTGGCAAAGGCGGCGGGCGATGACGCAGGCCAGGCCAGCGCACTGAGCAACCTGGGCGTAGCCGCTTCGCTTCGAGAACCGAAGAAGGCGCTGGAGTTTTTCGAAGAATCGTTGCGGCTGAGCCGTGCGGTTCAAGATCGGAACCTGGAAGCCACCACGCTCAACAATATCGGTTCCGTTTACATCCTGATGGGCGATCCGCGTAAGGCGCGTGAATACGCACTTCAGGCGCGTGAGCTCAAACGCGAGGTGGGGGACCGGCAAGGGGAGATGACGGCTCTTTCTAACCTGGCAGCGGTGTATGCGGCGCAGGGCGAAACGCACCAGGCGTTGGACGCGCTGAGCGAGACGCTGCCGCTCCGCCGGAAGCTGCATGACCAGCGCGGCGAGGCGAATACCCTGTTGAATATGGCGACGACGGAAGTTCAACTAGGCGAGCTGGATAAGGCTCTGGAAGCGTTCCGGGAATCGCTTCCATTAAGCCGCGCGGTAGGGGACCGCCGGGGAGAGGCGCGAACGCTGGCCAATCTGGGTGCGTTGTATATGGCTTTCGGAACTCCGCAGGAGGCGCTCACCGCGCTGCAGGAAGTTCTGCCTATCAGCCGCGAGCTGAGCGACCGGCATCTAGAGGAAAGCGTGCTGACGAATATCGCGCGTTCTTATCTGCAGCTGGGTGAGGCACAGCACGCCCTGGATTACAGCACGCAAGCGCTGGCCATTCAAAAGCAGATTTCAGACCAGCGCGGGCAAGGGCTGGCGCTCGGGACCATGGGCCGCGTCTACGCGTTTATGGGTGAATCCGAGAAAGCGTTGGAACTGTATCAACGGGCCCTTACGATGCTCCATTCAGCGAACGATCGTGCGGGCGAGGCGGATATTTTGTATAACATCGCCGAGTTATACGTCAAAAGCGGCGATTCAAAAGCGGCTCTTTCCGTTTGCGAACGGGCGCTCGAATTATGCCGCGATATTGACGACAAGCGACGCCTGGCCTTGGCGCAGGTGAATATCGGATCGGTTTACCTGGCGTTAGGCGAACGGGAAAAAGCCTCCGACTCGCTGGTTCATGCGCTGGCCGAGCTAACGGCCCTGGGTGACCGGATGCAGCAGAGTCGGGCGCTCTACTATCTGGCGCGGGCCGGTAACAGCTCGGGTGATTGGGAACACGCGCGGGAATATTTGGACCAGGCGCTCGAAATTGACGAACAGATTCGCGCAGCCGTGATCGGCCCCGAGTTGCGTTCTTCGTTTTTCTCGACGGTCCTGGATCAGTATGAGCTGCGTGTCGATCTACTGATGCATCTCCACCAGCTGCATCCCAAACAGGGTTACGACATTCAAGCCTTCGAGACCAGCGAGCGGGCGCGGGCGCGCAGTTTGTTGGATCTGCTCAGCGAGGCGAAAAGCGGCCTGCGCCAAGGCGTGGATCCCGCGCTGCTCAGCCGCGAGCGCGTGTTAACGGCGCAGCTCCACGCGAAAACCGAGCGACAGATACAGTTGCTCGCGAAACAGGATCCGCGCGCGGCGGCCGTGGAGCAAGAAATCCGCCTGCTGACTACTCAATATCAGGAAGCCGAGGCCAAGATTCTCGCGGCCAGTCCGCGTTATGCCGCTTTTGCCCAGTCACAGCCGCTGACACTCGCGGAATTCCAGCGTAACTATCTGGATGCCGGTACGCTGCTGCTGGAATATGCTCCCGGTGACGCGCGCAGTTTCATGTGGGCCGTGACACGCACCAGCTTTCATGCTTACGAGTTGCCCAAACGGTCCGTGCTGGCGGGCCTAGCGCGCGCAGTTTATCAGGGGATTACGGCCACCGACGAAGCCTCGGCCGCGACCGCCGGCCCCGCGCTACAGGAACTGAGTCAGACGCTGCTGGGGCCGGTGGCGAATGTCTTGGGCACGAAAAAATTAGTGATCGTTGCATCAGGTGCATTGCAATACGTGCCTTTTGCGGCTCTTCCATCGCCATCCGCCCCGGCGGAGCCGCTGGTGGCCGGACACGAGATCGTTAATCTTCCGTCTGCATCTACCATCGCGTTCATTCGCCGGGAGCGGCGCGCGGGATCTCGTGCGTCGAAGGCATTGGCCATCTTCGCGGATCCTGTGTTCAGCGCGGATGATCCACGGGTAACGGGCGCGCTCGCGGCCGCCGCGAAAGACACTGGAGCGGAACGCGCGGCTTCCGGCTTCGACCAAGCGAAATTCCCCCGCCTGCCCTTCACGCGCAAAGAGGCGCTGGACATCCTGGCGCTGGTAAATCCCAACCAGCGTCTCTCCGCGCTCGATTTTGACGCCAGCCGCGCCACTGCAACCAAGGCGGCGCTGAACCAATACCGGTTTGTCCACATCGCCTCGCATGGACTTCTGAATTCACTGCATCCGGAGCTTTCGGGCTTAGTGCTATCCACGGTGGACCGCGCCGGAAAGCCGCAGGACGGATTTCTGCAGACCACCGACGTCTATAATCTTTCGCTCAATGCGGATCTGGTTGTGTTGAGCGCTTGCCAGACCGCGCTGGGCACGGAAGTGAGGGGCGAGGGACTGGTGGGATTAGCACGGGCCTTCATGTATGCAGGCTCGCCGCGAGTAGTGGCCAGCTTGTGGACCGTGCCGGATGTCTCCACATCGGAATTGATGCTGCGATTCTATCGGGGTATGTTAGTCGAAAATCTCCGGCCGGCAGCGGCGCTGCGTCAGGCGCAGCTTTCCATATGGAAAGAGCATCGCTGGGCGCGGCCGTATTATTGGGCCGCATTTACGCTGCAGGGGGAATGGAGGTAGGACAAGAAGAAGTCAAGAATTCAGAATCCAGAAGTCAGAATGTGGAACGGCGCGTTGCGCCCTCCTTCTTCTGAATTCTGCATTCTGGCTTCTGGATTTTTCTTTTAGTCCTCCCGCAGCGCTACCATCGCTTCGATCCCTAGCGCTCGACGGGCCGGGATGAGACACGCTACTGCGCCAATGGTTGCCATGAGCACGAGCGACAGTGCATAGGTGGCTGGATCGCGCGGACTCACGCCATACAGCACCGGCATGAAGAGGCGCCCCGCTGCCAGTGCGAGAACAGCGCCTAAGACGCTGGCGCTCACGACAATTATCATGGCGCGCCGCAGCACGAGGGAAAGCACGTTGGATCTGGTGGCGCCGATGGCTACGCGAATTCCGATTTCGCGCGTACGCTTTGAGACCGCGTAAGCCAACATGCCGTACAGTCCCGTCGCCGCCAGGATCACGGCCAGCGCGCCGAATCCGCCCAGCATGATGGCGGCGATGCGTGCAGGCAGCAGCGGCAAGCTGAGATGATCCTCCAGGCTGTCGGCTTGGAAGAACGGCAGCGTCGGGTCAAGTGAATTCACCGTGGCTTCGAGTCTGCGCAAAACATCGGCCGGAGGTGCGGAGGACCGCGCGACGATGGTCATCGACGAGTCATACCGCTGCGCACGCGGCCAGAAAAAGGCGGGTTGAGATTCGTCGTTCAGCGAGTCATATTTGCCGTCTTGGACCACGGCGACAACTTCCTTCCAAGGTCCGTTCGATCCCTGGGAAACGCGCTTCCCGAGCGGATCCTCGTTTGGAAACAAGCGCCGCGCCAGGGCTTGATTGATGATCGCCACCAGTGCCCCACTGGCTGAATCCCGCTGATCGAATTCGCGGCCGGCAATCAGCCGCGTCTGCATGGTGCGGAAGTAGCCGGCGCTCACAGCGTAGAAATTCGCGCTGGGCGCGTCCGCGGGAGCAGGCGCCGGTTTGCCTTCGGCAAAAACCACGGTGTGGGATTGCGAAATACTCAGCGGAATTGTACCAGCGAGCGCGAAGGAATCCAGGCCAGGTACAGTGGCTAGCTGACCCATGAGGCGATTCTCGAAAGCTTGGCCCTGCTCTTTGCTGTACCCGTTGAGACCGACATCGAATACCACCGCCACGGCGTGACGCGGATTGAAGCCGATGTCAATGGTCAAAGCACGCTGCAAGCTGCGGACCACCAGAACCGTTCCCACCAGCAATACCAGCGAGAGCGCCACCTGCGCGCCAACAAGAACATCCCGGAACTTCAGACGGCCGAATCGCTCGGACAATTGGTTTTTCAGACCGGAAAGCAGATCCACGCGCGCGGCATGAATGGCGGGCGCCAATCCAAAAAGCAGCGTGGTGGCCAGGCAGATTCCTACTGTGAACAGAAGAACGCGCCCATCGAAGGGCAGCGATGTCGCGGCTGGAATGCTGAGCGGCATCTTGAATGCGCGCAGCAGATCCAGCAGCCACAATGCGATCAGGACACCTAATCCGGCGCCGGCGACAGAAAGAACCAGGCTCTCGGTGAGAAGTTGGCGGACCAGTTTCCAGCGAGGCGCGCCCAATGCCAGGCGGATGGAAATCTCTTTGCGGCGATCGGACGCGCGCGCCAACAGAATGCCAGCGATGTTAACACAAGCAATCAGCAACACCATGCCCGCCAGCGCCATCAGCACGGCGGCGAATCCGGTAACGGGCCCGCGCAGTGCGGTGCCGATCAGGCCGGGTGGAGAAAGACGGATCTTCATCCCGATGTTAAACGGGCCCTTGGATGCGAGACTTCGAGCGATGGCATTCAGGTCGGCCTGCGCCTGCTCTGTTGTTATGCCGGCTTTCAATCGGCCCAACACCCACACATTCCAGGTGGCATCATTATGCAGCCAGTTATTGCCCGGCTCGATCTGCGGCTCCATAGCCATGGGGACCCAGAATTCCCCGGTCAACAACTTTTCAGTTCCATAGAAACCGCGCGGCGCGACGCCCAGGATGGTGTAATCCAGGCCATTGAGCTTCACGCTCTGGCCAATGATATTCGGATCGCCCGCGAAGCGAGTCTGCCAGGTTGCGTAGCTGATCACAACAACCGGCCGCGGCGAAGAGATACGGTCATCCTCCGGTGTGAACGTGCGTCCAAGAATGGGACGCACACCCAGCACATCGAAATAATTTCCGCTGGCCTCATAGCCCCAGATATGGGAGTTTTTGCCGGCGTGGCTGATCCCCACCGGTTGAATCCGGTACGCGATGAGGCCCGAGAGTGTCCGGTTGCTTTCGCGAAAGTCGATATAGTTTGGATAGGACTGCGAAATGCCGCGGCCCGTGTTCAGGAAAACCAGTTCGCTGGGGCGGTCCACGGGTAGCGATCGCAAAAGAAATTGGTTGAGCGCGCTAAATGTAGTGGTATTGGCTCCAATGGCCAGCGCCAGCGTAGCCACGGTGACCAGGGTAAATCCCGGAGTCTGGCTCAGCCGCCGCAAAGAGAGACGGATATCCTGTAGCATGCGAATCCATACGCAGGAACCAGCCTGGGCGTTCAAACAAAATTAGTGAAGCGCTACCACAGGGTCAACCTGCATGGCGCGCCGCGCCGGTATATAGCTGGCGATTAGAGCGACCGTTATGAAAATTAGAGCGCAAATTGTATAAGTGTAGGGGTCCGTTGCGCTGGTTCGATACAGCAGGCTTGCCATTACGCGGGTCGCCACCAGCGAACCGGCCAGACCGATGGCGATGCCGGTCAAGGTGAGCGCCAAACCGTGTCCGATTACCAGTTTCAGAATATCTTCCCGCGCGGCGCCCAACGCCATGCGGATCCCCAATTCGTGCGCCCGCTGCGCAACCGAATAGGCGATTACGCCGTAAATTCCCACCATGGCGAGTATCAACGCAGTACCCGAGAAGATACTGAGCAAAAACATGGTGAAGCGCCGCTCGGCACTGCCCGATGCCACCAACTCTTCGAGCGTTTGTACTTTGGTCAACGGCTGATCCTGATCGATCATCGCGATTTGACGGCGCACAGATGGAACCAGACTGCGTGGATCGCCGGCGGTTCGAATGCTGAGGTTCAAACCCGCCCAGGGTAACTGAGGGAAGGGCAACATGACTTCTGGATTAGTATCCGCGGCCAGGGTTGAATTTTTCAGGTCGCCGAAAACGCCCACCACCTCCGATGCTTGTGGAAGGCGGCCCAGGAAAATATGCTTGCCGATGGGATTTTCGTCCGGCCAAAAACGGCGTGCCAGCGCCTGGTTGACTATCGCCACTGGCGGAGCAGTGGCGTCGTCATGCTCGGTAAACGTCCGGCCGCGCAGCAGCGGGACGCGAAGGACGCTGGAATATTCCGGACTAATGGTCTCGACATTGAGCACCGGCCGCTGTCCGATGGGAACCACCGGTTGCCCCTCCAGCAGCATCGGCGTCAAGCGCGTTGTGTTTAGGGGAAGGGCGGAGGAGATGGCGACGGCTTCGACTCCCGGAAGCGGCCGCAACTGGCGCAGCACTTCGTTGTAGAAGGCGATCATCCGCGGCCTGGTTGCATATTTCGTAGGCGGCAGTTCGATCTGCATGGTCACTACGTTCGAAGGATCGAACCCTGGGTTGGTGGCGCGCAACTGGACGAAGCTGCGAATCAGCAAGCCGGAGCCCACCAGCAGCACTGTCGAAAGCGCCACTTGCGCGACAACCAGCAGATTGCGCGCCCGATTGCGCCGGCGTCCGCCGCTGCTCCCGCGGCCTTCATCGCGCAACAGCATGTTCAGGTCTGGTTTAGAAAGTTGTAGCGCCGGCGCGAGACCAAACACAATTCCGCTTGCGAGCGAAATGGCCACTGTGAATGCAAGGGTCCATGGATCCATTCGCACGGCAGCCATTTCCGGATGTGTGCTGAGCGTGATTGCCGATAAAGCTCGCGTTCCCCACGCAGCTAAGAAAATGCCCAGTACGCCGCTCAACCCAGCCAGCAGCAGGCTTTCGGTGAGCAACTGTCTAAGCAGCATAGGCGCGCTGGCGCCCAAAGCGGCGCGCACGGCGATCTCTTTGCTGCGCCCCACGGCGCGCGACAACAGCAAGCTCGCGACATTGGCGCAGGCTATCAAAAGCACCAAGCCAACCGCGCCTACCAACATCAGGAGCGCCGGGCGGATGTTCGCTACCAACTGTTGTTGCAATTCCGTCACCAGGAACGCTCGCCTCGGATCGTTATCGGGCCGCCCAGGATTATCGTGCATGAATCGCCGGTCCAACAGATCCATTTCCGCCTGAGCTTGATGCAGCGGCGTGCCGGGCGCGAGCCGCGCCATGACAGTTAGAAAAGACGCGCCTCCATTGATCTGCTGAGGGGTAGCAATGTTGAGATCGAATACTCGCGGCGCCCATATATCGACATTCGTGCCGGCTAGAGCAAAGACAAATCTCGCCGGCAGGACGCCTATCACCGTGTAGTCCCTGGAATCCAGCGTAAGATTCTGCCCAACCGCGTCTTTCGCTTCGCCGAACAGCCGAGTGGCAAAGGCGTGGCTGATCAATACCGAGGCCTTGCCGCCCGGCTGATCTTCCTGCGGGTCGAAAGTTCGGCCCAACGCGGGACGCACACCCAGCGCGTCGAAAAAGTTCCAGGAGACTCGTGCGGAGGAGATCTCCTCCGCGTCGCCCCGGCCGCTCAGATTAAACGTCTCGTTGGTAAAACCAACCACCGAAGAGAAGGCGCGGCTTTGTTCCTGAATCAGCTTGAAGCGTGTGTAGGAGATCCCAAGAAAATCGGGGCGCTCATTTCTCGGCGGCCAGGAAACCAGCACCAATCGGCTGGGATCGGAATACGGGAGCGGGCGCAGCAGCAGCGAATTGGCCACCGTGAAAATCGCCGTGTTAGCGCCGATGCCCAAGGCCAGCGTCAGGATGGCGACGGCGGCAAAACCGGGATTCGCGGCCAGCGTTCGCAATGCGTAGCGCAGGTGGTAAAGCATGGCTGTGAAAACATTATTCCAGAACTTGCGAGTGTACCGCCCAACTGACCGAGCTGACGCCCGCTTCGAGAGATAATCTTACCACCAGCTGTTCCAGCGCCTCATCTTGACGGCCCAGCCCCTTGATCTGCGCGGTGACTTTCATTTTGGGAGCGCCTTCGATATCTTCGCTACAGAGGCCGGTCAACGTCAGGGCGCTGCGCGACATGGCCTGCAGCAGTAACGCGCGCATGTGCGCTTCATCCTCAGGCCGGCAGATCAATTCAAATCCGTAGGTCGCCTCCTGTTCTTCTCCCGCGGCGTGGGCCGGATAAAGTCGATATGCAAGAGGGCGAAGAACCACGTTCGTCGCAAGCACTGCGGCCGTAAGGATCAGAGCGTGCAGGGGATTTCCCAATCCCGAAATGGCTCCGATGGCAGCCGAACACCAAACGGTAGCAGCCGTATTCAATCCACGGACGCTGCCGGCATCTTTGAAAATCACGCCCGCACCCAGGAATCCTACACCCGAAACAACATAGGAGACAATCTGCGCCTCACTTCGGGTAGTATCGCGAACCATGAAAGCGCACATCACAAAGGCTGCGGCTCCAGCCGCAACCAGGGCGTTGGTGCGCGTGCCGGCCATACGCTGCCGCCACTGGCGTTCCAATCCCACGGCAGCACCCATCAGAATTGCCGAGCCGAGCCGAAGAACAAATTCGAGAATCCTCATTTCGATTCCTCCGTTTGGGGTTAGCCGTGGATTACTCCCGCAATCTGCGCTACCCGGAAAGCCAAGCAATCCGAACATGAGCAGCAGATAGCCGCGCAGCGCGCGGGCACACTTCCGCCGAGAGAGACAGCGGCCGGAAGATTTTGGGAGAGCGCGGAGAGCGAAGGGTTATCGAAATCAGAGCGGGGAGCTGATCAGAGACGGAGGCTCCGCTGACTCGGCATCGATTTGCTGTTCGCGCAACCGACTTTCACCGTCAGACATGGCGAGGGCCTCCTTTCTCATGAAATTTCGACCGGCTCTACCGGTCTCCAAAACCAGAGTATACCCGGCGGGGTTTTCTTGTAAAGTATTTTTTCGCAATTATTCTACGAGTCCACGTAGATTCGTTTGACCCGTGCGTGGATGCCGCACAGAACGCTGTATGAGATGGTACCGGCGACGCGCGCCATCTGTTGCGCGTCAATAGAAATCCCACCTTCGGTCCCCAGCAGCGTTACGGAATCGCCCACTTCCACTGGCGGGCAGTTGGTGATGTCGATGGTGGTGAGGTCCATGGATACGGCGCCGATGATGGGCGCGAATTGACCTTTGGCAATCACCCGCCCTTTGTTGGATAACCGGTGCGGAATGCCATCGGCGTAACCGGCGGCGAGAACAGCGATGCGCATGGGTTGCGGCGCGCGAAAAATTCCGCCGTAGCCCACCAGCGCGCCAGCCGGCAGATCTTTCACCGCCAGTACCGCGGCTTTCCAGGTGAGTGCCGGCCGCACTTCAAGCTGCCGCGGCGGCGCCGTGCCCTTCGCGACCGTCGAGATATAGCCATAAATGGCATGGCCCGGGCGCACCATTCGTTTCCATGCCTCGCGCCGCCCGTAGGCCACCGGCGTACTGCTGGCCAGATGCAGAAACGGCGGATGGACTCCCGCTCGCGCCAGACTGGCGCAGAGTGTTTCGAACGTCCGTATCTGTTCCTCGTTTTGTAACGTCGCATAATTGGCGGAGGATGCCAAGTGTGTCATCAGTCCTTCCAGTTGCGCGTGGCTTGAGGCGCTGATGGCTTTGAGAATCTCCGATGCCGGAGCGCGCGTACCCAGCCGTCCCATGCCGCTATCGATCTTCAGGTGATACGGCGCCCGGATGTTTTTCCCGGCCGCCATCCGGTCCCACTCGCGGATGTCAGGGAGTGCGTGAATTACAGGCGTCAGATTGTACTCGAGCAGGCTGGATCGCTCGGCCGGCAGGAAATCCGCCATTACTAAAATGCGGGCGGCGATCCCGTTTTCCCGTAGTATTACGCCTTCTTCGACATTGCTAACCGCGAGCCACTGCGCGCCGACACCGGTTAGCGTACGGGATACTTCAATAGCTCCGTGCCGGTAAGCGTCCGCCTTCACCACCGGCATCACTTCGACTACCGGGCCAACCACATCCCGGATAGCCTGAAAGTTGCCGGCGATCTGCTTGAGCGAAATCTCCACCCAGGAGCGATAGGCGAAAGGACCCATAGATTAATGGTAGGGGAGACAGGCGACGGGGGAGACAGGCGGCAGGCGACAGGCGGCAGGAGGCAGAAGGCAGCAAGCGGAATCCAATACGCGGAATTTCTGCCTTCTGCCTCCTGCAGCCTGTCGCCTGTCTTCTACGCCAACGACAGCACTTCCTCCACTCGCGCATCAGCTTGCGCCATCAACAGCTTCTCCACCTGCTCGGCCGGCATCGGCTTGTAGAGCAGGAATCCTTGATTGATATCGCAGCCCATGGCGCCCAGCAGTGTGAGTTGCTCCTGGGTCTCGACACCTTCGGCAACCACCTCCAATTGGAGACTATGCGCCAGCCCGATGATGCCGCGCACCATGGTGGTGGATGAACTGCCCGAGATGTCGAGGTCCTTCACGAACGAGCGATCGATTTTGAGGCAATCCACCGGGAGATTGCGGAGCTGGCTGAGCGAGGAGTAGCCGGTCCCGAAATCGTCGATGGCGAACCGCACGCCTAAGTCGCGCAGAATCGCCATTTGTTGGAGCGTTTGCTCTATATTGTTCATCAGCGCCGACTCGGTGATTTCAATGACCAGCTGGCTGGCCGGAAACTCTGTCTTCGTTAAGACCCGCTCCACCATGGACGCCAGGTGCTTGGATACAAACTGGACGGCGGACACGTTCACGGCGATATTCGGGACCGCGAGGCCGTCCCTGAGCCAGCGCGCTCCGGTGGAGCAAGCACTTCCCAGCACCCACTCGCCAATGCCCTGGATTAAACCCATTTCTTCCGCAATCGGAATGAAATCCGCCGGCGAGACGCGTCCGAGAGTAGCATTGTCCCAACGTAACAAGGCCTCCAAGCCTGCCAAGCGGCCGTTGCGATCCACCAATGGCTGATAGTAAAGGGTGAACTCGTTTTTTTCGAGCGCTGCTGCCAGTTCCTGTTCCACCTGAAGCCGCCGCTGCATGCTATCGCCAAGCATCGGGCTGAATAGATGCTGGGCGTTCCCTCCGTTGCGCTTGGCGATATACATAGCCAGGTCGGCGTGGCGCATGAGCGTAATGGGATCCTGGCCGTGTTCTGGGAAAATACTTAGACCGATGCTTGCGGTCAGAGCCACGCTGTGCTCGCCTGACAGCATCGGCCGGGAGAGCGACTTCAGGATTTTTTGGCACACCAGAGCGGCGTCGGCGGCGTCGGCGACATCGTGAGCCAGTACAGTAAATTCATCGCCACCCACCCGAGCCACGCTGTCGCTTTCGCGCAGGCAGGTCTTCAGACGGCGGCCCACTTCGCACAGCACCTCGTCTCCCACCCGGTGGCCCAGCGTATCGTTGATCTGCTTATACCGGTCGAGATCGATCCACAGGAGAGCCGCCTTTTTTCCGTGGCGCCGCGCTAGCTGCAGGGCCTGCTGCACGCGATCCTGGAACAACAATCGATTGGGCAGTTCGGTTAACGTATCGTGCTGGGCCTGAAAAGCCAGCCGCTCGTATAACAGCGTGTTCTCGATTCCCACAGCAGCCAACTGCGCCATCTGGTCGAGCATATTGCCTGGTAATGGGGCGGCGTGGCCGGGAGCAAACGCTTGCAGCATCCCGATCACCCGCCCCCCAGCGTCGTGCAGGACTCTCGATTCCGAAGCGTCCAGCCCGAAAGCTCTGCCGAGGGTGTAGCGGCGCGCTTCCAGTTCCACGGATGACTCGGATATCTCATTGCTTCGGGAAAGCAGGAACTGTTTCAAGGATTGCGTAAGTTTGCCGGGCAAGTTAGCGGCAACCTGAAAACGTAGGAATTCACCGGCCGCGGCCCACACCGCCGCTCCCGCGCGGGCATTGGATTGCGGAGCCATCTCGACAATTTCTGTGAGCGTGCGCGCCAAGGATGCGTGCTTGCTCACCATTTCGAGAACGGCCGCGCGTTGATGCTCCAGCTTTTGTGCATCCGCCAGGATCAGGTTGTTCGCGTGCAGCGATTCCAGAGCCAGGCGGCGGCCGCGATTGGCTTGGGCGAGCAGTCCGACAATCAGGAGTGTGCATAGGGCGAACGCGGTGAGGCCCGCGGCGCAACGCTTTAGAGTGCTGTCCACCAGTTCGGAATCGCGGCGTGCATGCGTCTCCAGCACAGACTTTAGCTCATGCAAGCTCTTAAGCGCAGTGAGAAACGCCGGTTGTCCTCGCGCGCTCTCCGCTTCAATAGCCGCTCGAACGTTGCCTTCCAGAATGTCGGCCACAATTTCATCGCGGGCCCCGCCGTATTTCTCCCAGGAGATCTCAAACCCATCCACCCATGCGCCAATCTCGGGCACCCCCAGCGAGCGAATACGATGGGCCAACTCTCCAACGCGCAGGCTGGCCGCGCGTGCCCGATCGATGTAGGGCAGTTGTTCATTAGGGTCGTGAGTGGCCATCGCGTATAGAAACGCGCGCCGGCTTTCCTGGGTCTCAAATTCGAGGTCACTTTCAATCTGCGAACCGGCGTTGTCTACGCGATAGAGGCTCTGGCAGGTGGTCATGGACTGCCTCAGCGCGCGGGCTCCCAAAATGGAGCCCAGGATACCCGCCAGCGCCGGGGCCACCCACAAGCCACGCCTCAGGATGCGGTTCATCGCAGGCGGTAGCCTTCCTGGCCAGGCAGTTGGCCGTCGATTCGCACGATTCCGACGCCGCTGCACTCTGGAAAGCGAAGGGAGTCTGTCTCAATTAGCGCGATGGATCCAGGTACGTTGAATACGAATTTGCAAGCCGCCTCTTCACTGTTGAGAATCTTGAGCGTCACCGGCGCCGCACCCCCGAATTCAATGCTCGCCAGACGCCGCTTGTACTCACTGACGCCCATATGCAGGATGCGAGCCAGCAGGAATTGGTGGGTGGAGCTGGCGTTATCGCGTTCCACCAGCACCACCTTGGAGCCATTAGGCCACTGCTTTGTGTCGCCGGTAAAAAAAGCGCGAAGATCAGTGAAAAGAAGATTGGTATTCGGATTGGAATGGTGCACCACCACTGCGAATGATGCGAGATTGGCTGCTGGGGCGCAGCCGATCAGAAGTCCCAGGGTTATGACGACGCGGCGCATGATTCAAAACGTAAACGCTACCTGTAGAGCCGCCCTTATCCAGGGCAGTTGGAGCGGCGATGTTTCGCGGCCTAATTCGAATTTGAGGGCCACCGATTCCGTCAGGTCGTAGCGAAGGCCGCCGCTAAACACCGTGCGCCACGGCACGTATTGCGGAGCGTACTGCCCAACCGATCCTCTTCCGTAGACGTTCACATAGTCATAGCGCGTATACGGGGTCCAATTCGCACCCAATCGATATCCCAACTGGCTGTAGAAGCCCGGGATGTTCCCGTAACCCATACCAGTCTCACGGAACTTGGCCAGAACTACTTCGTTCAGGAATTCGAACCGGTTCGCCTGGTAGACGGCGTGCGCCGTCCAGACCGAGCGGGCCAAGTTGGGTCCCGGACCCGGCGAGAACCTATCGTGGTAAGAAGAGACGCCTATTTGTAGACCGGGGATAAGACGCGGACGCGCGTAGAGAGCCACGTTCACGGCGGCATTCTGCTCGAAATCCAATCCGGTCCGTCCCGATTGTGCGTAATTCCTCGAGCTTCCCACTTCCACCACATAGTGCAGCCCCAGAGCTCCCGAGGGCACTTTGCCGTTGGCGCTCAAGCCCACATTGTGCAGCGGCAAAAACCCTCCGTCGTCCTCAAAAGTGAACAGCATCGGGCGCGTGAGAGACGTTTGCAGCCAGGATCCGCGCAGTGTGGTGTTGTAAAAGCCAATCGCGGTGCGGTAGGAACCTATGTCCAGGTTGAAGTAGTCACTCTGCCGGTATTGCAGCAGCAAGCGCTCCACATTCACCGGTACGCTCGCCACCAGAAGCTGGTTATCGGTTTCGAGCACGGCCTCCACCAAGACATTCAACTTGGGCGAGATGCGCGCGGTAGCAAAGAGATCGACCTCCCCTAGCTCGAACCTCTTGTCGGAAAGACCATCCTCATTTCTGACGAAGCCGGCATCGGCATAGCCGTGAAAGGCGTATCTGCTGGCCTCGGGCGGTTCGGGCAGGTCAGCAATCACAGTAGTATCCTGCTTGGGTGCAGTGGTGACGGGGGCGAGATCTGAGGGGGCCGGCTGGACCTGCTGAGCGTGGCTTGGCGCGGTGGCGGTCTGCTTGAGGGCCGCGACTTCGCGTTCCAGTGCTTCTACGCGGGCGAGTAACTTCTGAATAATTATCTCGTCTTGCCGCTCCTGGCCAACAACAAGCTTTGGCGCAGCGCAAATCGCCGCCGCAGCCAAAACGCAGCGAATCAGAGTGGAAGCCTTCACGTAGTACTAATCGTCCAGTGCGGGGGAAATTTGAGAAGAAGAATCCGAGGAACCCAGAATCCAGGAGTCAGAATGTGGATTGGCGCGTTGCGCCCTCCTTCTTCTGGATTCTCTTCCTAGCCTAGCCGAAGCAGCAACGCTTCGTACTGCAGTGTTACGGCGTCCCAGCTATACCGTTCCGCCACGCGCGCCATGGCGCGGCGGCCCCATTCGGCGCGGTCTTCGGGGGATATTTCGGCCAGTTCGGTCAACTTGCCGGCCAGTTCGCGCGCCTCGAAGGGGATTCCCGCGTCGCCGGCCACTTCGGCATTTTCGGGAGTGTTCAGATACAGCACCAGGGCGCCTCGGCCCATGGCTTCGATCAGGGCCGGGTGCGTGCCTCCGACTTCGGTGGCATGAATGTAAGCGTAACAGTGGGACAGCAGTTGGTGATAACCGCGTCCGTAGATGGCGCCTGGCATCACAATGCGTGCATCGGTGGTGGCGCGCACGCGCTGGATGTATTCTTCGGCATAGGGCGCGTCGCCTATCAGAGCTAACTTTAGCGAGGTCGAAACCTTTTCGAAGGATTCGCGTACCAGCAGGGCATTGTTCTCCGGCTCCATGCGGCTGACGTAGAGAAAGTATTGTCCAGGAATGAGTCCCAGCTTTTCGAGAACGTCTGAATCAGGAACCGCGCCCACCTCCGCGCCATAGGGGATGAACTCGGAGCGCTGGCCGTATCGCTCCAGATAATACTCCGCTATTTTGCGAGCATCCGATATGGCTACGTTGGGACAAAATGTAGCCAGCCGCTCGGAGATCAGATACCAGGTACGCGCCAGCCGGTTCCACTTTTTTCGTTTGCGCTCCAGGCCATCTACGTTGAGTGCAACTGGTATCCCGAACATACGTGGCCAAAAAGTGAATATCGCATTTGCCGCATTGCAGTACAACGCTACGTCCACTGGATGAAACATCAGGTGCAGCGTGCAAAGAAAGGTGTGAGCCAGAGTGTCGAAATATTTATGCCGCCAGGTGGGTAAGTAAACCCGGGAAACGCCGCGATAACTTTGCTCGGGATGGCGCTCGCGGCAATAAACAGTAACGTGATGTCCGCGTTCGACTAAGCGCGTGGACAACTCTTCAGCGAAAGTTTCGAATCCGCCATAGCGAGCCGGAATCCCCCGCGTGCCGAGAATGGCGATGCGCAATGCCTTCTGCTACTGCCTCCTGCCGCCTGCTCTCTGCCTTCTGGATTATCCCCGCGCTGCTTTGGAGCGGGCCATGGCGCGCGACCCAGTCTTCGGCTTATTCGCCGGGCTGCTCACGGGAGTATAGCGAAACCAGCTCGCGATGTATTCGTCCGGGACCCGCTTGCGGCTCATGATTTCCCGGCGCTTCTCCATCACATGCTTCCAGTTGCGCGTGATATACCAGAATGCTTTGAGCGAGCTCTGCTCGCGTACCAGGCAGCAACCCACTATCACTAAATCGCGGGCGGTGATGGAGAACCAGTTGCGCAAGTACAGATGCCCGGTCATGTTTTTGATGCGCATCAGGAAGCGATTCTTCACCGAGTGCATATTGATCACCGGCGGAAGCGCGCGGCGGTTTCCAGGCAGGACGTTGCGCACGTGGTAACCACGGGCGTGCGGGGTATAGATGCAGCGCCAGCCTAGTAACTGCGCGCGCCAGGCTACGTCCGCATCCTCACGGTAGACGAAAAAATCGGGATCGAAGAATTCGTCGCCGATGGAAACGTCTTCAATCATGGCGCGCCGGTACAAAGCCGCTGCGGCGGTGGCGCCGAAAACGTACTCGTGCTGCAGATAGTGGCCGTTGTCCACTTCCTGGCTGCCGCGATCCAGGTGACGCAGCATGGGCGTAAAGTAAATGCCGGTGGAATCCACCAGCGGTTTGTCGGGAAGATCGAAGCTGGCCAGAATGGTAAGCAGTTTTCCGCAAACCGCGCCGACTTGGGAATCCATTTGGCCGCCGTCTACCAGAGCTTGAATGAAATTCGGTAGCAGCAGCACGTCCGGATTGAGAGTCAGGACCCAGGTGCCGGCGCCGGCGCGAATGGCCTGATTCTGCGCGGCAGCGAAGCCGATATTTTCGTCGTTGTAGATGACCTGGCAGCGATCCTCAAACTGCTCCAGAATATCCACGGTGCCATCGGTAGAGGCATTATCGATGACAATTATTTCCCTGTTCGGGTAGCGCTGCGCCAACACAGACTCCAGGCACCGCTTGATGAATCGACCGCTATTGTAAGTGACGATGGTGACGGAAACCCGTTCGTTGTCTGACATGTATGTGGGTCGTGTGTTTATTTTTCGCGTTAGTAAGAGCTGTCCTCATCCTGCGGTCTTACTGTAACTGCTCGAACACTCTAATTTGCCGACATGGCCGGAAATCAAACCAAGCACCGCGACTCGAGCAATTTTCGCGTAGACTTGTATCGGCCTTAAGCTGCGCCGTCGAATCATGCCAATCATGGCCCGGAACAGAGAGCCTAGCACTACTGCGGCGCTCACGCCCCGGTATGCGTACGGCCGGAAGTGCTTAGAGGCGTACCTTAGAAGGCTAACATACCAACACACCTCGCGGCACCCCCACTCCATGCCCGCAATGCTATGGCCACCCCGGTGCCGTGCTGTAACTTCCGGTAGATACTGGATTTTGAAGCCCTCGGAGCGGGCGCGTTTCACAAAATCGACATCTTCGAACCAAAGTGGATCAAACTGTGTGTCAAAACCGCCCAGCCGCTGCCACACCTCGCGCCGGAACATCAGGAAGGCGCCGGGGGGTTGTTCCACCTCGGCGGGCTTAGTAAGATCCAGATCCAGACATCGATAACGGCGGTTAGACGGATTCCAGGGCAGGACACGGTTAATGCCTAACACTTCCAACACCAGCGTGAGAGGTGTGGGAAGACGCCGGACGGTGAATCCGATTTGGACTTTACCCTGCGAGTCCAGCAATTTTCCCGTCGCAAGCCCTACATTTTCTTGGCTGCACGCTTCGGCTAGGGGGTCCACCGGAGTCTCGAGTTGGACGTCAGGATTTAGCAGCAGGACCATTTCCGCATCCAGCGCGGCTACTCCTTGATTGGCTGCACCGGCGAAGCCACGGTTACTCGGATTGGCTATCAGCTTCACAGACGATCGACGCCGCACCAGTTCCACGGTGTTATCCTGGGACGCGTTGTCAATTACGACTGCGAGTAAGTGGGCACACGAATCCAGGCAGCGCTCGATGACCTGGGCCGAGTTGTAAGTAACGATTACTACTCCGGTTCGGTTCATGTCAGCGCAAAGTATAGTCTCCAGTAGAGATCGAAGCCGGTCAACCGCTGGAGCTCCAGGATTTCGCACTCGCTGCTTTCGACAATGCTGGTGAGGTTGGCGGGCGGATTTCCCCGGGATCGGCGAAAACGGCGCAGTCCGTCCAGTTTGCCTTCGAGAAAGGCGAATCCGGCCCCGTGCCGTAGCGCGACAAGACCCCATAAAGTCTGGGCGACCAAAACTGGCCAGCCATAGCGTAAGACCCATTTTTTAGGATAGTGTTTCGCGACTAGAAGCAATTGATTGCGGGCAATTTTGCGTACCGTGGCCGGATGCCAGCGTCCCAGCGTGGCGCTACCGGTATGGAAAGCAACGGCTTGGGGAACATAGAGGCCGCTGAAGCCCGCAAAGGCACAGCGGATGCCGAAATCGATATCTTCTAAATAGGACTCGAACTCCTCATCCAGCAGGCCGACGCGCTGGAACAATTCGCGGCGAAAGATGGCGGCCGTGAAGGGAGCAAACCGAATCGCCCGGGGCTGGTTCCACAGGGCGGAATCCGGACGGCCGTGGCCGCACCGCCAGGCGCAAGCTCCGCGCGAGATGGCGTCGAAGGCGCCATCCAGACGATTTCCGGCCGAGGCGTCCAGTAACTTACCCGTGGCAAACCACGCGTTTGCCGCTTGGGCTTGTTGCATCAGGTTTTGCAGCCAGTCCGGCTGCGGCGAGACATCGTTGTTCAGAATTGCAATCCATGCGGTGTCCGCGGACTGGATTCCAAGATTCACGGCGTGGCTGAAGCCTGTGTTCGCTCTGAGCTCAATCACGTCAGCGCCGGCACGCTTGGCTAGCGCTACTGAATCGTCGCTGCTGCCGTTGTCGACGATGATGATGCGATGGATGGCGCGGGAGTGGCTAGGAAGAACGGCTAAGAGTTTTCCTAGCATCGCCGATCCGTTCCAGTTGGGAATGACGATGGTGACTGAGTTGGCAGACGGAAGCGTCTGCCCCACCGCCGGCCAATCTGTTTCTTCCGGCCTGCTCATCTGGCGCCCCGCGTGAAGCGCTTCTTCACCAGGAAAAATAGATTGTTGAATCCGTCGCGCCAGGGATTCAATTTGATTTCGCCCAGGCGCGAAGAGTACATGATCGAAATTTCGATAAAACGAACGCGCGAGCTTTTGAGCGCCTCGATCTTGATTTCTTCCGAGAATGACATGCCGTCCGATTCCAGGTGCATGTCTTTCAAAATCGATCGCCGGAAAACCCACATGCCGGATTGTGAGTCGCGCACCCAGCGAAAGTACAACATGGACATAGCGAGCGAAAGGACCCAGTTCCCGAATTTATGTTTGAAGCTCATGGCCTTCCGGTCGCGCACCGGGAAGCGCGAGGCGTTCAGGAAATCCACGTCCAGGTGCAGAAAAGCTTCCAGCAGATAGGAAATAGCGTCGGGCGGATAACTGTGATCGCCATCCAGCGTAATAATGAGATCGCCTGTGGCGGATGCAAAACCGCGCTTGTAGCTGCGGCCGTAGCCACGAACCGGCTCGCGAATCACCTCCGCTCCGAAACCGTGCGCCACGTCAGAGGTACGATCGGTTGAGCCGTTGTCCACCACGATTACCTGATCCACGAACTCGGGCATGCGGCTGAGAACGCGCTCGATCCCCTGTTCTTCGTTCAGGCAGGGAATGATTACCGTGATACTTTGCGATTTATACACAATGGTCGGTAGGCGCTGGTACCATATTCTCATGAAGTTGTTTTGCGCCCTCGTGCTACTGGCTGCCTCTGTTCCCGCGGCGGTAAACCAGCAATTGAAGCAAGTGAACACGGTCTACATTCTGGGGATGAGCGGCGGCATGGATCAATACCTCGCCAATCGGTTGACCAATATGGGCGTGTTCCAGGTGGTGACAGATCCGCAAAAGGCGGATGCCATTATTACGGACCGGTTGGGTGAGCCGTTCGAGGCCAAGTTCAAAGAACTTTATCCTCCGCCGCCCCCGCCGCCCCCCCCGGCTCCTCCCGCGCCCGCGAAGGATGCCAAAGACGACAACAATAAGACTGAAGCGTCGAGCGCCAAGACGGTGAAAGACGATAAAGACAAAACGGAGGACTCAGGCGCCGCTTTGCGCGTCGGGGGGTTCAACCGTGGCCGGGGGAATATCTTTATCGTGGACCGCAAAAGCAAGAATGTGGTTTGGTCCACCTACGATCGCCCCAAGGATACGACGCCTAGCGAGCTGAGCAAAACCGCGGAGAGAGTAGTGAAGCGGTTGAAGGATGATTTGAGCGACAAAAAGCAGGCTACGAATTAGGCCGCGAATGAACGCGAATTCTTATTCGCGTGTATTCGCGTTCATTCGCGGCCCAGACGTTTTGCGTTGAGCGAAGCCCGATAGCTTTCCAATAACCGTCTAGTCAGAACCCCCATGTCGCGCGCGGCCACCACCTGTTCGCGGGCGCGCGTGGCTAGCTCGCTGGCCTTCGCGGGGTCTCGGAATAGTTCTAGAATCTTTGCCGCGAAGGCTTCCGGCGAGTCTGCTAAAGCGCACACGTCGGCGTCTTTATCTGTGAGGCCTTCGGCTCCTAGTTTCGTCGAAACTACTGGGATACCGGCCGCGAAAGCCTCTAATAGCTTCACACGCATGCCAGAACCGCTCAGGATGGGGCATACGAATACCGCATAGCGGGAGAGCGGCTCGCGAACGTCTTCCACAAATCCGCGCAGTTCGATGCGCTCGCCGAAATCGGGCAGAGAATGCTTCGGCGGAGGATCGGCGCCGACGATGATCAGGCGTGCATCCGGCGATTGCTCGAACACGCGAGGCAACACCTTGCGCATGAACCAGTCCAGCGCTTCTATGTTTGGAAGGTGGCGAAAGCTCCCGAGAAAAAGCATGGTGTGGGGCTCGCGGCCATTGGGCTGGAAATCATAACGGGCGGTCGAGATACCGGCGCGATTGTCATCCAGCTTGCCGGCCAAGCTCGGAAGGAACGATAGAAGATAATCGCCGTTCGCGGGACTGCAAACCTGAATGCGGTCGAACTTGGGCAGGATCTTTAGTTCATATCGGAGCGCCCGCAGATATTCGAAAGAAGCTTTCGTTTTTCGGATGAAGCTGCGGGTTCCGGCGAGACCGCGGCCAATGGACTGAAAGTAGATGTCGTGCTCGAACAACAGGCAGGCGATGCGCCGAAAATCCCAATGGTATTGGCCGAGCGCGGTGTATTCGAGCTGCACTACGTCAATGGCGCGCGTGTAGATCTGGCGATGCAGCAGCCACTCGAGATCGGCGTTGGCGAACTCGCGTACCGCGTAGGGAAGAATAGATCCAAACTCCTTCGGCCTGCCCTGCATGCGGACCAGGTATTCCGCAGAGGCTGCGGATTGCTGGAACTCAGAGTGATCCCATTGCTCCCAGTCATGATCGAGGAGGATCACTAGGTGGAGCGAACAGAGCGGCATTAGCTCGCGCGCGGTTTGATACATGAAAACGCCGCCGCCGTGAACTGGAGGGCAGATCGGATACGGCGACACAAACAGGACGCTCAGTTTTTCGGGCTCTGAATGACTCACTGAGAATCGGTCGCGGAAATAGCCGCCCAGCGGCCTGTGGAACGCCTCCGTGTCGGAGACGGCCGCGAGGGAGCGGGCACGAGACCGGGCGCTCAGCGCTTGGGGCAACTGAAGGAAGGCGCGCCACATGCCCCATAGATTCGCGCGTTCCCGCGAATCGCCGAAGAAAACGCTCAGCGCCGCGCCCGCAAATGTAAAGAAGAAATGCGACGCGAGACGTGGCCACTCGTGAATGTTCTTCCAGCAGAACAGAATGAAATTCTTCTTGAGCACTAGATCGATTTGCGATTGGGAGAAGCGCTTCCCAATGGTTCCGCGGTGTTCGTGATACACCACGCTGCGAGGTTGATAGAGCACCTTCCAGCCGCGCTTCCACGCCAGATAGCCGAGGTCGGTGTCTTCGAGATAGAAGGGATGCAACAGCTCGTCGAAGCCGCCAAGCTCGAGAAACTTGCGGCGATCGAATGCGCAGGAGCCGCCTCCGCCGTAGAAACACGGATACAGATCGGTGATGGCCGGATCGTCGCGATGACGTACGCGAAGGCCGCCGTTTTCCCACCAGCCCTGGGTGAGCCCCGTTTCTTCACGGAGTTTGGACGGGTCCGTGAAGAAAATCTGGCAGGAAACGGCAAAGACTTGCGCGTCGGTGAAGCCGTCCAAGAGCGGCAGGAGGAAATCCGGCTGGACGCGCATGTCGCTATTGAGTAAAACAACGATGTCGTTCTTGGCGGCGCGAAAGCCGGTGTTGGAACCGCCGCCGAATCCGAGATTCTTATCGAGAGCTAACACGCGCACGGTAGGGAAGCGCTCCGCAAGCATGCCGGCGCTGCCGTCCGACGATCCATTATCGACGAGGATGATTTCGTTGTCAGGATTCCCGGCCAGGGCTTCGAGGATCGAAGGCAGGTAGCGTTCCAGCAGGTCGCGTCCATTCCAGTTGGGAATAACGACGGAGGCTGAGCTGTTCGCGCAACGAACATCGGGAGGCAAACGATTTTCTTTTCGGAATCGTCCGAGCAGATCGGTTGCGGCAATGGAGGCGACGGCCGCGAGCATCAGAAAGGGAGAAAGCAGCAAGAGCGGAAGAAACTTGATCAGCCGCCAGAGGATGGTTAGGAGCGTTCTCACAGATCCGGGCCAAGCCCAAACTTTCGCCCCAGCTTCACCCAGCGCGACTGGCGGATGAGATCCAACTGGGCTGCCAGATCGGCCCGCAGTTTGTCCGTGCGTTGGGCCCACAGCGTCCGTTCTTCGACGGTGGTTTCCGCGGCTTCGAGCAGGCGGACGCACTCCGCCAATTCAAGGGATTTTTCTTCGAGACTGGCCGCTGTCGCGAGGGCCCATTCGGTCTTGGCCAGATTTTCGCCTTCGAGATGTGTCACGCGGGTTTCGTAGTCGCGAGCCTGGGAGTCGGCAGCTTTGCGTTCGTTGGTCAGCACCGCGCCCAGGCTGTCGAGTTCGGCGCCGAGTTTTTCGGCCCAGCGGGTGCGCTCCACCAGCTCACCGGTTTGCTTGCGATACAGATCGAGTAAAGTATCGCGTTCAGCCTGCGCTTCAGCCAGCCAGCGCTTGGTGCGGGCCAGCTGCTGCTCGAGAAGCTGGACGTGCTGTTCGCGCTCGCGAAGTAAATTAGCGGCTTTCGGAACATAGACGAAAGATTGTGGATCGGGAAGGCGGCCGAAGGAGCATAGACCAATCAGGAAATTTGCCTCAGCTGCTGTGCCGCCGCCACCATCGATTCGCACGCCGGCGGGCCAAAATGTTCTGGCGGGATGGAAGGCAAAGGATTCGACGCGATTCTCAAGCAGCAATCGAACGTTGGAAAAAACACGGCTCAGCTCACTGACGAATTCATCGGCTTCGAATTCATGTTCGTGGAATGGATTGGGGCCGGTCTTGGCGCGGGACTCCTGATAGTAGCTTTTGTTGGGCGAGGAGACGATGAAAAGACCCTGTGGTGTGACCACACGAGCGCACTCGTTCAAGAACGCGCGGTAATCCTGCAGATGCTCGATTACTTCGAACGCGACCACCAATTCAAAACTGTTGGGGCGGAAAGGAGTGGCAGTGCAAGAGGAAACCAGGAAAAGTAAATTCGGGATCGGATATGTCGTGCGTGCGTATTCCACTGCATCCGGCGCAATGTCGAGACCGGTGACCTGGAGCGCGGATTGGGCCAACTCGGCTGCGCCGTATCCGGCGCCGCAGCCTGCGTCGAGTACGCGTTTGCCCTCCGCAAAACGGCTGGCGAAGGCATAGCGCGCCATATGCTCGCTCCACAGGTCGTCATTCACCTGCCCGGGAATGACGCGTTCGCCGGTGAACTCAACCAACTTTCGGCTCCGCGTGGCTCAGCACTTGAGCGGATGGTTTGGCCAGGCATCGGTTCAACTCTACGCGGCAGGGCAGGTGCAGATGCCCGTAGATCTCGCCCTCGGCGGGGCTCATCTGGAGAACAATGGCGTTGTCGATCCAATCGCATGTCGTATAGGAACGCAGGGTGCCGTCGGCGATGGCGGGCGAGAAGGAAAACGAGGATGGATAGAGCTCGGGAAGCTGGAGATGAAAGTCCACCGTGTAGATATCGCCGGCGGCCATGGGCGGAAGCTCGAAGCCTTCGCGCGCCGTGTTGGTGCCGGCAAAATCGAGACCCATGTGGTTACGCATGATGAATCCTACGATCGGAAGGGTAATATCTTCCGAGGCGCGAACGCTGATCCGGACCACGATCGCTGACAGGGGTTCGAGCAGATGAATGGGGTGACCAGCGAGATCGAGTACGGCGATACCGATGATCTCGGCGCGGCTGTCCCCAAAACGGTGATCGATGTTGGGGATCGTGTCGACGATTTCCGGCGCTTTGACGGGGCCGCGGGCGATTCGCTGGGCGTTGCGATGGAGAGTGGTAAGGTAGGCGCTGTCCTTCTCAAACATGGCGGCCAGATACCGGTTGACAACGTGCTCCGTACTGCCGAGCTCACGCATACGTCCGCCATCCAGCCAAAGAGCGCGATCGCCGATAGATTTGACCTCGCCCGCGGAGTGAGTGACAAACAGAATGGTCACGCCCTTTTCGCGCAGCTCATTTACCTTACGCATGCAACGCTGGTGGAAATAAATGTCGCCAACGGCGAGCGCTTCGTCTACCAGCAGGATTTCCGGATCGACGTGAATCGCAACGGAGAATGCGAGGCGGACCGCCATGCCGCTGGAGTAAGTCTTCACCGGTTGATCGATGAAATCGCCGATCTCGGCGAAAGCCTCGATCTCTTCGAACTTGGCGCTGATTTCTTTGCGCGAGAGGCCAAGGATAGCCGCGTTGACGTAAACATTATCGCGTCCACTGAATTCGGGGTTGAATCCGGAGCCGAGCTCGAGCAGCGCAGCGACGCGACCATGGACAGAGATCTTGCCGCTCGAGGGGTGTAGAATTCCCGCCACCATTTGGAGCAGCGTACTTTTGCCGGAGCCGTTCTCGCCCACGATGCAGAAGGTCTCGCCGGGGTAAATTTCGAAAGTGATATCGCGCACGGCCCAGAAATCGCGATGGAAGGAGACGCGATTCAGGCAGGCAAGTTCTTTGAGACGAGCGCTGGGTGTTGGATAAATGGGATAGCTCTTGGAGACGTCCCGGAACTCTATGACGGGAGAAGGCACTTACTCGAATCTACTGGAGGGGAAAAGGCGTGTCAATTATAGTACAGGGCGACCGCTAACTCCTGCTTGCCACCCTCGGCATTTGAGATTGCGGTGTAACCGCCGCGAGCCGGTGAGGCTGTTAATCTCACCCTGCTTTTATCCGCTTTAGGCGGAGCAAGTCGAGGAAGCTGGTAGTCGCCCCGAAAGGTAATCGTTGTCGATAAGGGCCTCCTGCTTTACTTCTACTGGCATCGGAGTTTTTGTATCTCCAACACCCAATATTAAGGTAATCTAATGTCGCATTTTTGTCAAGCGTTTTAATGACTTACGAGCCCTAGTTTGACATCCCGGCTAGGCTCCACATACCCTTTATATAGCGCTATATTGCCGGTGTAGCTCAGGTGGTTAGAGCGGCGGTCTCATAATCCGCAGGTCGCAGGTTCGAGTCCTGCCGCCGGCACCAATCACTCTTTTCGGGTAGAGAGGATCATCTCATAGACCCTCTGCAGATCGTCCTGCGAATAATACTCGATTTCGATTCGACCGTGCTGGTCAGTTTTCTCGACGATTCGGACTCGCGTTCCTAGCGTGCTTTCGAGTTCCCGGATGGCGGCTTTGATATTGGGATCCTGAAGTGGCTTTTCGGAGGGTTCGCGAGGTTCGCTGATTTTCTTGACAAGGCGTTCCACCTGGCGGACGGAATAACCTTGCGCGGCCGATTTCTCGGCCATTTGGGTTTGTAGCTCAGGCGTCGGCAATCCCAGGATGGCGCGGGCGTGTCCCATGGAGAGACGGCGTTCGGCAACCAGAAGCTGAACATCGGCGGGTAGACGCAGCAGCCGGATCATGTTCGTGATGGTGGTGCGATCTTTGCCGGTGCGGTTGGCGATTTCCTCGTGACTCAAGTGCATCTCGCGGACCAGGCGCTCGAGGGCTTGGGCGGTCTCAATGGGATTGAGGTCCTCACGCTGAATGTTTTCGACTAGCGCGATTTCGAGCAGACGGTCGTCGGCGTAATCTTGAATTACAACGGGAACTTCGGTGAGTCCAGCGACTTTGGCAGCCCGAAGGCGACGCTCGCCGGCGATCAACTCATAGTCCGCGCCTTTTCTTCGCACAATGAGCGGTTGGATTATTCCGTTTGTTTGTATTGAGTTAGCTAATTCCTGCAGGCGTCCTGGATCGAATGTGGTGCGGGGTTGCAGATGATTGGGTTCGATTTGCAAAATGGGGATGACGGCCACACGAGTCCCGATAGGTGGGGCTTGCGGTTCGGCCTGGCGCGAGGGGGATTTGGTAGGCAGGAGAGCCGAGAGGCCCTTACCCAGAACTTTACGCTGTTTGTCCGGCGCCTTGTTCATGGGCCAAGATCTCCTTTGCCAGTTGAATATAGCATTCAGCGCCACGGGAGCGGACGTCGTAAGAGAGAATTGGCTTCCCGAAGCTGGGAGCTTCCGCTAGGCGAATGCTGCGAGGGATGACGGTTTGGAAGACGTTGTTTTCGAAAAATTGACGCAGGTCTTGCTCCACTTGACGGGTGAGATTCGTTCGATCGTCGTACATGGTCAGTAAGACGCCCTCAATTTTTATTTTCGACCCGAAGGATTCGCGGACGCGGTCTAGGGTGCCTAGAAGCTGGGAGACTCCTTCAAGGGCGAAGAATTCGCACTGCATGGGGATCAGGATAGAATCGGCCGCGACCATCGCGTTGAGGGTTAACAGGTCGAGAGCCGGTGGGCAATCGATGAGGAAGTAATGATAACGGTCGCGGATTGGCTCCAGCTTGTCGCGGAGCAGCGATTCGCGATTCTCTAGTTCTACCATTTCCAGGTTGGCGGCGACCAGGTTTTTGTCGGAAGGAATGATATCGAGGCCTTCGAACTCGGTATGAGTGATGGTATTTGCGAGATCTTCGTCGCCAAGGAGGACTTGATAGAGCGTGGGACGGCCTTCGGACTTGGATATTCCAAGACCTGTTGTGGCATTTCCTTGAGGGTCGGAATCGACAATGAGTACACGTAGGTCGTTGGCAGCTAGTGAAGCTCCGAGATTAATGGCGGTGGTGGTTTTGCCGACACCGCCTTTTTGATTAGCGATTGCTATGATTTTTCCCAAGCGGACTCCGAACGTTCCACGTGAAACCTTCAACCAAGTGTTCCACGTGAAACCTGTCCAAACACGCAAATCCTGCGGTCTCCCCAAGGTAACTGAATCGGTTCCGACCATGCAATGGGTTTTGCATGCCGGATATCGAGAAAGTCGGATTCCCCCAACATCAGACCGATTCTCGGAGCAAGATGAGGGGCCAAGGCTATAACTTCCTTGGGGTTCACAGCCCTTGAAACCAGCCAGTCGAATGAACAAGATACGGTCTCGGCCCTTTTGGCGATTATCGAGATGTTGGGCAGGCTTCTGGTTGCCTCTCTCAGGAAAACGGCCTTGCGTTGATTTGATTCCACTAAGCTCACACGCCAGTCTGGCCTCAGGATCGCGATCGGAACACCAGGAAAACCAGCGCCGCTGCCAACATCCGCGACCGAACTGGCGTGACTCTCAAGGTGCGCCGCAAAAAACAGGGATTCACAATAGTGGCGAATCACGGTCTCGGGGCCCGGCTCGACCGATGTCAGATTGATCTTTTTGTTCCAGAGTTCGAGTAGAGCGTAATGCTCATAGAGGCGGGACACTTGCCCGGAAGATAACGCAACCCAGGCAGCTAACTCACGCTGAAGAAGTTCAGCGAACCAATCCGGTACCACTATCCCTCAGGCTCGGACAGCCAAGCTCAGGTAGACATCCAGAACCGCGACCGCTGCGGGTGTAACACCGGGAATGCGGCCAGCCTGCCCAAGTGTTTCCGGCCGGACACGCTGTAGTTTTTGCTTCACTTCGGTAGACAGACCTGGGATCTCCGCAAACTCGAATTCCTGCGGAATCCGGCGGCCCTCGGAATCGCGTAGCCGTTCTATCTGCCGCTCCTGCTGGGCGATGTATCCAGCATACTTGGCCTCGGTCTCGATGGTAGCTAGCAGGCCGTGGACGGGTTTTTCGCTCAAAACTTCTTGAATACAGCCAGCGAGGGTCGCGATCTTCGCTTCGGGCCGTCGGAGCCATTGAATCAGGGTTGGATGTTCGTCCGAAGACTCGCATTCGATTCGAGCTGTCTCTAACAGTTTCCCTACAAGCTGTTTCTGTTCTTGCTTGCGTTGGTACAAGCTCCAGCGCTGATCACTCACCAGGCCGACCTTCCGCCCGAGCGGCGTCAATCGCTCGTCCGCATTGTCAATGCGCAAGTGCAGCCGGAATTCCGCGCGCGATGTAAACATTCGATAGGGCTCTTCGGCGCCCTTGTTGACCAGATCGTCGATGAGAATTCCGACGTAGCCTTCGGTACGGCCGATGCTGACAGGCGGAAGCTCGCCAACTCCACGAGCCGCATTGATTCCCGCAACCAATCCTTGGCAGGCTGCTTCTTCATATCCCGAAGTCCCGTTGATCTGGCCGGCCAGGAACAAACCTGGGATTGACTTCACCTCCAGACTATGGCTCAATTCACGAGGATCGATAGCGTCGTATTCGATGGCATAACCCGGGCGAATCATCTCGGCATCCTCGAGACCCGGGATGGACGCCACCATGGCGGTTTGGACATCGATCGGCATGCTGGTAGACATGCCATTCACGTAGACTTCGTATGTATCCAGGCCCTCCGGCTCTAAGAAGATCTGGTGACGCACTTTGTCCGGAAACTTGACGACTTTGTCCTCAATGGAGGGGCAATAGCGCGGACCTACACCCTCGATCTGACCGCTGTAGAGAGGTGAACGAGCGATGCTATCTCTCAGAATATTAAGTGTTTGCTCTGTTGTGTAAGATAAATAACATTCAATCTGCTCTCTCTCAATTTTCTCCGTCAGGAATGAGAACGGCGTGGGATTGACGTCGCCCTTTTGGGCTTCAAAGCGCGACCAATCGATGGTTCGGCCATCCAAACGCGGCGGGGTTCCGGTCTTAAGGCGGGTCCACGCAAGGCCGAGTGTGCGAAGCTGGTCGCCGAGGAGGTTGGAGGGAGCTTCGCCGTTTCGGCCGCAACTGTACTTCATTTCGCCAACGTGCGCTAAGCCGTTGAGGAATGTCCCGGTGGTTATGATGACGCGGTCGCTTGAAATGGTCCGGCCGTCGCGAAGGAGAACTCCGGTTACTCGATGGCAGGCGGAAGCGCCTGCCCCACTTATGCTCAATTGCGCCACTTCTGCTTGCAGAATTCGCAGGTTCGGTTCGTTCTCCAGCACCTCGCGCATGCGGAGACGGTATTGCTTTTTATCGCACTGGGCGCGTGGCGACCAGACGGCTGGCCCGCGGCTGGTATTCAGCAAACGAAACTGAATTCCGACGGCGTCGGTCACCTCGCCCATCACGCCGCCGAGCGCATCGATTTCGCGAACCAGGTGACCTTTGGCGATGCCGCCAACTGCTGGATTACAGGACATCTGGGCGATGAGATCGAGGTTCATGGTGATCATCGCGGTGCGCAGGGCCATGCGCGCGCAAGCCCGCGCGGCTTCGCAACCGGCATGTCCGGCGCCCACAACGATCACGTCGTACTTCGAGGACTGCATCGGGGTTCAGCTCTTAGTGTGACATAGTGTGCTAGTTTCTAGTTCTGGTTCTCGGATGAAGATTCTTGTGATTGGTTCAGGAGGCAGGGAACACGCGCTCTGCTGGAAGCTTGCGCAAAGCGCGAAGACTTCGGCATTGTACGCCGCGCCTGGCAATCCGGGCATAGCGCAAGTTGCGACTTGTCTCGCTACGTCGGATTATCTAGCGGCAGCCGAATCCATCAATGCGGACCTGACGGTGGTGGGGCCGGAAGCACCGCTGGCGGCTGGAATTGTGGATCGGTTTCGCGAGAAGGGACGGCGCATTGTTGGTCCCACGGCCGCAGCCGCGCGATTAGAAGCGAGCAAAGCATTCGCCAAGGAGTTCATGCTGCGAGCCGGCATCCCAACTGCTAGATTCGCGACAGTGGAGTCGGTAGATCAAGCGCTGGCCGCGTTGCCGGAATTCACTCTTCCGGTGGTGCTCAAAGCGGATGGGCTGGCGGCGGGCAAAGGCGTGATCATTGCGAATTCCGAGGAGGAAGCCGAGCAAGCTATCGCTCAACTCCTCACGCCTGGCTCAACTCTGGTGATTGAAGAATTCCTCACCGGGGAAGAAGTGAGCTTTATCGTGCTGAGCGACGGAGTAAGTATTCTGCCACTCGAACCGACGCAAGATCATAAGGCAGTCTTGGATGGCGACCAAGGCCCCAACACCGGTGGCATGGGAGCATATTGCGACGGAAGAATCCTGGGTGATTTTCAAAAAGCGATGATCATGGCCCAGATCATACGTCCGGCCATCGAACATATGCGCGCGGACGGGCATCCCTTCAGCGGCTTTCTCTACGCTGGCTTGATGATGACGCGGCACGGGCCCAAGGTGCTGGAGTTCAACGCGCGGCTGGGCGATCCGGAAACGCAGGTGCTGATGCATCGCATGGAGTCCGACTTCGTGGAGCCCTTGTTTGCCGCGGCGCATGGGACGCTAGATGAGAGGGAGTTGCAGTGGCGCGCGGATCCGTCGGTTTGCGTGGTGCTGGCGGCCGCGGGATATCCGGGCGCAGTTCGAAGCGGCGATCGGATCACTGGTCTGGATCAGGTTGCGGGCGCGACGGTATTTCATGCCGGAACAAAACTTGTTGATAATGTTTTGACTACTTCAGGCGGACGCGTGTTGGGAGTTACAGCGTCGGGCGCAACGCTCGAGGCCGCGATGCACAATTCTTATGAAGAAGTTCGGAAGATTCATTTCGACGGCATGCATTACCGCACGGATATCGGTCAGAAGGGGCTGAAGCGCTGGTAAAGCCTCTAAGAAACGACGCTGGCCGCGGGGCTCCCGCCGTCAGCCAGCCCTGATTCCCAGGCTTATCGTCGACAGCCAGGACTCTAGGTGCCATGGTTCCCCTACGAATGCCGATAACAGGCCTGGCCAGTTCTTTCCGGTGCCGCGAGACCTAGCCTGATTTGGCCAAAAGGTTGGAATAATTTGCTCTGCTCCCTTGGAGAATGCCTGAGCCCGGCCACGCTGGCTGGGAGCCATAGCTGGCCGCCGCGCCGATGCAGGGCGAAACCGAGGTTAGGACTCGGCTCTGCAGAGCGCAAACTTTTGAAGTCCTCGTTGTACAGAGCAACGGTCCAACATCAGCTCTATCACCGTGAATAATCCGTTCGACCGTTACAAGGCATCATCCTTGCGTGAGTCTCACAGTAATACCGCCGTTCACAATCGAGTGCCGCGCAGCCTCGATCACTTGCTCGTTGTAACGGCTGTTGGCCGGCGTGGCCGCGATTCCTTCGCCGTCGATTTCTTGAATCGCCTGCTGGCGGTCAAGCGCCCCGTCTACTCTCAGGCAGCAGCGGAACAGGTAATCAATAGACCGGTAGCCGTAGCCGACCGGCGTCAGCCCGCTACCTCCCAAATCCACGTACTGAAAATAATCCGGACTGGGCTCGGCGTAGATGGTGCTGCCGGGCGAATCCGGCTGGCGCGAGTAAACGTATTCCAGCCCGCGGTATTGATCGGAATGGCACAGCAACGCGCCGCGATCCTGCGCGGAACAATAGAGCGTCAGGCCCTGAGTGTTGGTGCCGGGCGCGTCATCGGGAAAGCTCAGTGAATTTTGAACGTTCAGACACGCGCCGTTGCTCCATATCACGCGCGCATCCGTCCAAAGGTAGCCTTCCTGGCCATTCGGATATTGATCGGCGATGCCGTATACGCTCACCGATACGGGCGTCAAGCCCGTGATGAAGTGCACCAGGTCCACATAGTGACAGCCGATGTAAGTGAACGCGTCTGAATTCTCCTTGGTACACCAGTTCTGAAAATTGGAGTGGCGATAGTACCACTTCTCCATCAGGCAAGCGGCCCCCAGGCGAAATTCACCGAAATCGCCGGCTCGATATTTGCGCCGCGCCATTAAACTCCGGTCATCGAAGCGCTTGTGGTATTCAACGCCCACGAACAGGCCGCGTTTCAGCGCTGCGTGCCGGATGGTCTCGGCTTCGGATGCCTTCAGCACTAACGGTTTCACTGCCAACACGTGCTGATCCGCCTGGAGCGCAGCCATCACCGCGTCAAAATGCAATTGATCGGGAAGTGCGACCACAACTACGTTGCGCGCCGGCGTCCGTGCGATAACTTCGCGATAAGGATCGGTGGACGAGCGAAAGGTGTGTCCAGGGAAGGCCCGTTTAATTTGTTCCGATGCCGCCAGAGCATCCAGCGTGCTCTCATGTCGGGCGCACACGCCGATCTGTTCCACCAGGCCCAATCTCTGCAGCTGATAGAACGAAGGTAGAATCTGATCGTGGGCGATCATCCCGCCTCCGATGATGTTTACTTGCATGTCCTTACTTGCAGTGCCATTCGAAGGCTGCTTCTAAAACGGCCGTGCTCTCGAGAATCGCTTCTTCCGTGATCACCAGCGGGGGAGAGATTTTGACCGTCGCGCCTCCGAACCCGACCGGAGCGAACATCAGCACACCCTGTTCGTAACAGTGCCGTACGATTTCGAACGCCAGATCTCCATCGGGCGAGGTTGGGCCATCCTTGATGCAGGCGAGTCCTGCGACCAAACCGCGGCCCTGCACCACGCCGATCTCAGGAAACCTGCTCTGAATTTCGCGCAGACGCCGATGCAACACATTGCCGATTTGACAGGCGTTCGCCGCCAGCTTCTCGTTCACCACCAAGTCGATGGATGCCAGGGCCGCGGCGCAACAAACCGGATTGCCGGTGTGCGTGGACGTCATAGTGCCGATGGCTTGCGAATCCATGATCTCCGCGCTGCCCGCGACGGCTGCCAGCGGAAGCGAGCTCGAAATTCCTTTTCCGAACAGAGCCAGGTCCGGGACAATACCGTAATGCTCAAAGCCCCACATGCTACCGGTTCGTCCAAAACCCGCCTGTACTTCGTCCAGAATTAATAGCGCTTGGTGCTGGTTGCACCACTGGCGAAGCGCACGCATATACTCATTTGGCGCGAAAGCCGCGCTGCCGCCTTGGTAAGTCTCAATCAGCACAGCCGCGACATTTCGCGGATCGACATCCCGCTCTTTGAGGCAGCGCTCGAAATGATCGAAAGACGTATCGGCAACGCGGAAGCCATCCGGAAACGGCAGTTGCACGAAGCCTGGATCCAGGTTGCCGATCCATTCCTTCAGATACGGGATACCGCCGGCCTGCTGGGCGCCCAAGGTTCGGCCGTGAAAGGCATCGAAATAGGAAACGATTATATTTTTCGCGTGCCCACCGTTCTTCAGACCATGCACGCGGCTGAGCTTGATGGCGCATTCCACAGTCTCAGAACCGGTGGTGAGCAGGAAAACTTTCTCGAGCGGCTTCGGCAGCAGCTTCGAGATCCGCTCTACTAAGCGCGAACGAATCTCGCTTGGAAATGCGTAATTGGTAAGCAACCCAGATTTCGCTTGTGCCGCGATGGCGTCGATGATCTCCTTCCGTCCATGCCCGGCATTCGTGATGAGTACGCCGGACGACCAGTCAATCCAACAATTGCCATAAGCATCGTACACACTGAAGCCTTCAGCGTGATCCCATACTACGGGCGGTTGCCCACGCATTGCCAAGGGTTCATAGCGATGCAATGTTTCCAGGACGGCTAGCGATTCAGGAACCGGCAACTTAGTCGCGATGCGCCGCAGTTTGGTATCGACGGCGGGAACCGCCTCCGGTGTCAAGGGGAATTCACGAGCCATGACGGATATTTTCGCATCGTTTGAGGGGGACGCGTTTGGCTTCGGGTGAGACAACGGTGTTCGTTTGCCCACTTCATCTCTATGGCAAAGAAAACAGCTCTCGCAGTAAGACGTCCATCTAACGTCGTTCCTGTCGCCTTCATCGAGCGGCGCATATATTTCATTCGCGGCCAGAAAGTGATGCTGGATACGGACCTAGCCGAACTCTACGGCGTACCCACCTCCCGGTTAAATGAGCAAGTGAAGCGCAACCGAGGGCGATTTCCGGGCGATTTCATGATCCAGCTTAAGCCGAAAGAGACCGAATGTTTGACATCGCAAAATGCGATATCAAAGAACGGGCGTGGTGGCAGACGCACGATGCCTTAGTGTTTACCGAACAAGGCGTGGCGATGCTATCCAGCGTGTTGAACAGCGAACAGGCAGTGCAAGTGAACATCGCGATCATGCGAGCCTTCGTCAAACTCCGCGAGATCGTCGCTACGCATAAGGAACTAGCTCAAAAAATCGCCGAGCTGGAACACAAGTTTCAAATGCACGACGCGCAGATCGTAGCTGTCTTCGACGCAATTCGCCAGTTGATCGAGCCAAAACCGGTTCCACCCAAGCGGCGAATTGGGTTCCCCCAGGCCCTGGGGTCCAGGAAGGCCTAAAATCCCCGCTGGTGGACTGCGAACGTGAACCCGATTTCCGGTGAAACCTTCGCCCTTTTCTTAATGGATTCCCACAGCGGCAGGGCGCGTTTGCGGCACAGCACGCCCCGTTGGGTCTGGTTTGACGCTGAGCCGTACCGGGACCGACGATGTAATTACTATGCGAGCACGCCTTATCCGAATTGGCAATTCACGCGGCATCCGGATTCCCAAGCCGCTACTCGAG
>DASYNU010000117.1:0-20209 GCA_036008345.1 Bryobacteraceae bacterium
CTGGACCACTTTCCCCAAGGCGAGACGCGATTGGCTGTCTATCGAAACCCTGTTAGCAAGCCTTGGGACGGAGATACTGCCGAAGTGCCGTGCTGGGTACGCCGGATCGAAGGCGAGTCGTTCCAGGTTTTCGCCATCAACTGCACTCACCTGGGCTGCCCGGTTCGTTGGTTTCAGGAATCGCGCCTATTCATGTGTCCCTGCCACGGGGGCGCGTTCTATGAGGATGGCTCACATGCTTCGGGTCCGCCGCCGCGTGGACTGTTCGAGTACCAACACAAAGTCGAGAGCGGAGAACTGAAAGTGTTGGGCGGCCATCTTCCGACCCTTGCCGAGCCCTTGTAAAGAGAAGAGGTGTGAGGAATAGATCATGTTGAGAACCATCGCGCTCTGGCTCGAAGACCGGTTGCATTTGATGAAACTGTTCGAGTCGACGGGCGGGCACAAAGTTCCGCCCAGTACCAATAGCTGGTTCTACGTGTTTGGCAGCGGCACGCTTTTGTGTTTCATTCTGCAGATCATCACTGGGATTTGTCTCGCATTCGTCTACGTGCCTTCGACAAGTCAGGCCTGGACCAGCCTGCAATATCTGAACAACCAACAGTTTCTCGGGTGGTTCCTGCGCGCGGTCCACAACTGGGGATCCATCTTCATGGTCGGCATCATGACGTTGCACCTGGTCCAGACGTTCTTGTTTGGTGCGTTTAAGTACCCGCGCGAGCTGACTTGGGTGAGTGGCTGCTTCCTGTTTCTATGCACGCTGGGGATGGCGTTTACCGGGCAGATCCTGCGCTTCGATCAGGATGCGTACTGGGGCTTGGGTATCGGCGCATCCATCATGGGCCGCGTCCCGTTCATCGGCGCGGAATTGGTTCACCTCATGCTGGCCGGATCGTTCATCGCGGGCGAAACACTATCCCGATTTTTCTCCCTGCACGTATTCGTCGTGCCCGGGCTGATTATCGCGCTGCTCAGCCTGCATTTGCGTCTCGTTTTAATGAAGGGAATCAACGAATATCCCAAGCCAGGATACGTGGTGAGGAAGGAATCGTATGAAACGGAGTACGAAGAGACGATAAAAAAGACGGGCGTACCATTCGTTCCGAACGTTATCGGCAAGGATCTGATCTTCAGCGGCTTCCTTATCGTCGCGATTGTAACTTGCGCCTTGGTGTTCGGCCCGCAGGGCCCCTCTGGCCCTCCTAACCCGACACTCATTCATACGGCGCCGGCGCCGGATTTCTATTTCTTGCCAATCTACGCGATCCTCGCGCTGCTGCCGGCCTATATGGAAACGTTCCTCCTACTGGTAGCACCGGTTCTTGGGATAGCGGCTCTGATCCTGCTGCCCTTTTATTCCGGAACAGGCGAAAAGCATTTTCGCCGCCGTCCCATGGCTGTCGTGATAGTGCTGTTGGCATTTCTTACAGTGGGATTGCTGGCCTATCTCGGGACGTTCGCGCCGTGGTCGCCGCATATGGAAGCGTGGAGCGGCGCGGCCACACCTGCCGCCTACGTAAAAGGCCGGACTCCATTGGAGCTCCGTGGAGCGGTCCTCATTCAGAGCAAGCAGTGCCGCAACTGTCACAGCCTGGGTGGCGAAGGTGGGTTGCGGGGGCCTGCGTTAGATACCGTAGCCACGCGTCTGACGCGCGATCAACTCATCAGGCAAGTGATTCAAGGCAGCGGAAACATGCCGGCGTATGGCAAGAATTTGCATCCGGCCGAAGTGACTGCGCTGGTCGCGTTCATGGAAACGCTGCGCCCGTCCTTTCAGCCCGCTGCGATGGATTCCACGCAATCCGCGATCGTCCGCTGAGGCATAGATGGACCCGGTCGCAGAGGCAGTACTCGCATCCTGGACCTTGGATCTAAAACTGGTGTGCCTGCTGCTCGCCGTAGCCGCGCTTTATCTTCGAGGCTGGCTGTGCCTTCGGATTGAACTGCCTCGCACGTACACAACGGGTAAGCTAATCGTCTTCGCGGGCGGGCTCTTCACGGTGCTCGTGGCTCTGGCATCGCCGGTGGACGTCTTTGGAGGGCTGTTGCTCGAGGCCCATATGATCCAGCACTTGTTGCTCATCATGCTGGCGCCTCCGCTCCTTCTGCTGGGACAGCCCGTGCTTCCCCTATTCCGTGGTTTGCCGCGATGGGTGTTTAAAGACGCCCTTGGACCTTTTCTCGGCTGGCGCGAACTCAAGCAAATTGGCCGCGCGATGGTGCATCCGGTTGTGTCCTGGTTCGCCCTGGCGGCTGCCATCATCGTCTGGCACTTGCCGCGGCTTTACGAGTTAGGACTCCACTCCCAGGCTTGGCATCGGGCCGAACATGCCTGCTTCTTTTGGGCCGCAGTTGCGTTTTGGTGGCCGGTGATCGGCGTGTGGCCGAGCCATCCGGCTTGGCCGAGATGGGCCATGATCCCGTACCTGGTAGCGGCGGACCTGGTGAACACCGGGCTCTCCGCAGTGCTGTGCTTCTCGGACCACGTAATCTATTCGAGTTATCAACTAGCCCCCAGGCTGTGGGGGATCTCCGCTCTGGATGACCAATCCGCTGCCGGAGCCATCATGTGGGTTCCAGGATCCATCGTGTTTCTGGTGCCGGCGGTGATCTTGGGTATGCGCGCACTCGAGCCTGGACGCGCCAGCATAATTCGACCGCTTCCGCGCGTCAAGAATCCGCGCGTTTTACCGAAGGTACCCTGGGACCTACTGCGCACGCCAATTCTCGGCCCGATTTTCCGGTATCGCTACTTTCGACGATGCGTTCAAGCCGCGATGTTGCTGTTAGCCGCCGCCATCGTATTCGACGGATTCTTCGGACCGCAAGTCGCGCCGATGAACCTCGCTGGCGTCCTGCCCTGGACTCACTGGCGAGGACTGGCCGTCATCGCGCTGCTGATGGCCGGCAATCTTTTTTGCATGGCGTGTCCCTTCACACTTCCGCGCGATCTAGCCCGAAAGTTCGCTC
The DNA here is from genome assembly GCA_036008345.1 of Bryobacteraceae bacterium. Classification (GTDB taxonomy): domain Bacteria; phylum Acidobacteriota; class Terriglobia; order Bryobacterales; family Bryobacteraceae; genus Palsa-89. The sequence continues at coordinate 2,971 of DASYNU010000117.1, forward strand.
CTCCACGTTATCGATGGCCAAGGCAATTGCGTTCCAAATGGATTGCAGCCGGCTTGCTTGCCGCCTACTTGTGGGCGTACGAGGCATTCTCACTTTGGGACAGCCCCCGCTCCACTGCGTGGATCATCTTGGGCTACTTCATCGCGGCTCTCGCCGTGGATAGCGTGTTCAAGGGTGCCAGCTTCTGCAAGTACGTTTGCCCGATTGGCCAGTTCCACTTCGTGCATGCACTGGTATCGCCTCTGCAGGTTAAAGTACGCGAACCTGCCGTCTGCGGATCTTGCCGCACGCACGATTGCATTCGCGGAAACCACCGGCAGCGAGGGTGTGAGTTGAACTTGTTTCAACCAAAGAAGCTGGGGAATTTCGACTGCACCTTCTGCCTCGATTGCGTTCAGGCTTGCCCTCAACAAAACGTCGGAATTCTGCGCGTGTTGCCGGGCGCGAGCTTGCGTGAGGACCGTCCCAGCTCGGGAATCGGACGTCTGAACCGGCGCCCGGATGTCGCAGCCATCGTGTTGATTCTGGTATTCGGTGCATTTGTGAACGCGGCCGGGATGACGGAGCCGGTCATGCTGTGGATGCATCAGTGGCACTCGCGACTGGGTCTCAGTTCAATGGTCCCGCTCGTGACGGCCCTGTATGCAGCGGGGCTTCTGATAGTTCCAACGATGTTGGTGGCAGCTTGCGGCTGGTTCAGCCTGCGCTGGTCACAAACGAATTCTGCTTGGAAGGAACTGACTTGCAGTTTCGCGCTAACGCTGGTTCCGGTTGGCTTCGCGATGTGGCTCGCACATTTCTCGAATCACCTCGTGGCGGGATGGAGCACAGCGATACCCGTCTTCGAGCGGTTCTTTTCCCAAGTTTCCTCAGGCACCTTTCCGCAGGCCAGCTTTCCCCAAGCATGGATGCCGAGCTGGCTTCCCTCTCTCGAACTGATCTTCCTGGATCTGGGGCTACTTCTTACTCTTTATGCGGCTTGGCGCGTGGCACACCGCTTCGCCGACGGCGAGCGCATGGCTTTAACAGTAGTGTCACCATGGGCCGCTTTGGCGTGCGCGCTCTTTGCTGCCGGTTTCTGGATCGTCTTCCAGCCGATGCAAATGCGCGGAATGATGATGATGCACTAACATGCCGAAGCCCAAATTGTTATGGCCGGTAGCAATCATCTTGGCTCAGACGCTTGCCTGGGCCGACGGAGGCGCAGTCCAGTTGCGTGAGGAAGCCGGACCGTTCGTGATCACGGTGTTTACCGCACCGGCGCCTCTCTCTGCCGGCCCCGTTGATATCAGCCTGCTCTTGCAGAATCGAAATGGGCTTGAACCCGTACTGGATGCCAGCGTCTCGTTAATTCTGCGCGACCCTTCAGGCGCCGAGATCCCCGCGCGACTAACGCGAGAGCAGGCGCAGAACAAGCTACTATATGCCGCACCGGTGACACTCGCTAAATCCGGCAAGTGGCAGCTCGATATCACAATTCTGAAGAATGGCGAGCGTACCAGCGCAAAGGGAACAATCGACGTCGCGCCGGCGCCGGAAATGACGGCCTCGTACTGGAGCTACATCGCGTTTCCGCCGTTTACGATCATGGCGTTTGTGGTCCGTGAACGATTGATCCGGCGGAGAAAGAAAGGCTGAAGCGATGCAAGATTTCCTGGAGTTGACCAAGCCGCGAATCACGGTACTAATTCTGATCTGCACCGCGGTCGGCTATTATTTCGGCTGCCGAAGTTCTTTTGGCCTCTTGATGTTGGTACACGTTCTGTTTGGAACAGCGCTAATGGCCTCCGGGACATCGGCGCTCAACCAATGGTGGGAGGCGGACTCGGACGCCAGAATGCGCAGAACGCGCGACCGCCCTATTCCGGCCGGACGCATGAAACGCAGTCATGGATTTGTTTTTGGCGTATTGCTGTCCGCCGCCGGTTTCGCCGAGCTGTGGTTCGGAGCGAACGCGCTGGCGGCTGCGCTCGGTTTGTTCACGCTGCTGACTTATCTGTTTGTCTATACGCCGTTGAAGCAGCGCTCGCCAGCGTGCACGACAGTGGGCGCGCTGCCAGGTGCCATGCCTCCGCTAATCGGATATGCGGCGGCGAGCGGGGGCCTGGATGCCGGGGCTCTGGCGTTGTTTCTGATTCTTTTCATTTGGCAGTTCCCTCACTTTTACGCAATCGCTTGGATGTATCGCGAGGATTATGCCCGGGGCGGAATCCGGATGCTCCCGGTGATCCAGCCGGACGGCGAGTCCACTGCGAAGCGTGTCGTGGCGTGCTCAATCCTCCTGATCCCTATTAGCCTCATGCCCCGCCTGCTCGGCATGACGGGGTCTCTCTATGCGGTGGCTGCAGTTACCGCAGGCTTGGGCTTGCTCTACTTCGGAGTGCGACTTGGGCGAGAGCGCACTTTTGCTCGCGCGCGCCATTTACTTCTGGCGTCTGTTTTATATTTGCCGGTAATGTTCGCCGTGATGGTGGTTGACCGGACAGGGCGGTGAGCGCCCAACAAACCCGGTCCAGCGCGTCTCTTCCTGGGTGTATGAGTTTCGACGTATGAGTCCGCCACGTGTCGTGATTGTTGGAGGAGGTTTTGGAGGCTTGGCAGCTGCTAAGGCTCTCAAAAACACTCCCGCGGAAGTCGTCTTGTTTGACCGCAACAATCATCACGTGTTCCAGCCGCTCCTCTACCAAGTGGCGACTTCGGTATTGACTCCTGGCCAAATAGGCTCGCCGATCCGCGGCGTTCTAAGGAAACAGAAGAACACGGTAGTTATCCTCGGCGAAGTTACGGGCGTAGACAAAGACGCTAAGGTTGTGATAGCCAACTCAGCCGACCGCGTAGGAGTACCACTTGCGTACGATTTCCTGGTCCTGGCAACCGGCGTAACTCACAGTTACTTTGGGCACAATGAATTCCAAAAATTTGCGCCAGGGTTGAAAGGCCTCGCCGACGCGGTCGCGGTTCGAAATAAAGTCTTGCGGGCGTTCGAGCAGGCCGAAGCCGAGGAAGATCCCAGTCGTCATCGCGACCTTCTGACCTTCGTCCTGGTAGGAGCGGGCCCAACCGGAGTGGAAATGGCCGGGGCCATCGCCGTAATGGTCCGCGGCAGCCTCAAATCGGAATACCGGCGTATCGATCCTGCAGCAGCAAGAGTTATACTGCTGGACCGCGGGAACCGGGTCCTGGGGACTTTCTCGGAGGCCCTCTCGCACGCGGCCCAACAACGCCTGGAGAATCTCGGCGTAGAAGTACGGCTGGGACAAGGCGCCGATCAAATCGACGAAGAAGGAGTCATCGTAGCGGGCGAGCGTATTCCAAGCAAAACAGTGATCTGGACCGCCGGCGTGGCTCCCTCGCCAGCAGGCAAGTGGCTGAATGTTGAGACAGACCGCGCGGGACGAGTTCGTATCCAACCGGACCTTTCGGTGCCTGGGCATCCGGAAATCTTTGTGGTGGGCGACACTGCCTCTCTCGATCAGGATGGTACGACTTTGGCCGGCGTCGCGCAGGTAGCGATTCAAGAAGGTCGCTACGCCGGTAAATTAATTCACCGCCGTCTAACCGGCAAATCGACACCTGGGCCCTTCCGCTACTTCGATAAAGGCACTATGGCAGTAGTAGGCAAGGGTTTTGCCGTTCTCCAAAGCGGCAAAGTACACCTGAGCGGCGGCGTAGCGTGGCTCGCATGGGCCGCGGTACATCTCCAGTTCCTGGCGGAGTCCAACCTTCGCGTTAGCGTCTTTTTGCAATGGGTGTGGACCTATCTTACCGGACAGCGGGGTGACCGGCTCATTGTGAATCACTATGGTGTCGAACCAGCGAGGCCGCGTGTCGAGGAGTTGACACTAAGAGAGAGCCCTTCAATCGAGTGACCTTTCTATGCAGGAGATTCGCTTTGTGCTTTATCGCATCTTATTGGCTGGCCTAGGGTTCGTTCTCTTTGTGTCGGAGTCTCCGGGCCAACAGACATCCCCCAGCGATCCCTCTCAGCCAGGCGTCGTTCAGAGCAGCGCGAACAACCCGCCGCAAGCCGAGAGCAAGCGGATTCTCGGCATCATTCCCAACTACCGGACTTCTCCCAGCCTGCAGAATTACGAGCCTCTAACCAGCCGCGAGAAATTCAAGATAGCTTCCGAAGATGCATTCGATCGCGGCACAGTTGGGCTGGCGGCTCTATTCGGCGGCGAGGGCCAGTTGACGAACTCAAACCGGTCCTTCGGGCAAGGCGCTGCGGGATTTGGCAGATATTTCGGAGCGTCATATGGCGATTTCGTGATCGGCGATTACATGACAGAGGCGGTCTTCCCTACGCTTCTTCACCAAGATCCCCGGTACTTTCGACGCGGCACCGGAAGCCGTTGGTCCAGGCTCGGCTACGCCATGGGCCAGATTTTCTGGACCCATCGTGATTCGGGCGGGACGCAGTTCAATTATTCGGAAGTGCTCGGAAACTCAACCGCGGTGGCGATTTCGACCAGCTACTACGCGAACAAGCGAACCGCTAGCGACGCCGTATCTGGGCTCGGTACGCAGCTCGGCGTCGATATGGCGGCGAATGTCCTGAAAGAGTTCTGGCCTGACTTACAACGGATGTTCTCGCGAAAGCACCACCAGGATGCCATGGCCGATAGGTTGAACTGATTCTGTTGCGCTCGCCGTCGGGCATCCTACAGACTCGCCGATTCGACAGGAATTCGGCAATTGACGGAGGCCCAGGCTCGACGAACCGTCGGGCTACCCTCGTAAGCCATTGAAAAAACAGTCCAACAGGTGCGATCAGTGGTTGGTTGCGCGAGTGCCTTAGTAAAGGTACAGCCGAAAAGGGGGCTGGACCTTAATGAGCACTGAGCTGATCGCAAACGAAAAACTCCTCCTGGAGCAGGCCGTGACGAATAAGTTCTTGGAAGTGCTGGACGAAGATTCGTTCGGTGACTTGTTCAAGCTCTTCTCCCCGCAGCTCGTCGCCTTTTTCCGGGCGCGCGGCTGCGAACTGGCCCTGGCCGAGGACTTATCGCAAGAGGTGATGCTTATCGTTTACCGCAAAGCCACGCAAGTTCGCGATCGCACGCTATTTCGAGCGTGGCTGTTCAAGGTAGCCCGTAACGCTCTCAGCCGGCACTATGGTAAACAGTCGCGGGAAGTGGACACTATCGACTTGGGCGAAGTCAGCGATCGCTTAGTCGCCGCCAGCCATAAGCCCGCCGCAACCCCGGCATTCGAGTTCATGCATTGGATGGGTTTTTTGGATTCGCGTGAACGCGAAGTCATGAAACTGCGCTTCATCGAGCAGTGGGAGTACCACGAGATCGCCGCCGCTCAGGCCATCCCGATTGGGACAGTACAGTGGCGGGTGTTCAACGCAAAGAAAAAACTGGCGCCCTATTTGAAGATGCGCCAGGACATGGACAAAGCTGCCTGAGGGTGGATTGCCAGGCTCCCAGCGCAAACTCTTCGTGGACGATCGGCGCGAGGCCTTTCCATTCAGCGCGGCGACCGAACTCATGCCTGGGCACCTGGGCCGCAAGCCGGAAATTGTCAAGGTCGATCGCGACCAAGCGTGAAGCCGCGAATTGGTTCTGTTGTCTTGCAGCGATGGATTGTGGACGCCGCAGGTTGGGTAAACGACCTTCGGTTGCGCTGAGCCACTATCACTCATGGAAGCTTCCTGGATACACTAACCAGGACTCGCGATTTAAGCGCTGGGATTTCTAATCCCGAGCAAGCGAGTGGCGTTTTCGTGATAAACCTTACGCAAGATCGGATCGGGTAACTGTATCCCGTAAATGCGCCAGCGGCCTTGCGGAGGCACGCGAGCGGGAGCGTAGTCGAAATATTCGTCGTCCGTTTCGAGGAACCGGAAATAGATCTCGTACAACTTGTCGTTGAAGACCTGCTGAGGAAATTCATCGCCGTGCGGCACTGCGTCGGTTCCAAAAAGAATTCGATCCTGGTAGCGTTCGAAGAACTTGCGTGACGCACGGGGCTGGCGGCCCAGTTCGCCGATGCGCGCCCCAATCTCCACGCTCATGTTCGGAAACCGATCCAGATTCCCGGAAACATTCTCCAGATCCTCGGCGAAATTACCGACGTGCAGCACCAGGAATTGAGTTTTCGGATGCCGGGCAATTACTTTGTTCCGTGCCTCCAGAATTTGGGCATTGCTGGGGAAATCTTTGCCGTAGAAGGACCAGTCGGGGTGGTTGTTCAATTCCTCATAACGCTCATTGAAGCGATCGGTAGGGGTGAAGAAGGCTACGGGATCAGAAACGTGAATCGCCACCGGCATATTCATTTGGCCGCAGGCTTCCCACATGGGATCGAAGCGGGGGTCATCCACGGTTACGAGTTTTCCCGAGGTGATGTTCTCTCTGAGATACAGGCCCAAAGTTTTCAGGATCTTCAGACCCTTGGCTCCGGCGCGATGCGCCTCTTCGATTGCGCCGGCTTGAAAATTCGGGTAATTCGATTCCTTGAAGCGGCTGTACCAGGGTTCCGTGAAAGTATAGAAACGGCCGGGAAAAGCAGTGTCGTAGCGGGCCATGGCATCCTGCAACCCCTTGCCATAACCGCCGGTGAGGTTCACCATGGCGGCGAGATTTTTCCGGTCCATCACTGGGAGCAGCTCTTGCGGAGCACCCGAATAATTGCGCTGGTCGGACATCTGGACGCCGTTGGTGGCTACTTTTGAGAACGAAAGATGCGTGTGAATGTCGATTACCGGAAATCGGGCACGCTCCACTCGCGTTTCCTGCACGCGCAGCATGCTCTTCGGCTCGTACTCGGAGATAGCTAGCGATTTACGCGTGGATTGTTGAGCCCGGGCTGGAACGGAGCCCAAATTCGCGGCTGCAACACCGCAGACGGCCGACGTCAGGAATTTTCTACGCTTCATAGCGCTTTTCCCATCGGCTGAGCTTCGCGTTCGGCCAGAAAACGACGGGCCTCCTGCTCGGTGGGCTGCGCGCTGGTTCCTCCCGATGAGAGCGTAGATAGGGCGCCGCAGGCGGCGCCGAACGTCATGGCGTCGCGCAGGGGCGCACCGCGCAGCCAGGCATGCAAGAACCCCGCGTTGAAGGAGTCACCTGCGCCGGTGGTATCGACAGATTGAACCGGGAAAGCCGGGACTGCTAAGATTTTTCCCGATTCCAACGCCATGCAACCATCGGTACCAAGCTTCGCAACCGTTATAGTCCGTCCGTTCACGACACTTCGCAAGGCTTGTTCGCGATCCCCTAAACCAGTCACGCCTTCCAACTCAATTTCATTGGGAAAGAATATGTCCACTTCACTCAGCGCTTCCAGTAGATCGCGCCCCCATTTTTCATCCGGATCGTAGCCTGGATCGAGCGAAGTCGTTAGTCCGCATTCGGTGGCTAAACCGAGGAGTTGTTTAATACCCGGCCGAAGTCCCTGTTGGATGAAAAACGAGGAGACGTGTAAGTGCTGGAATCCGCGAAAGCTCTCGGGCGTGAAATCCGACGCGGCAAGCGCGGTACTCGCTCCCGAGTAAGTAACCAGCGCGCGATCCGTGGGCGATGTTATGGATACCGTGATTCCAGTTTTGAGCGTCGGATCCACCATTATCCTGGAGATGTCCACGCCGCACGCCGCTAGTTTGCTCTTGCACAGCTCGCCCCAGGAATCGGCTCCCACCTTGCCTACGAAAGTGACCGCATTGCCGAGTTTCGCAATACCGCACGCGCAAATCGCGGACGCGCTGCCCATGGTGAGAGTGACATCCTCCACCAGAACCTCGCGTCCCAAAGCCGGAAAGCTGCGATAGTTTTGGAGAATCAAGTCGAGATTCAGTTCGCCTGCGATCAGAATCTTCAAAGCGTCGTCTCCGGGCGGTGCATCGTAAAATTCTGAACCACGCGCTGGATTACGCCGTCGCTGGAGGGCGAATCCGGCTGTAAACCTTCTTTGCGGCAGCGGAAAAACGCCAGAATCTGGCCCACGATGACGTCCAAAACCGGCCAATCCTCGTCATGCACCGATGCGCTGCCGGTGCACTCCACCAGGACATCCGTGGCGCCCGCGAGATCATGCGGTATGCGCTCGCCGAAAATCACTTTGCCCAACCCGAGTTGTTTGCGGCTCAGCTCGCGGATCAAGTCGGATTCGTAGCCCCGAATCTGAGGATCGGAGGAGAGGAAACAAACCACCAAAGTATCGGAATGCACTAAACTCATGGGGCCGTGCCGCAATCCCAGATAGGTCTCGCTAATCGCAATCACCCGGCCCGCCGTCATCTCGAGCATTTTGAGGGCGGATTCGCGCGCGGCGCCGAAACGGGACCCGCTTCCGAGGAACAGGACCCGGTTGAAGTCTCTATCGGCTACCCGCGCCAGAACCGGAAAAGCGGCGCCAAGCAGTCCCCCGGCTCTCTCGCTCAAATCCCGGCAGAGCGCTCGATAACGATCGGGCGCTTGTAACGAACCGAGCGCCCGTGCCGCGAGCACCATATTGGTGAAACTGCTGGTCATTACCAGACTGCGATCATTCGTGCGGTCATCCAGGGCAATCACGTGCACCCTTGGATCGTCCCGATAAGTGGTAGCCAGCCGCCCTTGCTGGTTGCAAGTGATTACCAAATGCCGTATCCCGGGCTCCGCACCCAGCATCAGCGAAACCGCGGCCACGCTTTCCGGGCTGTCGCCGGATCGAGCCAACGAGATCATTAATCCTGGCCGTTCCGGTGGAATGGCTTTGGCGCCGTGAGTCAATAATGCGCCCCCTGCCAAGGTTTGCGTGCCGACGCCGAGCGCGTTCTGAAGAACCATCCGAACGCATGCACCGGCGTACTCGGAACTTCCGGAACCTGTGAGCACCAGCGACCGAATCCCTTCCATCCGCGACGTCAATTCCGCTGTTCTCGCGATCATCCGTTCCGCAGTATCAAGCCAAGTGGAAGGCTGCTGGAGAATTTCCCGCAGGGTATGAAGGTATCCGTCGCGTTCCTGCTGTTCCGGGCTTTCGCTCAGCAAATCTGTGGCATACCAGGGCGCTTCATCGACGGCTCCTGGTCCGGTTGTAGTAGCTTCGGGCAATTTTCATCTCCTCCGAAAAAACGAAATCAAAAGATGATTTTAGCAAGAGATCGAAAGGAATGATACGGTATAATCGCTGGACGGGGTCGTCCGCGAGACTGAAACCCTGGACAGCTATATGAAAGTTCGAGGAAATGCACTAGTTGCGCACGGTGGGGGCCCCACCACGGTTCTGAATTCCAGCCTGGCGGGAATCGTAGAAGAGTGCCGCCGCGCGGGGATTGGCAAGCTATTCGGCGCGCTGGGCGGAGCCACCGGGATACTGGAGGAAACATTCGCTGACTTGTTAGCAGAGCCCGAATCGTATTGGGCGGAGGTTGCGTTTGCGCCAGGATCGCTAATTGGATCCTCCCGCGCGAAAATCGCGGAGCAGGATTTCGACACCATGCTGGACGTTTTGCGCAAGAATAATATCCGGTATATCTTCCTCAATGGCGGAAACGGCACTATGGAACTGTCGGCCCGCCTTTCAGATGCGATAGCCGGATCGGCCTATGAAGCGTTCGTTGTCGGAGTGCCCAAAACCATCGACAACGATCTGGCGATCACGGACCATAGTCCCGGTTACGCGTCGGCAGCTCGTTTCTTCGCTTATGCCGTGCGCGACATCGGCGCCGATAATCGCGCACTGCCGGGCATCACGATAATCGAAATTTTGGGCCGCAACGCAGGCTGGCTGGCGGCCGCCACCGTTCAAGCGCGGTGTCATCCCGATGACGCACCGCATCTGATCTATATGCCGGAGCGGCCCTTGCCATTCGATCAGCTTGCGGAGGATGTGGAGCGCTGCTATTTGCGCTTGGGCCGGGCGGTGATCGCCGTTTGTGAGGGTCAGTTAGACGCAAAGGGCGAACCGTTCGGCGCGGACCAGCGCGCTTCCAGCCGCGCCCCGCTGGCGCTTAACCTCGCGCATGTACTTTCGCAACGGCTGTCCAAGACGTTGAAGGTGAGCGCGCGCAGCGAAAAGCCTGGATTGTTGGGCCGCTCTTGTTCGGCACTGGTTTCGGAAGTGGATCGGGCGGAGGCTTGTGCCTGTGGCCGCGCGGCAGTCCGCGCCGGATTGGCCGGAGTCGGCGGTAAGATGATCACGCTGGAACGTAAGCCGGGCCCCGCTTATGAATGCACTACCGGCTTAGCCGATCTCGCGGATGTGGCCGCACAAGAGCGATTATTTCCCAAGGCTTGGATGCCCGAGGAACCGACCGATGATATGCCGGCGTTTCGAGCATGGCTCAAACCACTGACCGGTGGAATCCCGGCGCTGCCCGCGCTCAGCGGCCGAGTTTCCTCGTCCTGCCTTACACTGAAAGACTGAATGTCCGGTAAACGTTCCAATCTGCTGGCGGGAGAAAGACGCCGCGAAATCGTGCGGCTGCTCAAGAACGATGGACGGGTGTCGGTGGGCGATCTGGTCCGCCGCTTCGGCGTTTCGGCGGTGACTCTGCGCGGCGACCTGGAACAGTTGGCTGAGAAGGGCATTCTAGTGCGATCGTACGGCGGCGCAATGCTGCCGCAGGAGCCGCATCAGGATTTTCCGCTCAATATTAAGAAGACCATCTACCATGCCGAAAAGACCCGCATCGGAAGGGCAGCGGCGAAGCTGGTGCTTCCGCATCAGACCGTGATTCTGGATTCCGGCACAACCACTGCGGAGGTGGCGCGCGCGCTGAAGCGAACCAACATCGAATCGCTGACCGTGATCACCCACGCGCTGAACATCGCGGACGAATTCGTAGATGCGTCGAACATTTCGGTGATCATGATTGGCGGAGTGATGCGCCACGTATCCGGATCGTTCGTAGGTCCGCAGGCGGAGCGGTTCCTGTCCGAATTGCACGCCGATCATTTTTTCCTGGGCGTGGATGGATTAGATCCGGAAATCGGATTATCCACTCCCGATCTGCTGGAAGCGCTGCTGAACACCACCATGATGCGGATTTCGCACGAGGTTACGGTGGTTGCGGATGCCAGCAAGCTGGGGCGCAGGAGCCTTTCGGTGATCGGCGCCATCAACAGCGTGCGCCGCGTCATAACGGATGACCGGGCGCGTCCGGAAACGCTAGAGGCTATCCGCAATAAGGGTGTAGAAGTGATCGTGGCATAAGCGCTTGGTCAAAATCACCGACTCCCTTACGGTCGCGGTTCGGTGACACTCTCTGAACGTGAGACATTCTTTCCGAACCGCGAGCGTAAGCGACCGGTGCTTTTTGAATTTTTAACGGAACGCGTCAAAACTGCGACAACGCGGCAGTGTCCCACGCAGCCGTGTCTCGAACTTCGATGTTGGAGCCTGCGTAAGTGCGCCGTGCCTCTGACGCGGGAACAGCCTGGCCGGCGCCATCCAGAATGCCCGCCACCGTGATTTTGCGAGGCGCTATAGCGGCCGCAATTTCGGGCAGATCGGTGGACCGAAGAACATTGGGGACAAAGTTAGCGAAGGGATGATCATACATCTCGGTCTCCACCAAACTTCGCCAACTCATCAGGTGCCCCGTCAAATAAAGCCCGGATATCTTTGATGAGAGAAAGGCAGTGCAGAGCGCCGGAATGGTTAATCGTCCCCGAGCCGCAAGCAGTGGCGTTCCGCCCCACTCGCGAGTGGAGAGAGCTTCGATCACTGCTAATAGATCCGTCACTCGCTGTCCCAGCAAACTTCGCCCCAGAATCAGCGATGCCCAGGCATAGCTTTCTTCGTTCTCGCGCTCCCCGGTATAGGCTGGTGCGCCAGCACTGTATTCAGGACGCAGATCGCCGATGCCGCGCAGATCGGGAGCACACACCACCGCTCCTTGCGCGGCCAACCGCTGGTACAGGCCGCCTTCCTGCCACGCGGAGTTGCGGCCTCCGGGTTCGACGATGATCAATTGCCGCCGCACGGGTTGCTTCGGGACGAAAATCCAGGCCGGTACCCAAACGCGTTCGGCGCTAGGGATTTCGACCGCGAGAACGTCGCAATCGCGCGATGGCACACGGCTGAGCTCGCGCATTCGCGAACGACTCGGCATCGGCCCCATGCCGAGCAGTCGCGGCAAATCTACCGGATTGGATGGCGTTTTTATGGCCCGCGCTTTCTCCCGCGATAACTGGAACGGCGTCTTACTGCCCAGATCGCGAGTTACGCTTCCCGAATCTGTTACCCACAAATTGCGTTCCGGTTCCGGCGCCACCGGAGGTTCCTGATCGATTTTCCGGCCGTCCTGGAGCCAGCGCGTGAGCCAGCGATAAATTTCCAGGCGCAGCACATAGGACATCCCGTGCGGGAGCGGCGATTCGAAGCGATGCAAATGATCGGACTTCCCGAGCAATCGATATGCGGCTTCCAGGCGACCGTACTCTTCCAGTCCGTTATCTTCATAGTTCGGCGAGTAGGTGCCGAAAGAATCCTTCGCGCTGGTAAGAATCAGGAGAGGCTTGGGAGCGATTGGCCACAGCATGTCCCAGCGGTCAAACTCAAGCGGAGCGGAGCCGACTAAATTCTGCTCCGCATCGTCTGTCGATCCGGGAGGGTGAAAGTTAGCGCAGGCGAAATTCTCTGTGTTGCCCGATGAAACCGCCGCGCAAGACAACCGGTCGTCCACAGCCGCCAGCATCATGGTAACGGTGGCGCCGCCAGACTGGCCGGTGGATGCCAGACGCTTCGGATCTACCAGCGGATGCGATGCCAGAACATCTAAACCTCGCACCGCATCCCAGGTTTGCATGCCGGTTGCCGTTTCGCCGATCAACAGCATTTGCATTCCGGCTTTCGTGTGTTCGTCGTCCGCGGAAGGCAGGCGCGACGAACTATTCGGCCCTGGGTAATCGATCCGCTCACCCTGCCCCATCGGATCGAACGCGAGCACCAGAAATCCGAGTTGCACCAGTCCCTGACAGCAACGCTGATAAGTATCCCCAGCTTTGCCGTTGTTCGTGTGGCCCATGTGAAACAGAACGCCTGGAAATGGCGGAGCGCCGTTCTTCGGGATGTATAGATTGGCTGATATCCAATCATCCGGACGGCTTTGGTAAACCAGTTTCTCCACACGATATTTTTCCCGCTCGAATGAGCCGGTGGTGCGGGTATTCAACGGCGTGCGGCTGGGCATTCCGCCGGCGATCTTCCAGAAGGTCTCGCGCGCCCATCGCTGGCGCTCATGAATCGCGGCGGCACTGGTCAGTTTCCGGATCTGCGCGGTTCGGCGAGTATACGCTTCAGCTGCGAGCATTCGAATCGCATCCGGGAAACATTTGGCGTACTCGCGATAGCCGATGATGTTTGGCTTGGCGTCGGGCTGGCCGCGCAGTGCTAGGCCCGACGCTCCAGTGCCGGCAGTGATCGCAAGCAGCAAGTCACGTCTACTGAACATTGACTCTTTCTTTTTCTTTCGTTATACTTCCTTTGTTTACTCTCCGGCAAACAGCCAACCAATGTCAACTCCTTGGCTAGCCCAATGAAACGACGAGATTTGCTCAAGGGCGCTGCCGCGCTTCCTGTGATTAGAGCACAGGCGGACGTTCCGCCGCATCTCTGGCAGGGTTTCGATTTTGGATCGGGTCCGGCGGTGCGCGAGCGGCTGAACCAGGGGCCGTTCGACGTCGATCAAGATCAGGGCTGGCAGACCATCCTGTTCACCACACCTTCCGAAAAGCCTTTGCGGAATCCAGGGCTCGGGTTGGTGGGCTACACGTGGGAGGAAGGCGGTCCATCGCTGGCTGCACGGGCGGGCCGCGAGACTCTGGAACAGCACGTCGAGAAAATGGCCAGCCTTCCGTTCGTGGATGTGCTTTATATACGCTGTGACTGGCGGAATGTCCAGAAACGCCCGGGCAAGCTGGAACTGGATCCTGTCTGGGCACTCACGCTGGCTGCCGCTAAGCAGCATGGATTGCGCGTGGCGTTTCGAATCCAGCTCTCCAATCAATCCTTTCAGCCGGAGCAGTTGGCGCTTCCGGAATTCCTGCGGTCGAAAGTGCCGCTGGTGAAAATCGGAAAGATACCGGGGCAGAACTCAGGCGACTACATGGAGCCACGCTATGATCATCCGGAGTTCCAGAAAGCTTTCGCTGAGTTGAACGACTTGCTGGCTGCTCAATTTGAGGGCAATCCGTTGATTGAATGGATGGATCTGATGCAATACGGCTTCTGGGGCGAAGGGCACACCAGCGATTTTCCGAATCCGTTTCCGGATTATCCAACCGCTGAACGCACCTTTGTGAGCATGACCGCGCGGCAGCTGGAAACCTGGAAGCGTACGCCGCTGGCGGTAAACACCCAGCCCGACATCAGCGCGGTGGGAAACCGGCAGGTACTGGACAACGCAGTGCGGGCTGGCGCGTGGCTGCGCTCCGACAGCATCATCGTGGAAGAGCCGATTCAGATTGAGGAACTGGCCAACCGTCCGCCGTGGCTGGCATCGATTCTGGAGGATGGTTATTTTCGCGAGTCCGATGCATCGAAAATCGATGTCGATGCCGCACACGTCAACACTCTTGAGAACTACATGTTGCACGTCCTGGATATAAAGACCAACTATTGGGCGCTGTGGACCGAAGCCGACAATCTCACTGCGTACAACCAAAAGTTCCCACGTGGTTTCGAGCGGTTGCGCGCGAATCTCGGATACCGGCTGCGCCCCGCGTGGGTGTGGCAGCGCAAGCGATATGGGACGCCGGAACTGATCGTGGCCGTAGCGAACCGCGGCGTTGCGGCGGTCCCGGGAGTGCTGTGGCTGCATCTGGAAAGTCCCGATGGGAGATTGAAGTTGCGTGGAGCTTTGGATGCCGGCCATCCATACGGAGGAGGCATCCGGCAAGGCGCATTCGCTCTTCCATCGGGCTATGTTGGCAAAATTCTGCTTTCCGCGCGGATCGAGATCCGGCCGGGCGTATGGAAGCCGGTGGCCTGGGCTTCGGAGCAGCCGGTGAATCCCGACGGATCGGTTACGCTGGATGTAAAGGGCGATGCGGACCCCGGGTGGCGCAAGGGTGTTTGAAAGAGCATTCGTGACAAAATCTGCGAAGGCACCGACTCCCTCACGGTCGCGGTTCGGTAACAGGCTGATGGCCGCTCTACTGGCTTCGGGCGTTCTGACAATGGCTGCCGAGCGAGATGTCGCCGAGTGGGTGATCCGGCAGGGCGGCCGAGTGGTTCTCGAAGGGAACCGGACGCCCTTGCGTGACCTCTCCGAGCTGCCCTCTGGCGGCCTACACATCACTGGCGTTGATCTCACCAACACCATCATCGAACCGCAGAAGCTCGAAAAACTCAGCGGCCTGACGGGTCTGCGCGAACTCTATCTGCCGGCTACCATTTGGACGCCCTTCTCGGACAGTCCGCTCGATGCGAATGACAACTTGAAATATCTTGCCGGCTTGAAAAACCTGGAGCGGCTCTATTTCAGCCTGCATTTTCTGCCCACTTACAACATCCAGGATAAGGGCCTGGCTTACTTGACTGGACTTACAAAACTCAAAGATCTACGGTTGTCACAGAGCCAGGTCGTGAAGCCGGATCTTACTAAGTTCGTGAATTTGCAGTCGCTAGATTTGAATGACTCGACGTTCAGCGACGAAGGCATGAAGGGGCTCGCAGGACTCCAGTCACTGCGGCGGATTTATTTGCGTAACACAGCGATCACCGATGAGGGGTTAAAGCATCTGAGCGGACTCACCCAACTCGAGGAATTGGATCTTTACGGTGTGAAGGTCACCGATACCGGACTCGCTTCGTTGCGAAATCTGACGGCCATGCGGAAGCTGAATCTGCTGGGAGCCGAAATCGACGATGCCGGCGCGGAGATCCTGTCGGGCATGACCCATCTGCGCGAGCTGAACCTTTATCGGAGCCACATCACCAATGCGGGCCTGGCGAAGCTGGCCACGCTGAAGCAATTGGTTGCGCTTGACGTGCGCTACAGCCGGGTAACAGCCAGCGGAGTTGCAGCCCTGCATGCAGCAGTGCCGGGCTGCGCGGTGGAGTTTGTGGGCGGCGCGGCGGGTCCAACTGCGGGAGCGGCCGCCGTCCGCCCTTCCGGAACTGGCGAAAAGGCTATTGCCGAGTGGATCAAAGCGCTGGGCGGAAAGACGGAATTCAAAGACGGGAAACTTCGGTCGGTCTCGCTTGCCTCCACGCACGTGAACGATGCACAGCTCGATTATTTGCGGGGACTGGAAAATCTCGAAACTCTCGATATCAGTGCCACCGAAACGGGAGACCTTGGTCTCAGCGCGGTGAAATCGTTAACTGGCTTGAAAGAGCTGACTCTCAGCAATACCACAGTCTCCGATGGTGGGCTCGTGAACTTGAGCGGACTGGGCAAACTTCAAACTTTGCGGCTGGCGGGTACGCTGGTGCAAGGTCCGGGTTTGGTACACCTGAAAGGTTTGACGTCCCTCCTCGAACTGGATCTCACCAGTTCTCCCGTCACTGATGAAGGACTGCGGCACATTGGCGAAATCGGCAGCCTCGAGCGGCTTCGGCTGAGCTACTCCGACATTACTGACGAGGGGCTAGCGCCGGTCGAGAAACTCAGCCAACTAAAAGTGCTGGAGCTTGACGGCACCGATATTGGGGACAAGAGCTTGGGTCACATTGCGACGCTAAAGAACCTGCGCGAGCTGGGGCTCAACAGTTGCCGGTTCAGCGACAAAGGTTTTGAAAACCTGCGCGGTTTGGAAAACCTGGAGCGCCTGGAATTAGTACGCACGGCCACCAATGACGCTGCCGTGGCTGTGCTCGCGAATCTTAAGAACCTGACGGTGCTCAATCTGGACTATACCTCGGTGGACGACAAAGCGCTCGATACGCTGAAAACATTTCCGCGATTGCGTGTGCTGCGGCTCAATATGGCCAAAGTAACCGATGCGGGCATCGAGGACCTGAAATCGATGCCCAATTTAAGGGTCCTGAATCTTTACCACACACTGATCTCTGAGAAGGGGCTGGCGCAGCTCAAGTCCGCGCTACCATCGTGCCTAATCATCTTCGATCGCGATTCCGCGCTGCCGGCGCGCCGCGGGAGGGGATGATCAGGATGCGCCTGGTCTTGATCGCCATCGCCGCCACCGCTTGTCTGGGAGCACGGGATCTTTCATCCTGGATCACCGACGCGGGAGGCGTCATCACGCATAATCGATCCGGGCAGATTGTGGCCGTGGACCTGCATGCCACTTGGATCACCGATTCTGACATTGCCGACCTGGCACGTCTACCG
>DASYNU010000118.1:0-2601 GCA_036008345.1 Bryobacteraceae bacterium
ACGGACAATCGGGAACGGCTTGCAGGGAAAGCGTTCGTAACCAACAAACAAATTCGTAAACCGAAAAGGACACGAAGATACACAAAGGGAAAACGTCTTTCCTTCGTGATCCTTCGTGTCCTTCGTGGTTATTGCTTTTGCGTGCCTATCACCCCTGGGCCAGCTAAGTGCCAAGTGTTAACTGCCGGGTGGTTGTGCTACGCTTTTGCGCTCTCGGTTTCCCAAGCTAAAGATTTTTCTACCTAATCCACAATACCGGAGCTTGAGGAGGTTCCCATGCCAATGAGTAAACGCGCAATGGCGGAATTCTTTGGAACATTTTGGCTGGTTTTCGGCGGATGCGGAGCAGCCGTGCTGGCCGCCGGGGTTCCCAGCGTCGGCATCGGATATGCCGGCGTCGCCCTGGCCTTCGGCCTCACCGTTCTGACCATGGCGTTTGCCATCGGACATATTTCAGGATGCCACTTGAACCCGGCGGTGAGCCTCGGGCTTGTCGCGGGAAAGCGCTTCCCGGCTTCAGATCTGTTGACCTATGTCATCGCACAAGTACTGGGCGGAATCGCTGCAGCCGGGGTGCTCTACATCATCGCGAGCGGCAACATCGGCTTCGACATTCACAACGGATTCGCGTTAAACGGCTATGGCGACCACTCCCCCAACGGCTATTCCCTGCTGGCGGGCTTCGTCGCAGAAGTCGTGCTGACGGCGTTTTTCCTGATCGTCATTATGGGAGCGACCGATGAGCGCGCGCCGAAGGGATTCGCGCCAATCGCCATCGGACTTTGCCTAACGCTGATTCACCTGGTAGGAATTCCAGTGACGAACCTGTCGGTGAATCCGGCGCGCAGCACCGGCCCCGCTGTATTTGCAGGGGGCTGGGCACTGCAGCAGTTATGGATGTTCTGGATTGCCCCGTTGATTGGCGGCGTACTCGGGGGCGTGATCTACGACATGCTGTTTGGAGCCAAAGGAAAAGTACAAGCGGCGCTCGAGAAAGATGTTCGGGTTCCTCAGGCTGTGAGCTGACCTAACAACAGTAAGCCACGGATCTTACGGATTCGCACGGATAGAGCGAAAATTGCTTGATCCGTGAAGCTCCGTGAGAATCCGTGGCTGAATATTTTTGACTGCTAACCATTTGGAAAAGGTGACCGTGCCTACGCCATCGAATCTCGCAAGACTCAGGATTTCCGCGCTATCTACTCTTTGTGTCGCAGCTACTCTGATCATCCTCTCGCCCGCGCTGGCCGACAGTCCTGCGAAGATTGGGAACGTAAACGCGGATCGTGTTGCCGCCGACACCGACGGCGCCAATTGGTTGCTCAACGGACGCAACTTCGAATCCAATCACTTCAGCCCGCTGAAGCAGGTTACGGATCAGAATGTTTCCGGACTGGGGCTCGCGTGGTACATGGAAGTCGACAGCGGCATGGGCATCGTCTCCGAACCGATCGTCGTCGACGGTGTGGCCTACATCAGCGCGCCGCAGTCCAAGGTGTACGCCTTGGAGGCGGGGACTGGGAGATTGATCTGGAAGTTTGATCCGAAGGTGCGACTGGATCAAGCGCTCAACGGTTCTTACTCGGCGCGCACGAATGCGGGCGTAGCGGTGTGGGAGGGCAAAGTCTTCGTCGGGACGGGCGACTGCCGCCTGGTCGCCATCGATGCGGCCACCGGCAAGCAGGTCTGGGAGGCGTTGGTTTGCGAGCCGACGCAGACCGGCATCACCAACGCGCCTCATGTGGCCAAAGGCATGGTGTTCATGGGCTACAACGGCTCCGACGACGGAGTGCGCGGCGCAATTGCCGCCTACGATGCCAATACCGGGAAAGAACTCTGGCGCTTCTGGACGGTTCCGGGCGATCCCAAGAAGCCGTTCGAATCGAAGGCTCTGAAGCAAATCGCGGCCAAGACGTGGCCGCTCGGTGACGCCTGGAAGATGGGCGGCGGCGATGTATGGACGGCGATCACTTACGATCCGGTGACCGATTTCGTGATCTTTGGTACGGCGGGGGCGGGAGCCGATTACGGGGAGCTTTCAGCACTCCGCGCCCAGGGTGACAAGCTTTTTGCCGGATGCATTGTGGCCGTCAAGGCATCTACGGGCGAATATGTCTGGCACTACCAGACCAGTTCGCCGGGATTGCAAACGGAAAATAATCACATCGTCATGGCCGATCTTCCTATTAACGGCGAGAAGCATCACGTAGCTATGACCGTGCCGAAACATGGCTTCTACTACGTGCTCGATGCCTGGACCGGAAAGCTGCTCTCCGCCAAGCCGATTGTGAAAGTGAACTGGGCCACATCGGTCGACCTCACGACCGGAAAAGCTGTCGAGGTTCCCGCGTCGCAAGGCGGGGGCAAGCAGTGGACTGTTCACAACTGGTGGCCGATGAGCTATGACGCAGGGACTGGACTCGTCTACATTCCGGCTACCGATCGCAAGCCGAACTCTCACGCCGATGTCGAAACCGGCGAGTGGATGGGGCAGACTGAAGGAAAGCTCATCGCGTGGGATCCAGTGAATCAATCGGAGCGGTGGTCCGTGGAAGAAGAAATTGCCACAAACGGCGGTGTGCTCTCGACTGCCGGGAATCT
>DASYNU010000119.1:0-44382 GCA_036008345.1 Bryobacteraceae bacterium
TCATTGAGTCGGAATGGAAGGCGTCGGATATGAACCGGAGAGCCAAGTATTACCGGCTCACTGCGGCGGGTAAAGAGCAGCTGGTGGCTGAGCAGTCTAAGTGGAAGACACTGGTGAAAGCCATCACCCGCGTGATGCGTCCGGCGTGAAAGAGGAGAGCAATATGCGGTGGGACTTTTGGCGGAAACAAAGACGCGAGACCGATCTCGAAGATGAGATTGCCCACGACCTGGCTCTGGAGGCCGCGGAGCGAATTCGCTCGGGCGCCGCGCCACGAGAAGCCGAACAGGCCAGCCGCCGCGATTTCGGAAATGTGGGGCTGCTGAAAGAAGGTATTCGCGAAACGTGGAGTTGGACATCGCTCGAACGGCTGGGCCGGGATATTCGATATTCATGGCGCAGCTTGCGCAGGAGCCCTTTGTTCACCACCATGGCTGTGCTCTCGCTCGCCCTCGGCATCGGCGCCAACGCATCCATTTTCAGCGTGATCAACACTATTCTCTTCCGGCCTTTGCCCGGCGTGGAGCGCGCCTCGGAGCTGGTCTCTCTCAATGAGTCGCTGGGCGGTGATAACCCTCTCCCTCTTATCTCGTACCCGAACTATCTCGATTTTCGCGACCACAATTCCGTGCTGACGGGATTGGCCGGTATCGGCTTTGTCACGGCCAGCGTTGGTCCAAAGGGGAACTGCCAGCGGATGTGGGCCATTACGGTGAGCGGGAACTACTTCGGGCTACTGGGAGTCAAACCGCAGGCTGGCCGCCTGCTGCAGCCGGAGGATGATAAAGTTCGCGGCGGTCATCCGGTGATGGTTCTGAGCTACACCGGTTGGCAAAAGCGCTTTGGAGGGGACCCCAATATTATTGGTGCAAAGTTTCTAGTCAACGGGCGCGAGTTCACGGTATTGGGAGTAACTCCGAAAGGGTTCCACGGTACCGAGCTTTTCGTGGCTCCGGACGTTTTTGTCTCTATAGCCATGCAGCAAGAATTGCAGGGCGGCAGCGGTGATCTGGACCGCCGCTCCAACCGCGGCTTTTTCGCGGTGGGGCGTTTGAAGCCAGGCGTCAGCATGGCGCAGGCCGAGTCGGCTCTCGACGCGACCGGACGGCAGTTGGCGCAGGTATATCCACAGGACGACGGCGGTATGAGGGTTACGCTCACTCCTCCGGGGTTGCTGGGAGCCTTCCTGCGGAAACCTATCATCGGGTTCGTCGCCGTGATGTTCGGCGTTTCTTGTCTGGTGTTGTTAGTAGCCTGCGTGAATCTGGCCAGCATGTTGCTCGCCCGCGCCGGGGATAAACGGAAGGAAACCGCTATCCGGCTTGCTTTGGGCGCCGGACGATTGGTTCTCATCCGGGAACTGCTGACCGAGAACCTGATGGTGGCTCTCGCGGGAGGCCTGGGCGGCGCACTGTTGGCAGTCTGGATCACGAGCGCGCTAACGGCGTGGCATCCTCCGGTGGATGCCCCGCTGGTTGTGAGCGCTAACGTAGACCTTCGCGTGTTCCTGTTCGCCCTGCTGGTATCCTCTTTCACGGCGCTGTTATTCGGCCTGCTGCCGGCTCTTCAGTCGACCAAGACGGACCTGGTCCCGGCATTGAAGAATGAAGCCGTCACCGGGCGCTACCGCCACTGGCATTTGCGCGATTACATGGTTGCCGCCCAGGTTTGCCTGTCGGTGCTGTTGCTTTTTTGTTCCGTGCTGGTGGTCAAGAGTCTGCAACGGTCTCTGGACGCGCCTATCGGATTCCAGCCCCGCGGTGTCGCTACAGTTTCCTTCGATCTCAACATGCAGGGATATGACGAGCCGCGCGGCCGAGACTTCCAGAAGCGTGTTCTGGACAAGGTCCGCCAACTGCCGGGAGTGGAGTCCGCCGCACTGGCGGATAATATCCCGTTAACTTTGACCGTCCCCTGGGGTCCGGTCTATGTCGAAGGCAAACCCGTTCCCAAGCGCGCCTCCGACGTGCCCAGCGCTTACTTTTTTGCGGTCAGCCCGGATTATTTCCACACTGTGCGAACGCGCTTGATTTCCGGCCGCGAGTTCGACTCCAGGGACCAGCAGGGCGGCCAGCGCATGGCTATTGTAACTAGCTCATTTGCGGAATTGCTGGATGGAGGCAACCCGCTGGGACGTCGCTTCTCCACCAGCCCAACTGAGAAACCGATCGAGATTGTGGGCGTTGTAGAGACCGGGAAATACTACAATCTGAACGAACAGAATCGAACGGCCTTCTGGACGCCGCTGGAAGCCGGGTATCAGCCGAAGGTTTCCTTGGTGGTTCGCACGCGAATGACTCCCCCGGAGTCTCTAGTGCCGTCAATCCGCGCTGCGGTGCGCGAGATGGATCCCTCTATCGCGCTCTTCGCCACCGGCAGCATGGAGGATCAGCTGTCCTGGACCTTCTTCGCCCCTAGAGTTGCCGCGATTATGCTGAGCGCATTTGGGATGCTGGCGCTGGTACTTTCCGCCACGGGAATTTATGGAGTTATGGCTTACGCGGTCTCGCGGCGGACACGCGAAATCGGTATCCGCATGGCGATCGGCGCAACCCAGGCCCAGGTGCTCTCCTCCGTAGCCCGTAGCGCCGCCATTTTGATCGGCACGGGTCTCGTTCTCGGCCTTGCAATGGCTCTAGGCGCCGGGCGATTGTTGGAGCGGATTCTTTACGGCGTGACGCCCGGCGATCCCGTGACCTTCGCGATAGTATTCGCCATCATGCTGGGCGTAGGCGCGGCCGCCACATTTCTGCCGGCCCGGCGCGCAACCCGCATCGATCCCATGCAGGCGTTGCGGCAAGAATAACCCGATGGAATGGAACTTTCGGCCGCCCAAGCAGCAAAACACCGATCGCCGTAACACTGATCTCGATGACGAGATCGCCCACGATCTCGCGCTGGACGCCGACGAGCGAATCCGCTCCGGCGCTGCACCGCGAGAAGCCGAGCTTGCCAGCCGCCGTGATTTTGGCAACGTCGGCTTACTCAAGGAGGGCATTCGCGAAATGTGGGGTTGGACATCGCTCGAACGCTTCGGCCGTGATCTTAGATATGCATGGCGGGGCTTGCGCAACAGCCCGCTATTCGCCTCCATGGCCGTGCTATCGCTAGCACTCGGAATAGGCGCGAATACTGCCATCTTCAGCGTGATCAACGCCATTCTGTTGCGGCCTCTACCGGGCGTGGAGCACGCCTCCGAACTGGTCACTATCAACGAAAAATTCGGCGCTGGTAACGGTCCGCCCATGGTCTCCTACCCGGACTATCGCGATTTTCGCGACCGCAATTCCGTGCTGAGCGGGTTGGCCGCGATCGGTTTTGTGCCGGCCAGCGTTGGTCCAAAGGGAAACTGCCAGCGGATGTTCGGCTATACGGTGAGCGGAAATTACTTCGATCTGCTGGGAGTAAAACCGCTGGCCGGCCGCCTGATCCAGCCCGAGGACGACAAGGTTCGCGGCGGGCATCCAGTGCTAGTTCTAAGCTACACAGGTTGGCAGAAGTTTGGAGGAGATCCCAATATTATCGGCACGAAGCTGCAGGTCAACGGCCGGGAGTTCACTGTGCTGGGCGTAACTCCGAAAGGGTTTATCGGTACGGAACTTTTCTTCGCTCCGGACGCTTTCTTCTCCATCGCCATGCATCAGGCTTTAGGCACTCAGAATGCCGATTTGGATAGCCGCTCAGGCAGCGGCTTCTTCGCGGTAGGACGTTTGAAGCGAGGGTTCACTATGGCGCAGGCCGAGTGGGCTCTCGACGCCATCGGACGGCAGTTGGCGCAAGAATATCCTCAGGTGGACGGCGGTATGCGCGTCAAGCTGAGTCCTCCGGGATTGGCCGGTGCGTGGCTGCGAGGTCCCGTCATCGGATTCGCCGCGGCGTTGTTCGGCGTCTCGTGTCTCGTTTTATTGGTCGCCTGCGTGAACCTGGCCAGCATGTTGCTCGCCCGCGCCCGCGACAAACGCAAGGAAACCGCCATCCGGCTGGCTTTGGGCGCCGGACGCGGCGTGTTGATCCGGCAACTGTTGACCGAGAATCTGATGGTGGCTCTCGCGGGAGGCGCTGCCGGCGCGCTGTTGGCTGTCTGGATCACGAACGCGCTGGCCGCCTGGCATCCTCCCGGGGATATGCCGGTGATCGTTAACGTCCCTGTAGACTTTAGCGTGTTCCTGTTCGCCCTGGGTGTTTCCACCGTAACGACACTGTTGTTTGGTCTGCTACCGGCTTTGCAAGCGACTAAAACGGACCTGGTCCCGGCATTGAAGAATGCAGCCGCAGCGGCGAGATTCCGCTACTGGCATTTGCGCGACTACATGGTGGCAGCGCAAGTGGCGATGTCGGTCCTGTTGCTTTTTTGTTCAGTGCTGGTAGTCAAGAGTTTGCAAAGGTCGCTCGATGCGCCGATCGGCTTCGAACCTCGGGGGCTCGCCACGGTCTCCTTCGATCTCGAGATGCAGGGCTACGACGAGCCGCGCGGCCGTGACTTCCAGCGGCGCATTCTGGATAAGGTCCGCCAACTGCCGGGAGTCGAGTCGGCGGCGCTCGTGGATCGTCTCCCGTTAACTATGAGCGTCCAACGCGGTCCAGTGTACATCGAAGGCAAGCCGTTGCCCAAGCGGCCCGCCGACGCGCCGAGCGCTTATGGCTTTTCCGTCACTCCCGATTATTTCCACACTATGCGAACGCGCTTGATTTCAGGCCGCGACTTCGACGACAGAGACAAAGACGGCGGCAACCGCGTGGCCATTGTGACCAGCTCATTCGCGGCGGAATTACTGGATGGGGCGAATCCGCTGGGACGCCGGTTTTCCACCGGCCCGTCCGATAAGCCAATGGAAATTGTGGGCGTCGTGGAGAATGGGAAATACTACAGCCTTACCGATCAGGCTCCCAAAGCCTTTTGGACGCCGTTGGAAGTCTCATACGGACCGAAGGCGTCTCTAATGGCACGCACGCGAATGATTCCTCCCGAGTCACTGGTGCCGTCCATTCGCGCCGTGGTGCGCGAAATCGATCCGTCTATCGCGCTGTTCTCCGCCGGCAGCATGCAGGATCAACTATCCTTGACGCTCTTCCCGGCCCGCATCGCCGCCATTGCGCTGAGCGCTTTTGGGATGCTGGCACTGGTGCTGGCCGCCACGGGAATTTACGCCGTGATGGCCTACGCGGTCTCGCGCCGGACGCGGGAAATCGGCATTCGCATGGCGATTGGCGCAACTCAAGCGCAGGTGCTCGGCTCGGTTGCCCGCGGCGCTTCCATCTTGATCGGGACGGGGCTGGTGCTCGGCCTGGGTATGGCGTTACTCGCCGGAGGGCTGCTCGAGCGAATTCTTTATGGCGTGAAGCCCAGTGATCCGGTGACATTTGCGATTGTATTCGCCATCATGCTGGCGATCGGCGCGGCTGCCACGTCTGTGCCTGCCAGGCGGGCGGCGCGCATCGATCCGATGCAGGCGCTGCGGCTGGAATAGTCCAACACCGGTCGCTCACGCACGCGGTTCGGCCGCTCTCGATCGTTACCGAACCGCGACCGTAAGGGAGACGGTGCCTTTCTACCGAAACGCCCAGTTCAACGCGTGGATCGACGTCACCAGTTGCACGCCCAATACATTGTCGTGCGTTCCACCCTGATACTGGACGTCTAGCCATTCGTAGCCAATCTTCAAGAGCTGGTGCCTGTTCAGCCAGCATCCGGCGGCGAATTCGTAAGATGCCATCTTCGGCGCGAAATCGTCCGCCGAAATACCTTTGTTGTCTGACACACGGCCGGTCTTCATCCATCCCACGCGTCCAGCCAGATAAAACCGCGGCGTGAGAACGCTTCGGACCTCGCCGTACCCGGCAGTCACGGACGGCGATTGAACGAAATTCGGCAAATCGTACCAGAATTTTTGCCATTCCCCGCTGACACTCCAATGTCCGCGCGCCCATTGAACATCGGCGCCCACCGCGCTCGCCGGGAAATCACGCACGGTGCTTCCCGCAGGTAGCAGAGTGGCAAGCGTCGGATCTAGATATGGCCCGCGAAATCCGGAAACACCAACTCGAAATCCCTGGAAAATTGTGTAACCGCCGCCCGCGGTCCACTGCGCGTATTGATTGGCGTACCCAACCGCCTGCGGACTCGCCGGAGACCCGCTGGTCACTTGCAGGCGCCCGTCGAAGCCGTGACCTGAGACATCCGCCTCTATCCCCGGCAATCCATAAAGCGTAACCGGCGTGAGACCGTTCTGCTGTCCGGTCGCACCACCACAATGAAACCAATTTGAACCGTATTGCTGCGAAGTGAGGTCCTTCACACCGCACGGAAGTTGATTGGCCGCGAGGCTGAGTTCGGTGACGTACTGCAGTGGTTGGTCGAGCAGCGGGTTGTCAGTATCGTCGTAGCGCGGCGGAAACGAGCCGAATGCCGACGATAAACGACCCGCCTTCACTACCCAGGAAGTCTGGCCTGCGCGGAAAGAATAACCCAGAAAAGCCTGGATCAGATCGTTGTAAAATTCGTGGTCGCCGTCATACGCGTCGTAGTAGAAGTAGGGCGCGAGACGGACCTGCACGGCAGCGTAAGCGAACCAGTGTGGTCCTAACTTCAGCGTCGGATAGAACATGGCCCGGAATCCACCGGTGAAAGGCGACGCCGGTCCTTCCGATTGCAAGCGCTCCGTATACATCCCTCCAGCGCTTAGCGTCATGGGCACGCTGAAACCAAAATTCGCATCCTGGGCGGGCAAGTGAGTGGCGGCCAGAGCGCCGAGAATAGCGACCACGAAAATTCTTCTGAACATGGCTCAGACCTCGGTCAGGCTGCGCGCCGCATCCGCATTCGGCGCCGCGCTCACACCATCCGCCGCTACTGGAAGACGAAATGTAACCGCGAAAGTGGACCCTTTGCCGAGTTGGCTCTCCACCGTAACGTCTCCGCCCATCAGGTCCACTAATTGCTTCACGATGCTGAGACCCAAGCCCGTGCCGCCGTAGCGCCGCGTCATGGAACCATCGGCCTGCGTGAATTTTTCGAAAATCAGCTCCCGCTTGTCGGACGCAATACCGATTCCCGTATCCTTCACCTCCACTCGCATGACGGCCTCGGAAGTGGTCCGCGCCTGACATTCCACGCTCACCTCAATCGCGCCACGCTCGGTGAATTTCACCGCGTTGCCTACCAGGTTGGTCATCACCTGACGGACGCGCACGGCATCGCCCACCAGGTGCACCGGAGCGCCCGCGTGATATCGAAGCAGCAGGTTCAAACCTTTCGTGAACGTCTGCGCTTCAAACAGAGCCAAAACTTCCGTAATGGTTTGGCGCATGTCGAAAGGCGCTGGAGCCAGGATCATGTTGCCCGCGTCCAGCCTCGAAAAATCCAGGATGTCGTTGATGATCACCAGTAGTGACTGCGCGGAAGTTTGAACCGTCGAGGCATACTCATTCTGTTCGGCGTCCAGGTTGGTGTCGAGCAACAAATCCGTCAAACCGAGCACACCATTCATCGGCGTGCGCAGCTCATGGCTCATGTTGGCCAGGAATTCTGTCTTCGCGCGGTTGGCGGATTCGGCCGCGACTTTGGCCTGCTTCAGCTCAGCGCGGGAGCGGCGCTCCGCCGCCACTACTCTATTAAACGTTTCCGCCAGTTGATGCAGCTCGCCCACCGCCGCACCTGCGGCAATGCTTTCCGGGAACTGGTTGGTTTGCTCGCCTTGCCCGATTTGAGCTACCAGATCCCGCAATGGTTTTGAGACGGATCGCGATGTCGCCGCCGTGAACAGCAGCGCCAGAAGCACTCCTCCGATGCCGACTTTCGCGAGGATCCCCATCCAGCCCGTGGTGAATTCCTTCACCGCTAGATCCAGCGACCGGAAGGCCAGCAACTGATAGCCGGAACCAAAACGCGTCTCGTTGATCGGTAATACCAGCAAAGTCTCGCCGGCGCGATTGATTTCGCACTCCGCGGTAGGCTTGCAATTTCGCCGGAGTTGTTCCTCGATCGATGGCCATTCGCCGGCCGGAAGCGTCGCACGTAACACTCGCCCATCCTTCAGCAAAGCCGTCTCACCGGCCAGATGGTAGCGAGTAAGATCGAAGGCGCTACCCAGCCGCAACTCCCCAATCTGCTCGCCGCCGATGGCAATGGGCGTGGTAGTGAGCTCATAGAGCACGCCGCCGGTTTGCATCAGAGTTGGCTCGGCGACGATCTCAGGCAATTGCGCCGCCGCGCGCACTTCACCCTCCCGGAACTCCACGGCCGCCATGGTCCGGCCCTTCCAGTCCGTAACCGCCAAAAGATCGTATCCTACCAGCGCGTGCAGTTCCCTAAGTTGCGCTTCGATGGTCCGGCGGACTTCGGCGCTATTCCCCGGCCCCGGTGCCTCACGCAGCAATCCAATGGCTGCCTTTAGACCGGCGTTCTCCGCTAATACGGCTGCAAACTGGCCGATCCTGCGGGAACTCTCCGCATTCGCACGCGCGACTAACTCTTCGGATTTTTCGAGAGAATCCCGCAGCCCTTGCTTTACTCGCTGCTCCACCAGTGCATTGAGCGCGACAAATGTCGCAGCCAGCACCACGCACACAGGTACGAATGAAAACAGGAATGCCCGCGTGGTGAGTGAAGTCTTGCGCATCAGCGTGCTGTGTCCACGTCGATCGGGATACGAATGGTCGCGTCCGCCTTACCGCTCTCCGGGACATCGATCTCTGTCTTGAACAGCCCCGCAATCTTGTGCCAGGCGGTAAGCCGGTAATGGCCGGCCGGAACGTCGCTCCAGGAGAAACTCCCATCCTCAGCCGGCCGCGCATACCAGGGACTGGCGGTCACCACGATCGCCGCGTACATGTTCGCGTGGATGTGACAATACACTTGCACGATCCCGCCGTGGTCGAATTTCACGGTGCGGCTTTTTCCTTGCGGATAAAACCCAAGATCGAACGGCTGAGTCTTCGAAAGGGAGAATATATTGTGAAAAATCGGATCTGAATTCGGAAATTGAACCGTTGAGCCAATAGGCACCACCACCAGGTCCGGATCAAAACGCACGTTACGTTGATCGATCACCACCGTTTCGGGCGGTTTCGAGTGCGGCGAGCCCCCTTCTAATATCACCACCAGCCGGTTGAATTCCGACGCCGCGTCCGATTTGGCTGAGGCGGAAGGGTCCGTTGCGGCGCCCCGGAGGTTGTAGACAATCGGCGACAAGGCCTTTTTTGTCAGCCGCTTAGTGATGACGGCGTGCCCCTGAACCTCGCCCGGGTATACCGGCAAAGCCAGCGCCAGGAGGCATGCGACCCAATTCAAGCGATTCATCTCAGCCCCTATATTTGTTGAATCGGTTGCCCCTGCTTGCGACTATAGGTATCCCCACAATCTGCCGATAGCAGAGGGATGGCATCGACAACGGCTAATCCCGGCACCACCACGCGAGTACTCGTGGCGGACGATCACGGCGTCGTTCGAAAAGGTCTACGGTTCCTGCTGCAGACTGATCCCACTATCGAAGTGGTCGGCGAAGCCTCCGATGGACGCGAGGCGGTTCGGATGACGGAACAGCTTTCTCCCGACGTCGTAGTGATGGACATCACCATGCCGCAGCTCAATGGCATCGATGCCGCATCGCAGATCGTCAAGCGCGATCCCGAAATCGGCATCATTATGCTGAGCATGCATTGCGACGAGACGTTTCTCGTACGCGCTCTCGCGGCCGGCGCCCAAGGCTATCTGTTAAAGGATTGCGCCGAGGCTGATTTGCTGCAAGCAGTCCGCTCGGTGGCTAACAAGAAGCTCTTCTTTAGTCCCACGATCACGCAGACGCTGCTCGAAGATTACATGCGGCAGATGCAAAACGAGGGGCTGTCGGATTCCTACGATCTGCTCACCGAACGCGAGAAAGAAGTTCTACAGTTGCTGGCCGAAGGCAAATCCAATAAGGAAGCGGCCAATTTGCTCAATGTCAGCCTGTACACGGTGGAAACACACCGCAGCCGGCTGATGGCCAAGCTGAATCTGCACAGCACCGCCGACATAGTGCTCTACGCCGTGCGCAAGCGCATTATCCAGTAGGCCCACGCACCCAACGAGAAACGAGAAAACGGTTTTATCCTGCGTCTGGCGCGTGAACTTTGTATGCGCCATCCTTAAATGAAATATCGCGAATCTTGCCGATAGGGCCCAGCGGCCCGATCTCTTTTCCGTTGAAACGCACAACCAGACCGCCGGCGTTGCCGGTGCGCAAGGTTGCGCCTGCCGTAAGCTCCAGAGTGTGAGTCTCGTTAGCTTCCATGGTCTTCGCCAACAACCGTTTGCCGCTGGCGTCGGTAATGGCAACCCAGGCCGGCTGGCGCGCTTCGATGTCAACGTGCATAACCGAAGAATTTGTCAGCGATGGTCTTGGCTTGGGAACGGGTACGACAGCAGCCGGCGGAGGTGCCAAACTGGCGGCCGCGACACTATTTTCCACCGGTTCGCCTTGCTTCGGCGACCACCAGAGTACGACGGCGGAAACAATTCCTATGATCAGAACGGCCGCGATTGCATAGCTTCTCCAGCCGCGGCCCGAGCTCATCTTCGGCGGGGCCGCCGGTGCAGGCGCGGATACAGAGGCGGGTGCGGGCGCCGGTAATTGCGCTGGGGGCGTCATCCGTTCCAACTGGCGCGTGGCTTGCGAGCAGAACGTCTCTACCGATCCCAACAGATTGCGGAAGCTCTCTTCGGTCGCGCCGGAAGTATCGCGCAGCTCGTCGATGGAATGCGAGTGATCTTCCACAGCGCTCTCCAACCGGGAAATCCGTTTCGATAGGTTGGCTTCTACCTCGCGCACCAGGATGGGCCACTTGGATTGCTCCGCCAGCGCACCGCGGTCGTGACGGTCTTTGAACATCCGGGCGCCCATGCTGGAATCAATAATGGCGGGAAGATGCGTGGTTTGATCCGGGCTGGCTGGGTCCAGTTTGGCCGGATCACGGTCTTCCGAAGCTCCCAGCAGGATGTCGATTTCGTCGGCGATACGCAAGGCGTCGCGGCGCGACAGGCAGCGCCATTCGCTCGGTTCGGTTTCATGATCGGCATGATATAAACCGAAGCCGATCAATTCATCTTCGCCAATGGCTCCCGTGATGCGCGTGAATTGAGCGATGGTCGCCCGCCGCAGCGAGGTGGTACCGTCGAAGGCCGCGGCGAAAGCCTGCACCTGATCCGCCGAAGCTGGACCCACATATTCAGCGGTGAAATTGAGAGATTCGTTGTCGAAATCGAAAGCCAGCCACTCGCCCCGGTCCTTTTCTATGCGGACGTCTTCGGCCAGCATCTGGAAGAACTTCTCGGCTTCTTGCACAACGCTGGAAAGTTTATGCAGCGGGATACCTACCCCTCCGCGATTCAGCTCCACTCGAACGCGCAATCGCGCCATTTACTTCCTCCCTGCCGTGGTTGCGGCCGCGACGGGCGATTGAAGCGCGGACATGATCCGGCCACTGGCAAAACGCAAATTATGCCAGGCCTCCACGCATTCAGGCGCCCGCTCCACGATGCGGCTACAGTATCGAAAAGCGGTCTCATATTCACGATTCTCGAGTGCTACGGTGGCCAGTCCTTGCATAGCAACCGAAGACTCGGGGACGAGCTCCAGCAGACGCGAAGAATAGCGCCTGGCATTCTCCAGGTCGTGTGCCTCCATACACAGGGCGATTAGGTTTGAAAGGGCCTCCTCGGATTTTGGATCGGAGGCCAGCAGCCTTTGGTACGCACCCTCGGCCTCATGATGACGGCCCAGCAATTGCAGCGCCACAGCCTTGCCAAAAAGAACTCGCAGGCGCGCCGCGTCCGACCAACAACGGTCAAAATTGGCCAGCGCCTCTTCGGGACGCTTCAGATGTAGCAAACATGCGCCCAAGCCGAGCCGCACTTCATCGCGATGCGGATCCACTTCCAACACTCTTTGAAAAGCTTGGCCGGCCTCCGCCCAACGGCCCAGGTGATGCAAGCAAATGCCCAGCCGGAACTGCGCGTAGGCATTTTCCGGCGGCGGTTCCAAAGTAGCGGAAGTGAAATAGCTGCCGGCAGCCTCCTCATAGCGCGCCAGGGCAAACTGGATATCACCGCGCAGCGTGTAGAAATCCGGCAGGTTCTCGTTCGGTGTTGTAAGTGCGTCCAGCGCTTCTTGATTACGTCCCGCCGAATGCAATGCCATTGCGGCCTCAATCTGATTTCGGATGGCGGGTCTGGCTGCGGTGGACATTTCAAGCGCCTCCCGCTTGAGAGAACGACATCCGCACGGATTGTACATCCGCGGGTTGGTCGGGCTGTTCCAGAAAACCGAGGCCGCCTGCCGCCAGCCGATTGTCGGTCCAGTAATCGGCTGCATTGCCTTCCAGGTAAAGCTTGAAGGTTGCCCCGCTCACGTCCATTCTGACCTGGAGCGCTGGGTTGTCTTCCGCGAGAATAAGCATTTTGCTCGAGTGCGGACTCTCAATGCCCTGGTACACCGTGAAGTGTTCGACGGAAAGCGCGGGCGCAGGTCCTGGCCGGAGCGCTTTGATTGCCATCGCGTAATAATTGTCTGTGTCCTTGGCGCGAAAAGTCCAGGCCAGCGGCCGATCGCTGACTTTCCAGGTAAATTCCAGCCTGCAATCGGTGGCATCGCGTGACGGACGGTATAGCACCAGTTGACGAGCTTGACCGGCTCCCACAGGCGCTGAGGATTCGCGCATCCAGCTTCCGCTTCGCGTTGCCGCTTCGACAGATGCGTGCGCGGGCGCGCGATAGACTCGCAACAGAATGGGCGCTGCGATGCCGGCCGCGAGCGCGCCCCCGATGAGCAGCTTGCCAGTGAGTGAGATCGCGCCGGGCCGCAATCGAAAAGTCCGGCGGCGCGGGGCTTGGAGTTGGAGAACCGGATCGGGCGAGGTTTCACGATCGGCAACGGCTGGCGCGTCTCCGGCGCGCATCGCGAGCGGCGCGGGGCGCGGGAGAGCTGAACTTGGGCGAGCCATTTTGGGAATAACCATTTCCCATTGCACGGTCCCCTCGCTTACGCGCGGGGCTACATCGTCCTCCACTCTGCAGTTCGCGGGTTTGTAGCCCCGCGCGTCAGTAAGGGGACTCGCGGCCGGAGATTCATGAATCGCGATGGCCGGAATTGCCGATTTGGCGGATTCAAGCGCCACAAACAACGTCGACCATCCTACGTGGAACGGGAAACTCGTGGCTCGCTCGGCGTCTCCGGCGTCACCATTGGTGAGTCCAATGCGTCGCGGAGATTCGACGATTCTGGCCTGTGAATCCAACATGTTTGACCTGCCCGGAGAAGCTGCTAAGATGCCGGACATAGACCGGGCCGGGAGCCTGCGCTCGGACAACTTATACACAATATGATGGGTACTTGTCAATAGCAGTCCAATATCTTGAGGTTAGGGTGCACTTAAGCTATAATTTAACGGGGTCTTCTTGGAGATGGGCATGCCGTCAGCCAGGCAACCAGCGGCCAAGCCAGCAGCAACAATCGTCAACGCGACTGCCAAAACGCGTTCGGTAATTGAAGGCTTGCAAGCCCGGTTGACGATGGCTCCTGAGCCACCGCCAGCCGAGGAATCGGTCGACGATCTCGAGCAGCAGCTCCAAGCCTATTTCAACCGCGCCAGTCCCACCACTCCGCGAACCAAGATTCTGGACGAACTGCGCAGCCGCGTCATCGACGGAGTGGTCGATCGAATCCTGGCCGAGTGGGCGAATCCGAGCGCAGGACTCGGCCCGGAAGTTATGGAGCGCCTGATTGAGCGAGTGCTGAAAGAGTTTCGCACTGAGGCGTCCAACACCCGCGTCGTAGAATAATACCTGGTACTCCTCTTTTGCCAAAAGAGAAGAAGATTGTCTTTCCACCCTTCTGGCTGGACCCTGCCAATGAGCAGCTGTGGATGGGGCTGGAGTCCATTCCGCTCAACCACAAAGCCTATGCCGTGCTCCATTTTCTCGCGCAGCGGCCGGGGCGTCTGGTCACCAAAGATGAATTGCTGGATGGAGTCTGGCCCGAGACCCATGTTGCCGAAGGTGTTCTCAAAGTAGCTGTTGCCGAGGTCCGCAAAGCGCTCAACGATGTCAGCCGCTCTCCCCGTTTCATTGAGACGGTACATCGCCGCGGCTATCGCTTCATTGGAAACATCGAGAGTGAGGATCGAGAAACGGCTCCGCCTTCTTCGCGTGAAATTGAGCGGGAACAGAGTCTAGCGCAGTTAGACTCCTGGATGGCCAAGGCGCTGGAAGGCGAGCGTCAAGTTGTTTTTGTAACCGGCGAAACCGGCATGGGGAAGACCACATTGGTGGAAGCTTTCGCCGAGCGCATCGCCTCAGAGACGGAAACTGGAAGTGAAGCCTGGATCGCCTACGGGCACTGCCTGGAGCACTTCGCCGAGGGCGAAGCTTATTTTCCGGTGCTGGAAGCGTTGACCAGCCTGTCCCGCCAGCCAGGCCGCGAGCGCCTGATCGAGATTCTTCGCCAGTACGCACCCACCTGGCTGGCGCAAATGCCGTCGCTCATGGATGACGCCGACCGCGAGCGTCTGAAACGCGAGACTCTGGGCGCAGCCAAGGACCGCATGCTGCGCGAGATCGCCGAAGCCATCGAAGCGCTGACATCCCGAGCACTGTTGGTTCTGATTCTTGAAGATCTCCATTGGAGCGACTATTCAACAGTGGATCTGATCGGCCATCTGGCGCGGCGCCGGGGCCCGGCGCGCTTGATGATCGTCGGTACGTTCCGCCCGGCGGAGGTGATCGTCAAACAGCACCCGCTCGGTGAGCTCAAGCGCGAACTGCAGGTGCATCGCCGCTGTTCCGAGCTGGCGCTGGAATATCTGAGCGAGCGCGGCATCGCGCGCTACCTGGAGCTGCGTTTTGGATTGAGCGATCTGCCGGACGGCCTGGCGAGGCTGATCCATGAGCGTACCGACGGCAATCCATTGTTTCTGGTGAACGTGGTTGAGTATCTGATCCTGCAACAGCAGCTGGCTCGGCATGAACAAACCTGGCAGCTGGCCGTGCCGCTGGAGGAAGTCAGCCGCGGAATACCCGACAGCTTGCAGCAGCTCATTGAGCAACAAATCCAGCGCCTCACGGATCCCGAGCGCCGCTTGCTATCAGTGGCCAGTATCGCGGGGCAGGAGTTTTCCACTCGCACGCTATCGGGCGGGATAGATTCCAGCATCGCGGAAATCGAGACCTGTTGCGAGGACTTGGTCCGGCGCCGGCAGTTTCTGCGCCCGGCGAAAATGATCCAGCTCTCGGACCGGTCGCTGCTCGAGCGCTATGGATTCATCCACGGGCTCTACCAGCATGTGTTTTATCACAGCGTGCCGCAGCCACGGCGCGTGGTTCTACATCGCCGTATCGGCGAGTTCCAGGAGTCGGCTTATTCCGACCACTTGGAAGAAATCGCCGCGGAGTTGTCGGTCCACTTCGAGGAGGGCCGCGATTATGCCAAAGCGATTCGCTACCGGCGTCTCTCGGCGGGAAACGCAGCCAAGCGGTACGCGAATCGTGAAGCGCTGGAGCATCTCGGCAAGGCGCTGGCGCTGGTGCCCCAGATCTCCGAGCGGGACGGTGCGGAGCTGGAAGCGGCCATCCTGATTTTGCGAGGCTCGGCCTACCAAGCCATGGATCTCAATGAAATCGCGGCCATCGATTTTGAACGCGCGCTAGTCTGCACGCGCAAAGCAAATGACCCCGAAGGCGAGGTAAAGGCGTTGTTGAAGCTTAGCGCCGTGCTGTTCTGGACCGAACACGACAGGAGTCTCACCGTAGCCGAGCGCGCCGTTGAGCTCAGCCGAAAACTGCCCGACGAGTTGCTGCAAATTCACGCACGCGGTTACTGCGCCAGCCGGAGAATCCGCCTGCATGGCTGGCGCGCAGAGGATTTCGAGGATTGTCTGGCAGCGGTGGACGCGGCGCGTCAGGCAGGCCATGCCCCTTTTCTCGGCTTAGCCACCATGTATCGCTCCTTTTTTGAATCCTTCCGCTCGCGGGAGCGCGATGCCGTCCGCGCGGCCGATGAGGGCCTGGGAATCGCGCTCGAGCTGGGCGACTCTTATCTATATATCTCGTGCCAGTACTTCAAAGCGTGGGCTCTGCTGCATCTCGGCGAGTGGGGCACCGCTCTTAGTTTGATACGAGACGGGACACTTTTAGCCGAAAAGAATGGCCACGGTACCGCAAAGACGGTTCTACGGATGGTGGAAGCGCGGCTGCTGTTGCAAGGGTTCGATTTCGCGGGAGCGCGTGAACTCGCACGCGAAACCCTGGTTCGTGCCCGCGAGGGATTCCCCCGCTTCATAACCCTCATCGCCCTGGGTGAGGCACATCTCGGCTTGGGCGAATTGGATCGGGCGGCGGACTGCTTCGAAGAAGTAGTGGCGCGCTCCAAGGCCGGACCTTTCCGCCTGGATTGGATCTTTCATCTGCCCTTGTATCGCGGTTTGAGCGAACTGTGTATCCAACGCGGCGAATTCGATCGTGCCCGCGACCATGCCGTAAGCTTGTGCGAGTTGGCGGCGAAACCCGGCCAGTCCACTTACCTGGCGCTGGGCTTTCGGCAGCTGGCCGCCATCGCCCTGGCACAAGAAAACTTAGCGGAAGCCGAGACCCAAATCCGGCTGGCTCTCGATACCATCCACGCCTCGGACGTGCCTCTCGCGGCATCGCCCGTTTTCACGCTGGCGGCGGAAATCGCTGAACGGCGCGGTTTGTTGGAAGAAGCAGCCTCACACCGGGCGCAAGCCCGTGCAGCGCTCCAACGGCTGACCGGATCCATGAGCGAAACCGAGCCTCTCCGGATCTCCCTGCTCCAGAAGCTAGACCCTCCTGTTGCGCGCGCGGCGATTTAACCGCTTTCTAACAACTCCTTAACGACTCGCCCCGGGTTGCCGGATATTCTGGCGTCATGCAGGGAGATTTCGTAATTCAACTTCGGCCCACCACGGATCTGGCCGGCGGCCAATTCGAGGGGCGCGTGGAACACATCGATTCGGGCCGCTCGGCGCAGTTTCACAGCGTCGAAGAGCTGCTAGCTTTCCTTGCTACGAATAACCGTACTTTAACTTCTGATTTACGACATCGCACCGGCTTCCCGGTTAACCTCGATTCGTCAGACAGACATTCAAAAAAAAGAGGAGAAAGAAAATGAACAACCAACTCATCAACAAGACGGCCGCATTTCTGGGCGCGGCGGTCCTTCTGGCCTCGGCCGCGAACGGCCAGCAACTGAATAGCATTTTGGGTAATTTGGGCGCGCCGGTGACTGTTTCCACCGTCCCCTCCAACGGCGACGTGAACCCCTATGGAGTGGCTTTCGTTCCGCGCCACTTCCCCACCGGCGGCATGTTGAACCCCGGCGACATTCTGGTCGCCAATTTCAACAACAGCAAGAATCTGCAGGGAACCGGTACCACCATCACCCGGATCGAAGGCTCCACGCCGTCTCTGTTCTATCAGGGAAAAGGCTCGCTGGGGCTCTCCACCGGCCTGGCCGTTTTGAAGGCAGGCGTGGTTCTGGTGGCTAATTTCCCAACCAGCGATGGCACCTCGGCCACGGCGCAAGCCGGCTCCTTGATCGCACTCGACAAGAACGCAAACGTAATCTGGACGCATCCGGACTCGAACAACATCAACGGACCTTGGGATTTCACGGTGAATGACCGCGGCGACTTCGTCCAGGTGTTCATCTCGAACGTTTTGAATGGCACCATCACCCGCCTGGATTTGTCGGTGAGCGAGACCAAGGTTTCGGTCGAAAAAGCGCTGACCATTTCGTCCGGGTACGGCCACCGCGGCGATCCGGTGGCTCTCGAAGTTGGGCCAACGGGTCTGGCGTTTGACTCGGCTCGCGACATTCTGTACGTCTCGGCCAGCTCTGAAAACGCCATCTACGCCATTCCGAATGCCTCACAAATTGGAGCCGACGGTGGCATGGGATACCGCATCTATCAGGATCAGAAGCATCTGCACGGCGCACTGGCGATGACCCTAGCTCCCAACGGCCATCTGATTGTCTCGAACAGCGACGTGGTCAACGTCGACCAGACTCAGAACAGCGAGCTGGTGGAATTCACCGTGGATGGCCAGTTCGTTTCCGAATACTCGGTAGATCCAGCCGCGGGCGGCGCCTTCG
Organism: Bryobacteraceae bacterium; assembly: GCA_036008345.1. Lineage (GTDB taxonomy): Bacteria > Acidobacteriota > Terriglobia > Bryobacterales > Bryobacteraceae > Palsa-89. The sequence goes on from DASYNU010000119.1 coordinate 18,144, forward strand.
GATTGGCAACCATGTATCACGATGGCGTGATGACGCTGGCAGCGGTGGACGACAACACGTCTTCGCTGCTGATCTGGACCATCCCAGCCGGCCAGTAACGCATCCAAGTAAGCAGGATTGAAATAGTGCGCCCGGGCCGTTGGTTTCTAAAGCACCGGTCCGGTAACGATCGTGGGTAGCCGAACCGCGACCGTGAGGGAGTCGGCGCCTTTCCTACACTCTTGACAACAACACACTAAAGTTTGATAATAGGAGCAGGCTAAACTAAACAACCCGGAATCTCACTCCGGAGGATTGAGGAAAGATGAGTAAAATCATAGGAATAGACTTAGGGACGACGAATTCGGTCGTATCCGTGATGGAGGGTGGGCAGGCTGTGGTTATCCCCAACCAGGAGGGCGGCCGGACCACGCCGTCCGTGGTCGGTTTCACCAAGAATGGTGAACGGTTGGTGGGCACGGTTGCCAAGCGGCAGTCCGTCACGAACCCCGAGAATACCGTTTATTCGATCAAGCGCTTCATGGGCCGTCGGTTCAACGAAGTCTCGGAAGAGATGAAGTTGGTGCCATATAAGGTTGTCGCCGGCGAAAATGGCGACGCGCGCGTTGAGATCATGGGCAAGCGCTATTCGCCGCCCGAGATCTCCGCCATGATTCTGACCAAGCTCAAGGAAGCGGCGGAAGCTTACCTGGGCGAGAAAGTAACCAAGGCCGTGATCACCGTGCCGGCCTATTTCAACGACTCGCAGCGCCAGGCCACCAAAGACGCGGGACAAATAGCCGGCCTCGAAGTTATGCGAATCATCAATGAGCCGACAGCCGCCGCGCTGGCCTATGGCTTGGACAAGAAGAAGAACGAGACCATAGCAGTTTACGATTTCGGAGGCGGCACCTTCGACATTTCCATTTTGGAAGTAGGCGATGGCGTGGTGGAAGTGAAATCCACCAACGGCGACACGCACCTCGGCGGCGACAACCTGGATCAGCGGGTGATCGACTGGTTGGTGCAGGAGTTCAAGAAAGAAACCGGCGTGGATGTTTCGAAAGATCAGATGGCGCTGCAGCGTCTGAAGGAAGCGGCCGAGAAGGCCAAGATCGAGCTTTCCACGGTTCTGGAAACCGAGATAAATCTGCCGTTCTTGACGGCGGACGCAAGCGGTCCCAAGCACATGAATGTGAAGCTGACGCGCGCGCGGCTGGAGCAAATGACGGCCGATATTCTGGATCGCGCCAGCGGTCCTTGCCGGCAGGCTCTCTCAGATGCCGGGACCACTCCCGCGCAGATCGATGAAGTGGTTCTCGTGGGCGGTTCCACCCGTATGCCGAAGGTGCAGCAACAGGTGCGCGATCTGTTTGCCAAGGAACCCAACAAGAGCGTGAATCCGGATGAAGTGGTCGCGGTGGGTGCGGCCGTGCAGGGCGGCGTACTGGGCGGCGAAGTGAAGGACGTGCTGCTTTTGGACGTTACCCCGTTGTCGCTCGGAATTGAAACGCTGGGCGGCGTGTTCACGCGGCTGATTGAGCGCAACACTACCATCCCCACGCGCAAGAGCGAGATCTTCTCGACGGCTGCGGACAATCAAACGTCAGTCGAAATCAAGGTTTTCCAGGGCGAGCGCTCCATGGCGGCCGATAACAAGCTGCTGGGCGTGTTCCAACTAGTGGGCATCCCTCCGGCTCCACGCGGGCTTCCGCAGGTGGAAGTTACTTTCGATATCGACGCCAACGGAATCCTGAACGTCACCGCGAAGGACAAGGCAACTAATAACGAGCAGAAGATCACCATTACATCCTCTTCGGGTCTGAGCAAGGACGAAGTGGAGAAGATGGCTCGCGACGCCGAATCGCATTCCTCCGACGATCGCAAGAAGAAGGAAGAAATCGAATCGCGCAATCGCGCGGACGCGATGGTTTACAACATCGAGAAGATGCTGAAGGAGCATCGCGACAAGGTGGCCGCTTCCGACGCCAAGGCGGTAGAAGACGCGCTCGAAGAGACCAAGAAGGCCATGTCCGAAGGCGGCATCGACAAAATCAACCAAGCCACGTCGAAGCTCGAGACTGCCAGCCACAAGCTGGCGGAAGCGATGTACAAATCCGCGAGCCAAAGCGCCGGAGCGCCTCCCCAAGGCAGTGGTGCATCCGGCGGTGGCGCACAGACAGACGGCGACGCGAAGCCCAAAGACGGCAAGAAGGACGATGTCGTCGATGCGGAATTCGTAGATGTAGAAGACAAAAAGTAAGACTCTTCGTTCCGTTTCTCGTTTCTCGTTTCTCGTTGGGCGCGTACCTGTGGCCCACCGGAAACGAGAAAACGAGGAACGAGAAACGAGAAACGGCAAATGCCAGCCTCAACCAAACAGGATTATTACGAGGTTCTCGGCGTCTCTCGGGACGCCAAAGAGGACGAGATTCGCAAGACTTATCGCAAGCTGGCGCGCAAATATCATCCCGATCTGAATCCCGGCGACAAATCCTCCGAGGAACGCTTCAAGAAAGTTCAGGAAGCTTACGACGTCCTGAGCGACGCCAAAAAACGCCAGGTCTACGACCAGCACGGATTCTATTCGGATCACATTCCCCCCGGCGGACCAGGCGGAGGAGCGGGCCAATCGGAGCCCGGCATGGGATTTGGTGGGTTCGATTTCTCGGAATATATGAATCAGCAGGGCGGCGCCGAGCACTCCGGTGGTGGCGCCGGAAGCGGAGCGTTTCGAGACATTTTCAGCCAGTTCTTCGGTGGCCGTCGAAGCGAACAAGGAGCATCGGTCTCCGAGAAAGGCTCCGATCTCGAATACGGTTTAAACATCGATTTCTGGGAGTCCATCCGCGGAACTCAAGTGCGTCTGAATGTAGTGCGTCAGGAGATTTGCGAAACTTGCGGCGGCTCGGGCTCGGTGGGCGGTGCCACAACCGTTTGCCCGGAGTGCGATGGCACCGGCCAGGTAACGCAGATGGCCGGCGCAATGAAGTTCAGTTTGACTTGCCCACGCTGCGACGGCAAGGGCCGATTGCGCAATGTTTGTCCAACCTGCCATGGTGATGGCCGACTGTCGAAAACCGAAGTGGTGGACGTGCGGATTCCGCCTGGCGCTCAGGCTGGTTCGCGATTGCGCGTACCCGGAAAAGGCAACGCGGGAAGAAATGGCGGACCGGCGGGCGATCTATACATCACGGTTCGAGTGGAACCGCACGCCTTTTTCAGCCGCGAGGGCGACGATATTCTGATTCACGTCCCCATTACTGTTTCTGAAGCCGGCTTGGGCGCCAAGATCGAAGTTCCCACCATCGATGGCCGCGCGCTTCTCAAAGTCCCGCAAGGAACGCAAAACGGGCAGAAGTTCCGTCTACGCGAAAAAGGCGTCATGAATACGCGCAAGAACAAACGCGGCGACGAAATTGTAGAGGTTGTGATTCAGGCGCCTAAGGTGCATGACGAGCGCACCAAAGAGCTGCTGCGGGAGCTGTCGCAAGTGGACAAAGAAGATCCGCGAGCCGCGATATGGAGCATGGTATGAGAAAAGCCAGATCGAAAGCTGCGTACATGATCTCCGCCGTAGCGGAGCAATACCAGATCCATCCGCAGACGCTACGCCTCTACGAGCGTGAGGGGTTGCTCGCGCCATCCCGCAGCGAAGGAAACACCCGGCTCTATACGGACGAAGACCTGGTGCGGCTCGAGGTGATCCTGCAGCTCACTCGCGAGTTGGGGGTGAATTTGGCGGGCGTGGAAATCATCTTGAACATGCGCGAAAAGATGGCCGCCATGCAACGCCAGATCGAGGACTTTGTCTCGACGCTGAACCATGAGCTTACCCTCCAGGCTCGCCGGTCGTTTGAGGCGCCCCAGCATTCGCTCATCCCGGTGATTCAGATGAACGCTATGACTGGCCCGGACTTTGGTACAAAGAAGCGGCGGAAGTAGTTCTTCGGTTCATCGGTTCATCGGTTATTCAGTTCTTGACTCCCAGCGCTTCCGTCTCTTCGTCACGCTGGAACTGTAATTCATAGAGGCCTGCGTAGAGGCCGCCCAGCTTGAGTAGTTCTTCATGCGTGCCGTGCTCTACGATGGCGCCGTCTTTCACGGCGTAAATCACATTCGCGCGTCTAATGGTTGAAAGCCGGTGTGCGATCACAATGGTGGTCCGGTTTTCCATCAAGCGATCGAGGGCTTCGAAAACCAATTTCTCGGACGCGGCGTCCAAACCGGAGCTTGGCTCATCCAGAATCAGAATGGGAGTATCGCGAATGATGGCTCGCGCTATGGCGATGCGCTGGCGCTGCCCACCGGATAGCGTCATGCCGCGCTCACCGACGATGGTGTTGTAACCATCCGGCATTTTCTCGATGAACTCGTGAGCATTGGCCAACTCGGCTGCTCGAAAAATCTCTCCCCGGCTGGCCGACGGCTTTCCGTATGCAATGTTGTTCCAGATGGGCCCATGAAACAACAGCGTCTCCTGCAGCACCAGACTGATTTGCTGGCGCAGCGATTTCTGCCGGAACTGGCGGACGTCCGTGCCGTCGATCCGCACCACTCCTGAGATCGGGTCGTAAAAGCGGGGAATCAATCCGATGATGGTGGTCTTGCCGGCGCCCGTGGGACCGACCAGCGCGGCTACCTGCCCCGGCTCAATGTGGAAGCTGATGTCTTTCAGAATGGGGACATCCGGCGAGTAGCTGAAATTGACCCGGTCGAATTCAATTCTGCCCTTGAAGTAAGGAGCGTGCCGGGCGCCCGGAATATCCTTCACCCCGCCTTCGGTGTCCAGAATTTCCTTGATGCGCTCGTAGCCCACCGACGCCTTCGAGTAGGCGTCTGTCATTTTCGAAAGCTCCTGCATGGGCTTGTACATCTTGCCCAGATAAAAAATGAAGACAATCAGCGAGCCCGCCGAAAGCGTCCCATTCAGCGCCATGCGCGCTCCGAACCACAAAACCATGGCGGTGCCGATTGCGACGATGATGTCCACGATGGGCGCCAGCTTGGCTTTCAGTCCGCGGGCTCGTAGCGCGATCTCGATGCCTTCCAGGCTCTCTTCTTCGAGACGCCGCTCTTCGTAATCTTCGCGCGCGAAGGCCTTCACCACGCGAATGGAGGAAAGCACCTCCTGAATCACGGAAACGATCTCGCCTTCCTTCTTGCGCACCTGACGCGAGGCTTTCTTGATGCGCCGCGTGTAAGTGAACACCACGGCAGCGAGTACCGGCGCCACCGAGAGCGCAATCAGCGTGAAGCGCCAATTGATATAGAACATCACCGAGACCATGCCAACTAGCGTCATGCTGTTCACCAGCGCGGTCAATAATCCGGAGACGATGAAGCTTTGAATAGCATCGATGTCGCTGGTCACCCGGCTGAGCAGGTCGCCGGTTTGCGTTTGATCGTGATACGCCAGCGAGAGCCGCTGTATGCGGTGATAAAGCATCAGCCGCAGATCGTGCGTCACCCATTGACCGACGCTAGTGGTGACGTATTTCTCGGTATACGAGCAGACGGCGTCCATCAGTGCAATGGCGAGAACGGCCACAGCGGCAAATTCCAAGGCCGCGAGCCGGTCTGTGCCGACGGTGGACCTTATGAAAGCGTTGAGCCAACCGTGTATCTCGCGCGATTTGAGGACGTTATCGAGAACAATCTTGAGGGGCCAGGGCTGCAGCAGGTTGGCTATACCTTCGCCGATTACTGCAACCAGCCCCAACGCTAGGATTTTCGAGTGGGGCTTGAGCAGGTCTTTGATCGTAAGCGATTTGCGCATCGAGGTCGACACCAGTTAGACGCGCAGCGGGGCAAGCTGAAACATTTTGGCCGCGAATGAACGCGTATCAACCCAAATTCTTATTCGCGTGCATTCGCGTGCATTCGCGGCCCGAATCAGTGGCTACTCGAAATGCAGCGCCCGCATGGGATCTATCGACGCGGCTCGTCTGGCCGGCACGAAGTTCGCCAACAGACCCACCGCGGTCACGCCCACAACTACGGCCGCATAAATGACCGGGTCTCTGGAACTCACTCCAAAGAGCAAACTCTGCAACAGGCGTACCGACCAGAATGCTCCCGCGAGGCCAAGCACTACGCCGATGCACACCAGGACCATCCCGCTTCCCAGCACCTCGCGCAACACTTGACCGGGTTGCGCGCCCAAAGCCATCCGGATGCCGATCTCCTGCGTCCGCTGGCTGACTGCGTAGGAAACCACGCCGTAGATGCCGGCCGCGGCAAGCAGCAGCGCGATCCCCGCGAATGCGGCGAACAACCAGGAATATGCCCGGCGCGCCCACAGTGAGCGGCCCAGCCGCTCGGTCATGGTGCGAACTTCGTACATCGCAATCTCCGCATCCATTTCTCGGAGTATCTCGCGCGCCGGTGGAATCAGCAGTTGGGGCTCAATAGAGCCACGCAACACGATATTCATCCAGTTCACGGGATTCACTCGCAGCGACAGAAACACTCCTGGTTTCATCTCCTGCTCGAGCCCATAGTGCTTCTCGTCGCGCGTAATTCCGACCACCTCATACCAGTCCGTAGGCTTTCTTTCTCCTAAGGAGTGTCGTATTCGTTTGCCGATTGGACTCAAACCATTCCAGTAATGTTTGGCAAAGCTCTCATTCACCACCACCTCTCGAATATGCTTGGGTTCCGCCTGCTGCCGGAAGGGGCGTCCTGCCAGAAAAGTCATGCCGATCGCTTCGAAATACTCCGGAGTGGCCACCACTTGCAGCGTTACCGGATTCTTGTCGTTCCCACCCAGGGGCGGATTGTCCTCCGCCTCCCAAAAATTGCCCCAGTGCCCTCCGAGCGGAATTGCCGTAGCCCCGCCCACGGATTTAACACCGGGGACCGCGCGTAAACGGTCCAGTAAGTTTTCAAAGAAGGCAACGCGCTGCGCGCCCTCTTTATACTTCACATCGGGAAGGCTGATGCCGAAAGTAATCACGTTTTCCGGCCGGAACCCGGGATCCACATGCAGCACTTTCTGAAAAGCTTCCACCAATAATCCGGCAGTAACCAATAAGACCAGCGCAAGCGAAATCTCGGATACCACCAGCGCACGCAGTGTCCCGCGCCGCGCGCGCGAAAGCGAAGCCCGCACGCCGCTATCCTGCAGGGAACCACGCGTGTCCACATTCGCGGATTGGAACGCGGGGCCCAGGCCGAAGAGCAAGGCCGCCGCGCCTGTAACTGCGACACAGAAAATTGCGAACCGCGGATCCATGGAGAAGCTGATCCATCCCGGCAGAGTGTTGCTGGGCATCAGCGCGAGCATGCCTACTAAGCAGAGCTTGCCGAGCAAGACCCCCAGAATGCCGCCCGCTATCGCCAGCACCAGATTTTCAGTCAGCAGTTGACGGACCACCCGGCCGCGCGAGGCCCCGATGGCGGTCCGAATAGCGATCTCACGCGCCCGCGCGCCTCCGCGCACCAGCATGAGCGCGGCGATGTTGACGCAAGCAATCAGCAATACCAGCGCGACCGCGCCCAGCAGGATACGGCTGACGATTCGAAAATCGCCCAGGTACCGGTCTTGCAGGGGCGTCAGTATCGGCGATGTAATCTCGTTATCCTTCCAGCCGGCCGCAATCATAGCCTTGTGGACCCGTAGCAGATCGGCTGCTGCACGATCCGTGGAGACGCCATGTTTCAAGCGGCCCAAGCCGCCGAGGTACCAGCCGGTGCTTTTCGCGGGATCTCGATCCACCCCGAGCGGCACCCAGATTTCTGCTCGATCCGGAAATACCGCTTCCGGTGGAAGGACGCCAATCACGGTGTAGGGCTCATTGTCGAGCTTTAAGACGTGCCCCAAAACGCTTCGATCGCCCCGGAACATTCGCTGCCATAGAGTGTAGCCGAGCAAAACAACATGCGGACCCTTAGGGCGATCCTCTTCCGGAAGGAAGTTTCGTCCCAGTAACGGCTTCCATCCAAGAACCTTCAACAGATCGTGGGTGACCGCGGCTGCTTCCACGCGTTGCGCCGTACCGTTGTCCGATAGGTTGAAGCTGCTGTTGTCAAAAAAAGCCATCCCGTCGAAGGTGGAGTTGTTTTCCCGCCAGACAAACAAATCCGGATTCGAGATACCCGTGTAGTGCAGATTCCATTTGGGAGCAGTTTCATCCAGATCGATCAGACGCTCGGCTTCAGGGAAAGGGAAAGGACGCAGGAACAATCCGTTGAAAATGCTGAAAATCGCGGCGTTGCCAGCCACGCCGAGGGCGAGCATGCCCATCACCAGCAGGCTGAACGCCGGCTTGGTCCGGATGTTGCGCAACGCCAGCTTCATATCGCTCCGGAATCCGGACACGTAGTGTCCAAGGGCCGGTATGCCGATCGGTTCCGGACCAGCGGGACGCCGAAACTTGCGAAGTTCCTCGGCCAGCAATTGGCTGCCGTTCAATTCTTCGAGCGCCTGATGGCGCGCCTCCGATTCCGGGGCGCCGGCCGAACGCAGCGCATTGTAACGATCCTCGAGGTGCTCCGCCAGCTCATCCACGATCTCGGATTCCCTGGCGCCGTCGAGCTTCGATCCTTGCAATCGTTCCCGGACGATTTGTTTCCAGTCAGGCATATTCGATCCCCGTGATGCGCCGAATGGCCTCGGCGAACTGCTGCCAGCCACGGCGCTGCGCCGCCAGCACCGTGCGTCCTTCCCGTGTCAGTTTGTAGAAGCGCCGCCTCCGCTGCCCGGCTTTCTCCACCCAGCGGCCTTGAATCCAGCCGCGCGCCTCCAGCCGGTAGAGCAGTGGGTAGAGCGAGGCCACGCGGAAGCTCAGCGTACCTTGAGACCGGTCTTCAATCAGCTTGCTGATCTCATAGCCATGCCGGGCACGGCTTTCTACCAGCGAGAGAATCAACAATTCGGCGCTGCCTTTTTTCAACTCGCGATCCAACGGTTGCGTAGCCATATGTCGTAGTCCAATATATAGCAACACCAACTAAACGTCAACCCACCAACCGAACCGCGACCGGAAGGGAGCGCTACCACGACAGTAGCTGTCTCATAGCGCTCCCTTCCGGTCTCGGTTCGGAATGCGCACTCGTGCGTCGCGGCCCGCGTACGTGCCAGACTGGTTTTGCCATGCAAGCACTGGTCAAAAGCAAGCGCGAGCCGGGACTCTGGCTCGAAGAAGTTCCCAAGCCCTCCATCGGCATTAACGATGTCCTGATCCGCGTTCTGCGCGCCGGCATCTGCGGGACCGATCTGCACATCTACAAGTGGGATGAGTGGGCCCAGCGCACCATCCCCGTTCCCATGGCCATCGGTCATGAGTTTGTGGGCGAGATCGTCGAAACCGGCTCCAACGTAAATGATTTCCGGCCTGGAGACATTGTCAGCGGCGAGGGTCACGTGGTGTGTGGCCGCTGCCGGAACTGCCTGGCTGGGCGGCGCCATCTATGCGCGCACACCATGGGCGTGGGCGTGAACCGGCCGGGTGCGTTCGCCGATTACATCGCCGTTCCAATGACCAACATCTGGCGCCATAACAAGAACGTGGATCTGGATGTCGCAGCCATTTTCGATCCCTTCGGCAACGCTGTTCACACCGCGCTGTCATTTCCGGTGCTGGGAGAAGATGTGCTGATCACCGGCGCGGGACCCATCGGAATCATGAGTGCAGCAGTGGTCCGTCACGCGGCTGCGCGCCATGTTGTGATCACCGACAAAAATCCCTACCGGCTGGATCTAGCGCGTAAGATGGGCGTCACGCTGGCCGTCGATACCGCCGAAAAATCCCTCCAGCAGGTACAGCAAGAACTCGGCATGCAGGAAGGTTTCGACGTGGGCCTGGAGATGTCGGGAAATGCCGGAGCCTTTCGCGAGATGATCGCCAACATGAGCCACGGCGCGAAAATCGCCATGCTCGGAATCCCGTCCAAGGAAATCTCCATCGATTGGACCACCGTGGTTTTCAATATGCTCACCATCAAGGGCATCTATGGCAGGGAAATGTACGAGACCTGGTACAAGATGACGGTGATGCTGGAATCCGGCTTGGATATCCGGCCGGTGATCACACACCGGTTTTCTTATAAGGATTTCGAAAAAGGCTTCGAAGCGATGCGTTCGGGCAACACCGGCAAGGTGATTCTGGAGTGGGCGTGACGCCTTCGTGAGATGGTCATCAGAAGGGCGACGCCCCATGAACGAGATTCCGTGAAAGCGTTGGTGCAAACGGTGGTCGATGAGGTCTACGCTGGTCTGTGGGCCTCTCCTCCACTTCCCATCGGCGACGAAGATTGGTCACTCGCCTGGCTGGCCGTTTCGGAATCCAAGATCGTCGGAATGGTGTTGACGAGTGAGCAGTGGATCAGCGATCTATGGGTGCTAAGTGAGCATCGAAACCACGGCGTCGGCCAACAACTGCTCTTTCAGGGTGAGGCTGAGATCCTAGGCCGAGGTCACGCGACAGCCCGGCTTCGAGTTGTGAAATCAAATGTCCGAGCCGTGTCTTTCTACAATCGGCTGGGGTGGAGAGTTGCGAGGGAATTCCCCCACGAGACATTGCCTATCGGGATGTTAGAAATGAGCAGGCCTTTGTAACAAACTTGAGCCTCAATGAATGACCGACACAGTACTCTCGTGACGATGGAACATCCAGTGCTTGACGTCCGGCCAGAATTCCTTCAACACTTGCGAGATGGCGTCGGTGCCAACCTGTTCGCAGAGCTTGGCAACGTTCGCGCCAGCGTTGCGATTGTCGGGATAATAGGAGTTCGAGATGGCAGTCGCCGTCGCATTCCCTACCCATTCGGAGAAGTTGAATCGGGTTCCTCCCGAGTCAGTGCGCGTCACCATGACGCGCGTAAGCGCATACCAGGCACGTCCCAACTTGGGACCATGCCCGCGCCGGAAGTAGCGCGGATCCTCGCGAAGCAGTGAAGGGTAGATGGCCTCGGTCATCATGTTTCCGATGGCCTGGTCCGCATATGCCGTTCCCAGCCGTCGTCCGTACCCGGCCAGGCCTTGGCCGAACGACGGGTTCTCGTTGGTCCATTGCCCCAGTCCGGCGAACGCGCCTGCCAGCAGAAACAGCGGGTAGTCGAAGGAGTCCTTGAGGCCAATGACGAACTTGCGTTGAGCGCTGATGGGAGTATATACGGCCGTTTCGTTGGCGGTGCGATAGTTGGGGAGCACCCCGAAGATACGCTTGTCGGGCGGCGCCTGCGTTTGACCCGGTTGCACTGGCGTTGGGCTAGTTGGTGAGGACGCTGGCGGCGTTGGCGATGCATCCTGTTGCGCCCACGCCGAAGCCGTCAGCCAGGCGAACATTAAGAGCATTGGCCGGACGCGTTGAGACGGAAACATAGGAATCCTTACAAAGAAATCGGAAGCAAAACTACCAGACGAAGCACTCTCTCTTTACGTTACTTCATTTTGGCGTTTACAGTTCTTGACAAATCGGGAACACGTTTGTTACATTTGAGTCGTATACGACGCGTCGTATACGACGGATAAATATGGAGCCGGATCTGCAGATCTTTGTGGATGCCGCCTGGGTTGCGGTGGGCATCGTCTGGCTGATTGGTGCAGCCCGGACCAAGCGCACCGCACAGGCCCAGAGCTCGGGATCGCGCCTCGTGCACATCTCACTTGCCACGGTTGCGTTTGTACTGCTCTTCAGCCCTATCACCGCCATCGGTCCGCTGGCCGGGCGGTTCGTTCCGAATTCTGCTGTCATCGCGTATGCCGGTCTGGCAATGACACTCGCCGGGACCGGCTTCGCGATATGGGCGCGCGTGTTTCTCGGGCGAAACTGGAGTGCGATCGTCACTATCAAAGAGCAGCACCAACTGATTCAGAGCGGTCCATATGCGGTGGTTCGTCATCCCATTTATTCGGGCTTTCTGCTGGGGTTGCTCGGGAGCGCCCTGGTTTTGGGCGAGGTGCGTGGCCTGGTGGCATTGCCGCTCGCCTTCTTGGCCTGGTGGTCCAAATCGCGCCTCGAAGAAAAGTTCATGCGACAATGCTTCGGCGCCGAGTATGCAGCCTACCAACAGCGTGTGAAGGCCCTGATCCCGTTCGTAATCTGATGAGGACTTCGGTGCAGCCAAATAAAGCACTAATTAATATGGCGCAGGAGATCGATCAACATCTTCACGCCGTCCGGCGCACGCTGCAGCAGCCGGTGGAAGCCGAGTTCGCGCGCGGCGGGCTGACGGGTCCGCAGCGTAGCGTGATGCAAGCTTTAGTAAAAGTGGGTGGGCTAAGCGTGAAGGAAACCAGCCGTCAGGTGGGTCTCGCACACAGCACCGTTTCCGGAATCGTGGATCGCCTCGAAAGGCAGGGGCTGGTGGAGCGCCAAAAGGATAAGGAGGATCATCGCGTGAACCTGATTGTGCCCTCCAAAGCGGTGCGGGACTATGTGCGCGATACGCTGCCTACGCTAGTTGTGCATCCGCTGGCCGGAGCGCTGCAGCGCGCGAAACCGGCCGAGCGCAGAGCGATCCTGGAAGGATTGCGGACCTTGCGCCGCGTCCTCTCATAGTCTTACCGAACCGCGACCGTCAGGGAGTCGGTGCCTTGGTCTTACCCGAACCGCGACCGTCAGGCAGTCGGTGCCTTGGTCTTACCGAACCGCGACCGTCAGGGAGTCGGTGCCTTGGCAAAGTTTTTGCTCGCGGAGCGGCAAAGGAATTTGCGATCACTGGTCGACTAGAATGCGAGAAAGAATGATCCAGGCACCGGCTCCCTGACGGTCGCGGTTCGGTAGCGCTCTACTGGCCGGGTACCAACTCCACCCGGTCCATGGCCAGAAACTCGCGAATATGCGGATGATCCGATTTTTCCAGATCCTTGACCGCGCCGAAATAGATGGCTTTGCCCTCATAGAGGAACATCACCCGGTCGGCCACCTTGCGCATCAGGTCCAGATCGTGCGTCACCACCAGGCCCGTCAGTTTCAGATCGTATTTCAACTTCAGCATCAGCTTGATGAGCGTGTCGGACATGATCGGATCCACCATCGTTGTGGGTTCGTCGTAGAGGATACACTCCGGTTGCGCCGCGAGGGCGCGGGCGATGGCCACGGCGCGCTTGTGGCCGGTGGACAAGTCGGCCGGATAGACATCCCGAAACTGCAGAAGATCCACCAGCGATAGCAGCCCGTCCACCACGTCTTCCTTGTTTTTCTCGTCGTAGTCGCTACGCAGCTCGAGTGAAAAAAGAATATTCTCGGCCACCGTCAGCGAGTCGAACAAGGCGCCGGATTGGAATACCATGGTCACCTTTTTCCGGATCTCGCGCAGTTGAGCCTCGTCAAAATCGGTGATGTCCTGATAGGACACAAAGACCCGGCCCTTATCGGGCTTAATAAATCCCATGATGTGTCCCAGGCTCACGGATTTTCCAACGCCGCTGCGGCCGATGATGGCGAGGGTTTCGCCCACGTCGACGTAGAAGTTGGAATCGACTAAAACGGGGTGATCGAACGTCTTATAAACGTGGCGGAATTCGATGTAATGGAGTTTTTCGGTCATCTGGTTGGCTTCGGTTCGAAATCGGCCCACTCGGCGGGCGTGTTGACATTGGCCAGCGCGGATGCGTTCACCAGCTTCAACGTCGCGTCCAGTTCCGCCACTAAATCCTTCATTTTAAACCGTTTCTCTTCCATCGCCCGCTCGAGCACCGGCAGGCACGAGCGATGGTAAACAGCGCAAAGCGGTTCCGGTTCGCCAGCGGGCCCAATGGCGACAACGCATTTTTTACCCGATTCCGAGGCGCTTCCGAGCAGCGCCCGAAGAACCTCCGCGGAAATGCCCGGCATGTCGCAAGCCACAATCAGATTCCAATCCGTGGAGGATACGCTCAACGCGGTATAGACTCCTCCCAGTGGCCCACAGCCGGGAAACTTATCCGGATAAACCGGATAACCGAGGCTCCGGTAACGGCTGGGCTCCGCAATCAATGCTACGGCGCCGGCGGCCTCCTGCACAATCCGTGCCAAGTGCTCCACCAGCGTGGTTCCTCGATATGGCAGCATGGCTTTGTCGCGGCCCATTCTGGAACTCCCGCCGCCCGCCAGCACGAATCCGGACCAGGGCATGAGAGAATAATAGCATTGGGCTTTCTGACAGCCGGCCCCGGCGGCCAGGCCCGGAAGGACCGGCCCTTGCGGATTGGAGAATTCCGGTTATAATCGGATAAAACAAGAGGATGCGATTTTGTTCGGAACTTGTTCTCGGAACGGTAGTTTTGGCAACCGTGATTTTGCCGGGCGCAAACGGCGAATCCGCGCTCCAGAACTCGCCTGCCCCGCGCGCGGTGTCCGTGGTACGATCCGATGCCCGCACAGGCCGCTTGGTACGAAGTGTTGTAGTGAAGGCTAAGCTGGCCGATAGCGACTCTTCCGGGACTGACGTCCGGAGTATGGTGGAAGAGACAGCGAAGAATCACGACGTGAGCCCGTTTCTGGTGGATTCTGTGATTCAGGTGGAAAGCAATTACAATCCGTACGCCACGTCATCGAAAGGCGCTCAGGGTCTGATGCAACTGATGCCGGCTACCGCCCGACGGTTCGGCGTGACGAATTCGTTCGACGCCAAACAGAACATTGAGGGCGGCGTCCGGTATTTGAAGTTCCTGCAGGACACCTTCAAGGATGACCGGCTGGCGATTGCAGCCTACAACGCTGGAGAAGGCGCCGTCAGCAAGTACGGCGATGTGCCGCCGTATCCGGAAACCAAGAGCTATGTGGATAAAGTTGGTGCTAGATATAGCAAAACCAAGAAGCGCGCGGAAGAGCTGTCCAGCGCAGCGGCCAAAGCTGCCGATGAGGCCAAGCCCGTCGAGGAAGAAACCCGGCACTTAGTTCAATACCTAGATTCGGAGGGCCGGCTGCACCTGGCAACTCGATAGGTTCATCATTCAGATATGCTCCATCTCCCCCGCCAGCCTGCCGAAGAGCAAGCCCTGAGGTGCAGAGCGTATTGGTGTCTCAGCGCTCTAATCCTTCTGTTTCTAGCCGCGTCCCCGCTTCCCGCTGGAGACCGGCTTGAGCCGCACCACATTACGGCGGTTCGCTTCTGGTCGCTCGGCGATGTGACCCGCATCGCCATCGAATCCGACGGTGACTTTTCGCTTCGCTCGGACCGCCTGGAAAATCCGGAACGGCTCTTCTTCGATCTGGTAGGCGCCAAGCCCACGCTGGGTCCCAAGGGTATGACGGTCATCCCGGTGTCGGACACGCTGGTGCGCCAAATCCGCGTGGCCGAGACGCAACATGGCGTGACACGTGTGGTGCTGGATCTGGAACGCAGCGCCGATGCCACCACATCTCACCTGGATAATCCCAATCGGCTGATCATTGAGATTCGAGCCACCGGCGCGCCCGCACCAGCTACCACGCGGCCGTCCATTGAAGCTGAGGTTGCCGAAACAAAAGCGCCCGAGTATCGCTCGTTTACACCTCCACCGGCTCGTGCCGCGATTGAGCCATATCCCAGACGTGCAACCCCGGTTCTCGTGGATCCTCCGCCACTAATGGCGTCCCGCCCTGGCGTTGCGTCGGACGTAGCCAACGTCATTCCCAAACTCTCGCCTCCACCGGTCCGTCCGGCGCCGGGCGGTGTGCTGGCCAAAGTAACGCCGGCAGTCTCGCCAATTGCGCCTTCTCCCGCTTTTGTTCCAGCTCCGGCTCCTGAGACGGCCGCACTCCCGGCCAAACGCAACTCGACAGGTGGACGTTCCATGATCCGCGTGCTGGGTCTGAAGGTTGGCCGGATTGTCATCGATCCCGGTCACGGTGGGCACGACACAGGTACCGTAGGGCCGGAGGGATTGCGCGAAAAGGACCTGGTGCTGGATGTCTCCAAACGTCTGGGTGCGTTGATTGAAGAGCGGATGAATAGCGAGGTGATCTACACGCGCTCGGATGACACCTTCATCCCACTCGAGCAGCGTACCGAAATCGCGAACCAAGCCAAGGCCGATCTGTTTCTTTCCATTCACGCGAATTCTTCGCCGCTACCCGCCGCTGCCGGTGTGGAAACGTACTACTTGAACTTCACCACGTCGAAAGCCGCGCTGGATTTAGCGGCTCGCGAGAACGCCGGTTCGCAAAAAAGTATTTTCGAGCTGCAAGACCTGCTGGAGAAGATCGCACTCAAGGATAAGGTAGATGAGTCGCGTGAGTTTGCAAACCGCATTCAATCGGCGCTCTACTCGTTTTCGGTCAAAAACGATACCCACTCGCGCGATCGCGGCGTGCGCAAGGCCCCCTTTGTAGTTCTGATCGGCGCCTCCATGCCGTCAGTGCTCGCTGAGATCGGATTCATCAGCAACGCCCACGACGAAAGCGTCATGAAGAAAGCCGAGTATCGCCAACGGCTGGCCGAATCGCTGTACAAGGGCGTGGCGAACTATGCAGGCACCTTGAGCCACTTCCAGGTAGCGCAGAAGAGATAAATCAGCCTTCCTTATTCTGACTTCTGGATTCTTGTTTCTGAATTCTAGGCGCGCAACGCCTATCTCACCACAGTTTCTGTTTCCGCGATTGTGATGGCAGGCGCTGGTGGTGAACCGTGGGGCAGAAACTCCACCCGATTGCGTCCCCGCCGCTTGGCCAGATACAACGCTTCGTCCGCCTTGTGGATCAACTCCTCCGGTGTCCAGCGCTGATCCGGAAGCGCGGTGGTGACCCCGAAGCTGGCGGTGACCCCGACCGAGCTTTCTTGTAGCGACATCTGGACCTGTGTCAGTTGCTTACGCAGGCGTTCCGCCTGGGCCCAACTGGCTTCTTCGTCGCAACCCGTCAACAGGATGAGGAATTCTTCCCCGCCGTAGCGGCCAATGGAATCGTATTGCCGGATCGCGTTCTGCATGCGCCGCGCGGCTTCACAAAGGACGGCATCTCCGGCAAAGTGGCCGTAGTTGTCGTTGATGCTCTTGAAATGATCGAGATCCACCATCACCACGCCCACCGGGCTGCGCTCACGTTGCCCGCGCGATAACTCCCGGCAGAGGATGTCGAAGATTGAACTGCGATTCCACAGATGCGTGAGGGAATCCTTGGTGGCTTGTTCCCGTAGAGCTTCCCGTGCCGACAACAGTTCTGCTTGTAGATCCACCAGCCGGGTGCCGGCGCGCAGGCGGACTTGCAGCTCGTGCTGATCGAATGGTTTGGTAATGTAGTCGTCGGCGCCGGCTTCCATTCCCTCAATGAGGTCTTCTTTTTGGCTCTTCGATGTTAGCAGCAGGATATACGTGTAAGGTTCTCGAGCGCGTACCCGGACCCGCCGGCATACTTCCAGACCCGTCATCCCGGGCATCATCCAATCCAGGATCGCCAGCGCCGGAGCGTCGTCCTTTTGCAGCAGCGCAAGCGCTTCTTCTCCATCGCAAGCCACAGCTACTTCATAGCCCCACTTGCGTAAGGTGGCTTCCAACAGATGCCGCGAGACCAGGCTGTCATCTGCGATTAAAATCTTCACTCGGTTCCCCGTTTAGCGTTAGGGCAGGTTTGGTTGGTTAATACGCGGACCTGATCCTACCTGTTTCTCATCGGCTGGCAGGAACCGTAACGTTAGGCTGGTATCGAGTCTAAGGTTTTGCTGTTTAGTACTCCCTAGTGGAAGGTACCTACTTCACGCGCCCGACCGGGCCATCTATTGAACTGCCAGGAGCGCTCCCGTTGGGGTTGCAACACCGTCAATAGTCAGCACAATCGGCTGGTTACCTGCCGTAAGACCCGACGGCACCGTGAAGTTGATCTGGTAAAGCCCGGCGAAGGTTGGCGACAAGCCGGCATAAGATACAACCGCTGTCTGGCCGCCCACCATCAGCGTGTACTTCCCTGTGATATCGGCCCCGGTGGCCGCTAGACTACCCACCACAGCGGCTGGCTTGGTAGCGCCCCAACCGGTACCGTAGGCTGTTAATATATCGCCCGCGTGCGCTGGTGTTGCAGGAGTAATGGCGGCGCCGGTGGTAGCGCCCGTAGCTTCCACCGCGGCAATCTCATTTCCCGCGCCGAAGAAAAATTGTGGCGTTTCGGCTGCCACGGGAACCGGGAATGCCGCGGTGGGAGTCTCATTGGCAAGCCCGCAATTGGTGATCACAGAGACAGGCAGGTTTCCCGAGGTCCCGAGCGGATCCGCCACTGCATTGATCTGAGTGGCTGAGACGTAGATCAATCCCCAACGCGCGGTCCCTCCTTCCACGCAAACGTTGGCCAGATTCGTGGGCAACGCGTTGTTAATCAAATCAGCGCCCGTTACGTTCCGCATCACGGATGGATCGGCAAAACCAGTACCGAAAATGGTGAACAATGCATCCGCGGAGATGCTGTTGACAGGCGGCGAGTGGAGGCCTCCGCCGACCACCGCGTTGATCTGTGGAAGAATAACCGGAGTCAGCAGAAATGCGTGCTGTTGCTCCTGGATCACCCCCGTTCCCACAATCTGGCCCGCGTTATTGATCCCGCTTGCCGTAGTGAGCAACCATCCGGATCCGTTCACCAGTTGGCGGTTCAAGTCGTACATAGTGCCGTTGGTGTAAACCATGGCGTGGGATGTGGATGCTGCATACTCGAGCAGGGGCGCGAAAAAGAGCGATATGTCCGGAGTCTGAGAGGTGCTGAATCCCACCACAGTGCCCGAATTGTTGATTCCCAGGGCGGCGCTGTTCTTATCGGCTGAAAGCGTTCCCAGGTCGGTAACCGTGCCATTCGCGAACAGCACTGCGTGCTGATTTGCGTTGGCATCCTGAAGCGCGGTGAAATTGTATGTAAATCCCGCTCCGGCAGCCATTCCAGAATCGTTGACACAGGTAGCCGAGGCGTAGTCAAAGTTGGGCACTGGAGGCAGTGCTTGAAATGTTCCGTTGTGCCAAAGCGACGGTTTCAGGGAGGCCAGCGACTGCTCGATCACATTCGGCGTGGCCCCTGCCACCCAATCACCGGACGGACTAATTCCAAGGGCTACGCCTTGCGATGACCCAGACGACGGGAGGGCCACCGAAGTGCCATTCCCGGTGACTAAGTAAGCTTCGCTCGCGATAAAGAAGTTGAAGCCCCCGGCAAGAATTTGGGTCGCTGCGGCTTGCCCTGCGTTGGTAAGTCCAAAGGGCCCGGCATTACTCGGGACTCCGGTGAACGTTTGAATAGATCCGTTCTGATAGATAAATGGCGCGACCGTGATACCCGATTGCAGATTGATAGTGACGTACGCTCCGGTAACCGTTCCAGAATCGTTCACTCCCGTAGGAACAGTCGGCTTACCGGTTAGGCCCAGGTCGGTGAGGACGCCCTTGGAATATAGGAAGCCGTGGGAGGCCGTACCGAAAAAAATGGAACCGCCCACAACATTACAGTATCCCGTGACGTTTCCCGACTGGCTGATGGCAGAGCCGGTGCAGGACGGCATACTGGGCAACGAACCCAGATCCTGGATCATGTACTGGGGTTGCCCGTACACGGAAATGGGAAGTAAAAGGAAGAGAAGCTTGTAACAACACATCGCACGCCATTGTACTCCGGTTTGAAGTTGTAGGGAATGGGTCGACATCGATTTTCCAAGCTCTAAGAAAAGCTGACGCAATTCTCTATTGCTTTGCGCTGTATAGGGTGAGCGGATTCCCTAAGGCATCCGATCCGGAGGCAACTGGTGAGAAGATTTTTGTCAGCGCTCGTCGTGAGCGTTTCGCTTTCCTTGAGTCTGGCGAATAGAGCCGCGGCACAATACAACTACACCATTAACACCGTGGCCGGCCAATACCCGATCGGGGACGGAGCGCCTGGGACCCGAGCCCTTTTGTCGCTACCGTATGGCGTGGCTTTGGATGGGAAGGGCAATCTTTACATCGCCGACTATCTTGACAACCGGATTCGCAAGATCGTGCTCTCCACTGGTGTAATCTCGACCATCGCCGGGACCGGGATCGCCGGATTCAGCGGAGCTGGAAGCGCCGCGGTTAACGCGCAAGTGAACGGTCCTGGCACCGTAGCCACCGACAGCGCCGGCAACGTGTATTTCACTGACGTCGCCAATGCAGTAGTTCGCAAAGTGGATATAAACGGCAACATCAGTACCATTGCCGGCACACCCGAATCGGGCGGAGGCACTGGTGATGGCGGGCCAGCCACCGAAGCCAAGCTAGGCTTACACGTGGGCGGTGGTTTGGCGGTGGATGCGGCCGGCAACGTCTATATAGCTGACACACTCAACTTCGCGATCCGCGAGGTAACAGTGAGCACCGGCATAATCACCACAATCGCGGGAACCAACGGCCTGGGTGGCAGCCTCGGCGACGGATTTCCGCCTACTTCCGCACTACTCAATTTTCCTTTCGGCATCGCGTTTGACTCCAGCGGCAATCTTTACATTGCAGACACGTACAACCATGAAATCCGAGAAGTGTCTGCTACGACGCACTTGATTAAGACGATAGCCGGTAACCGCAGCCCCGGCTCTGGCGGCGATGGCGGCCCGCCCACTACCGCATCGCTCAACTACCCGTTCGGTGTCGCAGTGGACGCCCAGGGGAACGTCTACGTTGCCGATACTTCCAACGCCGAAATCCGCAAAGTCACCACTGGATCCGATCCCACCATCAGCACCATCGCCGGAAAAGTTTCACTAGGAGGCGGCTTCAGTGGAGACGGGGGGCCAGCGACATCCGCCCAGTTGCAAGACCCGGCCGGCGTGGCTGTGGACAGCTCGGGCACCGTCTATATCGCCGATCTGTTGAACAACCGAGTTCGGTCCGTAAGCCAGGGAATCATCAATGAGGTGGCTGGGGCCGACCACGCTCAGGGAGATGGGGGGAAAGCCACGGCAGGTTATTTGTATTTCCCGCAAAGCGTTGCTGAGGATAGCGCCGGGAATCTCTACATCGCCGACACAAATAATAATGAGATTCGCAAGGTGGCGCTGGATGGCACAATCAGCACATTCGCCAAAGTCGGCGCGCCTCAAGCCGTGGTAGTGGATAGCTCTGGCAACGTGTATTTCACAGGGGCCAACCACCTGGTCGGGAAAGTAGATAGCAAAGGGATTGTTACGCGCATAGCTGGTAGCGGCACACCTGGATTCAGCGGCGACGGCGGACCCGCCTCAGCGGCCTTGTTGAACACGCCTCAGGGCTTGGCACTGGATTCCGCGGGTAATCTGTACATCGCCGACGCTTACAACCACCGTATCCGCGAGATTACGGGCGGCAACATCAACACCGTTGCGGGGAGCGGGGGGACCTGCCTGAGTCCCTGCAATGTCGGGAGCTTCAGCGGAGATGGTGGACCAGCCACTTCGGCCACCCTGGCGTTCCCCTACGGAGTTGCGTTGGATAGCGATGGAAATCTTCTTATCGCAGATTCCGCGAATCATTCCATCCGCAAGGTCACCAAGGGAGTTATCAACACCGTCGCTGGAACGGGTGGAAAGGCCGGATACGGCGGCGACGGTGGACCGGCTACGGCTGCCCTGTTGCGGGAGCCGCTGGCCGTGGCCGCCGACGTTGCAGGAAACTTTTTCATCGCCGACTCGTTTAACTACGTCGTCCGCGTAGTAGACGGTTTCGGCAATATCAATACCATCGCCGGTAACAATAAGGCAGGCTTCGCCGGCGACGCCGGACCAGGCACATCCGCCGAGCTCAACAAACCTTGGGGCATCCTGGTTGATCCCAACGCGAATGTAATCTTCGTCGATAGCCTCAACCATCACGTCCGCGAACTCACTACGACGAATCCTCTGGTTCCTAATGCTAAATCGGTAGTGAACGCCGCCAGCTTCATCTCCGGCGGAGTGGTTCCCGGCGGGATGGCCACTCTTTTTGGATCCAACCTGACCACCGCGGCCGGAATCAATCTGGCATCGGGGTTGCCGCTCGGAACGGAGTTCTTGAAAACCAGCGTGAAATTCAACGGCACCTACAACGCACCCATTTTCGCGGTCGACAATGTGAACGGCTCCCAACAGATCAACTTCCAGGTGCCCTGGGAGGTTGCTCCTCTCGCGAGCGTATTGCTGCAGGTGGAGACCAACGGTGTCTCCAGCTTGCCCGTGCAAGTTCCGGTACTGGCCGCGCAGCCGGGCGTCATCGCCTACAATGTCGGAGGCACCAACTTCGGGGTTGTCCTTCACTCGAATTTCCAATTGGCAGATAGCGCCCATCCCATTGTGGCGGGCGAGACTGTGTTGATTTATTGCGTTGACCTGGGAGCCATTTCTCCGGCTCTTAAAGACGGCGAGGCTGGAACGGGCGCTGAAATTACCGTCGCCACACCGGCTGCTACGTTAGGCGGCCAGAACGCTCCGATCAGCTTCCACGGAACAGCGCCTGGCTTCGTCGGCCTGTACCAGGTGAACGTTCAGATTCCTACCGGCCTCGCGTCTGGCAACCAGCCTTTGGTGCTCACCATCAGCGGCGTTTCCAGCCAGACAGTGCAGTTGCCGGTAAAATAGGGCGGTGATGCTTGTATAGAAATCTGTCCGCCGCAGCGCTGGCCGCGACTCTCTGCTTCTGCATAGAGCAAAGAGCCACGGCCCAACTCTATCCCTTCACCATCAACACGGCCGTCGGCCAGTATCCGTCCGGCGATCAGGGACCAGCAACTGCGGCATTGTTGGACTTTCCCGAACGTGTGTCCGTGGACACCAAAGGCAATGTCTATATCGTGGACACCAACAACCATCGCGTTCGCAAGATCAGCGCTGGCCGCGTTACCGATATTGCCGGGACGGGAACGGAGGGCTTCAGCGGGGATGGCCACGCGGCAACCACGGCGCAACTCAATTATCCCAGTGGTGTAGCCGTTGATTCGACGGGAAACGTATACATCTACGACGCTGACAATTTCCGAATTCGGAAAGTGGACACGAACGGCATCATCACAACGTTGGCAGGCAATGGACAGTCTGGTTCCTCCCCGGACGGCGGCCTCGCCACCCAAGCCATGTTGGGATTGACTGCGAACGGCAGCCTGACGGTGGATTCGGCCGGCAACGTTTATTTCTCTGACGTGTCCAATTTCGCTGTCCGGAAGGTTGCGGTTGCGAACGGCATCCTAACCACTGTCGCCGGCACACTCGGAAAAACCGGGAACAGTGGTGACGGAGGTCCGGCCACTTCGGCCACTCTCCAAAATCCTTGCGGCCTCGCTTTCGATAGCGCAGCGAATCTCTATATTGCCGACGCGTTCAACCACAATATCCGCGAAGTATCAGCCAAGACCGGCATAATCAACACCGTTGTAGGAACCGGGGGGTTCGGCGCCACCGGGGACGGCGGACCGGCTACCGCGGCTACTCTTGGCAGTCCATTTGACATCGCTATCGATGCACAAGGCGACCTGTTCATTGTGGATGGCTCCAACAACTCCGTCCGCAAGGTCACCGCTGGACCCACTCCGGTTATCACCCGGCTAGCCGGCAGCACCGCGGGCTATAGCGGCGACGGTGGGCCGGCTCCGGCTGCGCAGTTGAACAATCCAGCGGGTGTTGCGGTGGATAGCTCCGGCGCAGTCTACATCGCTGACACCGCTAATCAGCGCATTCGAGTGGTCAACGCAGGACTAATCTCAGAGTTCGCGGGCGCCGGCCACGATCAAGGTGACGGCGGCAAAGCCCTCGACGCTATTCTTTTCTTCCCCGATCGCATGGCCTGGGACAGCACCGGGAACCTTTTCATCGCGGATGTAAATAATAACCGAGTCCGAAAGGTGACTCCCAGTGGCATCATCTCAACCATAGCGGGCACAGGATCCTCAGTCGTTTCTGGAGACGGCGGACCCGCAATATCGGCCGGTCTTGACTCGCCCGTTGCCGTGGCCGTGGATAGCTCAGGAAACCTCTTCGTCGCTACTGAAAACCAGATCCGTGAAGTCGACATTCACGGAAACATCAATACGGTCGTGAACACCGCCAATACGGCCGGCTTCAACGGCGACGGCGGAGCCGCCACAGGGGCGCTCTTGAATAGCCCCACCGGATTGACATTCGATTCTTCCGGTAACCTCTATATCGCGGACTCCTCCAATCACCGCATCCGTAAAGTGTCCGGAGGCAACATCACCACTGTGGCCGGCAGTGGCCCCGTTTGCTTAAATCCCTGTAATAACGGAAGCTTCACGGGTGACGGCGGACCGGCCACTTCGGCCACCATGTCTTACCCCTGGGACGTCGCTTTCGACAGCTCGGGCAATCTGCTCATCGCTGACTCCAACAACAACCGCATCCGCCTGGTGGACGCGGATGGAAATATTAACACCGTCGCTGGTTCAGGCACCAATAGCGGATACAGCGGCGATCTTGGACCGGCCACATCCGCTTTGTTAGACTCTCCTACCGGCGTGGCGACGGACAGCTCGGGGAACTTCTACATCGCCGATGACAGCAACAACGTAGTCCGCATGGTGGATGGATTGGGCGTCATTTCAACCATCGCCGGCACTAATACGATCGGCTTTTCCGGCGACGGTGGCCCCGGCGACTCCGCCGAGCTCGACGATCCCTACGGTGTCGCGATCGACATTAGCGGCAATATCTGGATTGCCGACCGCACCAACAACCGCATTCGCAAGCTCACTCCCTCCGGTCCTCTAGTGGGCAACGGCCCGCTCGGCATCGTCAACGCGGCCAGCTTCGCTTCCGGCGGCCTGGTTCCGGGCGGCATGGCCACGCTCTTCGGGTCGAACCTGACATCCGGCAAAGGCATCAACCTGGCCTCCGGACTGCCGCTGGCCACTCAACTTTTGAATACCTCAGTGAAAATCGATAACACGCTGAGCGCGCCCATATTCGCCGTTGACAACGTGAATGGCCAGCAGCAGATCAATTTTCAAGTGCCTTGGGAATTAGCCGGGAAATCCAGCGCTGTATTGCAAGTAGTGAATAACGGCGCCCTGAGTCCCACCGTCACGGTTCCAGTGCTGGCCGCGCAGCCAGGAGTTTTCGCTTACAACGTTGGAAGTGTGACGTTCGGAGTTGTGCTCCACGCTAATTACCAATTGGCGGACACGGGGCATCCGGTTTCCCCGGGCGAGGTGGTGCTGATTTTCTGCACCAATCTCGGCGCGGTTTCTCCGGCCATTGCTGACGGCGCGGCGGGTTCCGGTAAGGAAACGACCGTCGCTCCCACCACTGTCACAGTCGGCGGAGTCGCGGCCCCGGTTAGCTTCAGCGGATTGGCCGCGGGATTCGTGGGTCTCTATCAAGTGAATGCGCAGGTTCCCGCAAGCCTGACCGCGAAAAATCAGCCAGTGATCGTCAGCGTAAGCGGAGCTTCCAGCCGCCCGGTGCTGGTGCCGGTGAAGTAAGAAACCCAGCGAAGCCACCGGTTCGGAAACGATCGTTTGTTACCGAACCGCGACCGTGAGGGAGACGGTGCCTTTGTTGATTTGATCCAGGCTTCTAAGCAACCGCTGCTTGTGGTACGAGTAAACTGAAGACTTGCAAACAGTACGCGTCAGCCGGAAGGCGGCCGGCCGTTTCGCTTCCGGCCATCCCTGGATTTTCGCGAGCGATGTCGTGGATCGCGGCCAGGCAGCGGCCGGCGATGCCGTCCTGGTAATCGATCCGAACGGCAAGACGCTCGGGACGGCCCACTACAGCAACTCGTCGCAAATCTCGCTGCGTCTGCTGTCTCCTCGCGCCGAGACCATTGACCGTGCGTTCTACTTGCACCGGCTCCAAGCAGCCGAAGCCTATCGCAAAAGGGTTGTGACCAACACTAGCGCCTATCGTCTGGTGCACGGCGAAGCGGATCAGTTGCCGGGCCTGGTGATTGACTGCTACGGCGATTACATCAGCATGCAGACGCTCGACCAGGGCATGGATCGCGCCAAGCCCGAAATAGTAAGCGCGATTGAGGAACTGTTCCAACCGCTTGGAATCGTCGAGCGCAACGATGTCGCTGTGCGCAAGAAGGAAGCCCTGCCACTTCAAACGGGCATTTTGGCCGGTGAAGTTCCCGGCAGCATTGAAGTGGCGATGAACGGACTGAAGCTCGAAGCCGATCTTCTCCACGGTCAAAAAACCGGCATTTTCCTGGATCAACGCGAGAACTATCTGGCTGCGGCGCGCTATGCGCACGGACGGGCGCTGGATTGCTTTACTTCAAGCGGCGGCTTCGCGCTGCACCTGGCATCCCATTGCGATTCCGTGGAAGCAGTAGATAGTTCCGAGGCCAGCCTCAAAGCCGCAGAGGTAAACCGCGCCGCCAATCAAATCCCGAATGTCGAATTCCGGGAAGCCGACGTGTTCGATGTTCTCGCCGGTTATGCCTCAGGCCACCGCCGCTTCGAAA
>DASYNU010000120.1:0-33469 GCA_036008345.1 Bryobacteraceae bacterium
GAACCAATCGATCCCAATGCGGACTTTCGATTTCAAGCCGGGAATCTTGAGCAGATATATATTCCGCCAGAGCATCCAGGCCAGGAATCCCGAAATTTTTACCCCGAGAATCTGCGCCACCGCCGAGCCGTGGCCGAGCGAGCCGAGCGTCCCCAAGCCTTCAAATGTGAATAGCGACGGCTTACCGCCTCGAATAGCGGCTGTTATGTTGGTGGCGCATGTGGTGGCTTCGCGCACGGCGTGTTGCGCGGTTGGGGGAACCACTTTGCCGGATACGGTTGTGATGGACGCACAATCGCCCAAGGCCCAAACGTGGCCTTCCCGCCCTAGCAGCTCCAGGCCAGTATTCACCACCAAGCTGCCCTTATCCTTGGCGCAATCCAGCTTCTGAAGCACTGGCGGACTGGCGGATGGAACCGTGGAAATGATGGTTTTGCACGGGATCTCTATTCCGGATTTCAGTATGGCCCTTTCCGACGTTGCAGCCACCAACCGGTCGTTCAAAATGATCTCGACGCCGCGCTTCTTGAGGATCTTCTGGGCAAACAGAGCCAGTGGGTCGGCCATCTCGGGGAGAATGCGCCCACGCGAATGGACCAATACGCAGCGCGCCTGTTCGTCGCGCAGCCGGATGTAGTTTTTCTTCACTTCGCGGATGAAGTTGTTGAGCTCCGCCACCACTTCGACTCCCGAGAATCCGCCGCCGCCCACCACAATGGTCAGCAGTTTCCGCCGTAAATCCGCGTCGTCTTCGACGTCGGCTTCTTCCAGCACATGGATGACGTGATTGCGGATGGCGATGGCGTCCGCGAGCGTGCGGAAGGGCATGGCGTTTTCGATCATTCCCGGCATGCCGTAGTAATTGGTCACTTCCCCGAGCGCGATCACCAGATAGTCGTAAGGAATCTTTTTTGCGCGCGGACGAAAGCCGGGGCTGACGGTCACAATTTTGTCGTTCAGATCGATGTCTTCTACTTCGCGCATTACCAAGTTGGTGCGCGGGCACAGGCGGCGGATGGGGCAGACCACATCCATGAGCGCAATGGAGCCCGAAATTACCTCCGGCAGCATCGGTTGGTAGACCCAATAATTCTCGCGATTCACCAGGCAAATGTCGGCCTCGTCGGGCCGCAGCATGCGTTCGAGAGTGCGCGCGGTATAGATCCCGGCGAAGCCTCCGCCGAGAATAACGATCTGTTTCCTGGCTTCGCCCATCCATTTTGAAGTATAGCCGCTTGTGCTAATGTACTTGAATCGCAGCCTTGAATCGCTGCCTGAATCGACGTGTCAGCCATGACCCCTGAAGATTTTCGGCAAATGGCATTGCAGCTTCCCGAAGCCGCGGAAAGCTCGCACCAGGCACATCCGGATTTTCGAGTTCGCGGGAAGATTTTCGCGACGCTGGGCTATCCCGATGAGAAGTGGGCGATGGTCAAGCTTCCAGGGGAGCAGCAGGATATCTTGTGCAAGGCGGAGCCGGCCGTATTCGTACCGGTGAAGGGCGGCTGGGGACGCCAGGGTGCAACCAGCGTGTGCCTGAAAGCTGCCAAGAAGGCTCGGGTGCGGGGAGCGCTTCTTAGTGCGTGGCGCAATGTGGCGCCCAAGCGATTGGCGGCCGAATTCCAAACGCCGAAGCATTGAACTAGAATCGTTAAGGGAGAAATAACTTGAAACTTACCTGTTTGATGATCGCGGCGTTGACCGCAACTAGCGCGCTAGCCGCCGATGCAGCCGCCGGAAAAGCTGTGTTCGCGACCAAGTGCAAGGGTTGTCACGGGGCCGAAGGTGAAGGGAACCCAGCCATCGCCAAGGCGATGAAGGTAGAAATGAAGCCGCTTAGCGCGACTACGGCCGACGTAAAAGGCGTTGTTACCAAGGGACAGGGCAAGATGAAGCCAGTGACCAGCGTTACCGGCGCCGACCTGGACAACGTGGTGGCCTACGTGGGGAGCCTGAAGAAATAACGGCCCCGCGATAGCGAAACTCAGTATCATATTCTCCCGGCGGCCCCTGAATCCCGGAGTTCCATATTGCTGAAAAAGGTGCATGATAGGTAGTGATGTCTACGTCCGCCCAACCTCACGCGCAACCTCAACCGGCTTCGGCCAACATTGACCAGCTCTCGATTAATACCATTCGCACTCTGGCCATGGACGCTGTCCAGCAAGCCAATTCCGGCCATCCGGGAACCCCCATGGCCATGGCTCCCGTGGCCTATTGCCTGTGGCAGCAGTTCCTGAGGTTCGATCCGGACGATCCGATCTGGCCGAACCGGGATCGCTTCGTGCTCTCCATTGGCCACGCATCCATGCTGCTTTATTCGCTGCTGCACCTGGCCAAGGTGAAGGCGGTGAATCCGGAGTACGAAACGCTAGGTGAGTTGAGCGTGCCGCTGGAGGATATCAAGAATTTCCGCCAGTTGAATAGCAAGTGCCCCGGCCATCC
The DNA here is from genome assembly GCA_036008345.1 of Bryobacteraceae bacterium. Taxonomy (GTDB): domain Bacteria; phylum Acidobacteriota; class Terriglobia; order Bryobacterales; family Bryobacteraceae; genus Palsa-89. Next base: position 2,446 of record DASYNU010000120.1, read on the forward strand.
GGAATATCGCTGGACTTCCGGCATCGAGACCACCACCGGACCGCTGGGCCAAGGCGTGGCCACCAGTGTCGGAATGGCGATCGCCGCCAAGTGGATGGCGCACTACTTCAATCGCCCGGGCTTCGACATGTTCGACTATTCGGTGTACGCACTGGCGGGCGATGGCTGCATGATGGAGGGCGTGAGCGGCGAAGCGGCTTCCCTCGCCGGCCACCTGAAGCTCTCGAACCTATGCTGGATATACGACAACAACCACATCACTATTGAAGGCAACACCGCGCTGGCATTTAGCGATGACGTGGCCACGCGCTTCATTGGTTATGGATGGAATGTCACGCGTGTGGGCGATGCCAACGATCAGGACATGCTCGCGCGTGCCTTCAAAGTATTCAAAGCCACCACCGACCGGCCGACGTTGATTATCGTTGACAGCCACATCGCCTATGGCGCGCCGCACAAGCAGGACACCAGCGCCGCGCATGGCGAACCGCTGGGCGAGCAGGAGATCCGGCTCACCAAACAGAATTACGGCTGGCCGGAAGACGCGAAGTTCCTGGTTCCGGACGGCGTCTATGAACGCTTCGCGGAGTTGATGGGACAACGCGGGCACGACTCGCGCGAAGCCTGGATCACGATGTTCGGGGAGTATAGCCGCGAATTCCCGGAGATGGCCGATCATCTTTTCAAAATGCAGCACCGGCGGCTACCGGACGAATGGGATCGCGAAATTCCATTCTTTCCCGCGGACGCGAAGGGCCTGGCTGGCCGCGACGCATCCGGCAAAGTGGAGAATGTCATCGCCCAGCGCGTGCCCTGGTTGATTGGCGGCGCGGCCGACCTGGCGCCATCCACCAAAACCCGGCTCACGTTCGAGGGCGCCGGTGACTTCGGAGCGGCGAATTACGGGGGACGCAATTTCCACTTCGGCATTCGCGAACACGCCATGGGCTCAATCCTGAATGGCATGTCGACCACGAAAATCCGGCCGTTCGGTTCGGGGTTCCTGATTTTTAGCGATTATATGCGCGCGCCCATCCGTCTGAGCGCGCTGATGGAGCTTCCCGTAATTTATATCTTTACGCACGATTCCATCGGTGTGGGCGAAGACGGACCTACCCATCAGCCGGTGGAACAACTGACTTCCTTGCGCGCCATTCCCGGACTGATTGTGCTACGGCCGGGCGACGCCAACGAAATCGCGGAGGCCTGGCGCATGATTATGGAGTTCCGGCACAAGCCGGTCTGCTTGATTCTTTCCCGCCAGAATATGCCGACTCTCGATCGAACCAAATATGCGCCGGCATCCGGGCTAACCAAAGGAGCGTACGTGCTGGCGGACGCCCTGGACGGCGAGCCGGAAGTGATTCTGATTGGGACCGGCAGCGAGGTCTCGCTATGCGTGGATGCCTACGAACAACTGACCGCTGAGGGGATCAAGACGCGCGTGGTCAGCATGCCGTCCTGGGAGTTGTTCGATCTGCAGCCCAAGGAATATCGGGATCGCGTGCTGCCGCCCGAAGTCAGGGCGCGCGTTTCGGTGGAGCAAGCCTCTACACTCGGCTGGCAACGCTACGCCTATCGCAGCATCGGCATGCAAACCTTTGGCGCATCCGCTCCCCTCAAGGAATTGCAAAAGAAGTTCGGGTTTACTCCCGACGCCGTGGTGGCCGCGGCCAAGGAAGAAATCATCAAAGCCGTGGGACGATAACACGTTTCTGGTTTCTTGTTTCTGGTTTCTGGTTCGGTTCGTGAAACAATAGCAGAAGCGCCGCCAACTAGAAACCAGGAACCAGAATCAGGAACTAGAAACCAGAAACGAGGATTGAATGAGCGTCCCAACAGCAACCCTACCCAAGACCATGAATCCCATTCGAGAGCTGACCAAGTACGGACAATCCGTCTGGCTGGACTATATTCGCCGCAGCTTAATCTCGAGCGGCGAATTGAAGCGTTTGATCGACGAAGATGGCCTGGGCGGTGTCACCTCCAACCCCGCCATATTCGAAAAGGCCATCACCGGCAGCAGCGACTATACCGGCGCTTTGCTGGAGTTGCAGAAGCGCAAGGATCTGGACGCCATGGGAGTTTATGAAATCCTGGCCATCCAAGATATCCAGGATGCCGCCGACACGCTGCGTCCGGTTTATGAGCGCACCAAGATGCGCGATGGCTACGTCAGTCTGGAAGTTTCGCCCTTTCTGGCGAAGGACACACAGGGCACTATTAAGGACGCCCGAAGGCTATGGAAGGCAGTGAATCGCCCCAACCTGATGGTGAAGATTCCTGCCACGCTAGAGGGGATTCCGGCCATCCAACAGTGCATCAGCGAAGGGATCAACATCAACGTCACGCTGCTTTTCGCGCTAGAGATGTACGAAAAAGTTGCGCAGGCTTACATCGCTGGGTTGAATACCTACGCGGCATCGGGGGGCGATCCACAGCATGTGGCTAGCGTGGCCAGTTTCTTCATTAGCCGCATCGATAGCATGGTGGATTCCATTTTGAAAGCCAGGCTGAAGAATTCGAGCGACCCCCAAGAGCAGGCTCTCCTCAAGAGCCTGATGGGCAAGGTTGCCATCGCGAACGCCAAGCTCACCTACCAGCGATATAAAGAGATTTATGCCGGGACCGATTGGGCCCCGCTGGCCAAAAAGAACGCGCAAACTCAGCGGCTGTTATGGGCCAGCACCAGCACCAAGGATCCGAGTTACTCCGATGTGATGTATATCGAAGAGTTGATCGGGCCCGACACGGTCAACACCATTCCACCCGCCACTTTCGACGGATTCCGCGACCATGGCAAACCCAAGGCCAGCCTGGAGGCGGATCTGGACGCCGCCGAGGACACCATGGAAACTCTCGAGAAGGTCGGCGTCTCGATGCAGAAAGTTACTGACGACCTGGTAACGCAAGCCGTCAAATTGTTCGCCGAGCCTTTTGACAAATTGTTGAACACGGTAGACGCCAAATGCAAAATCACTTCGAAGGCCGAAGTGGATCCGCAAACCTATAGCCTGCCCGCGGAGCTCAACACGCAATTTCAAGAAGCCATTGAAGATTGGAAAATGACCGGCAAGGTGCGCCGGTTGTGGGCTCGCGACGCGTCGCTCTGGACCGGGTCGGATGAGGGCAACTGGCTGGGATGGCTCGGCATCACCGAGGATCAACTCGCCAACCAGCAGCATTTCGCCGACGTCGCTCGAGACGTCAAAACCGCCGGCTTTAAGCATGCCTTGCTGCTCGGGATGGGTGGATCCAGCCTGTGTCCGGAAGTTTTCAGGATGACTTTCGGAAAAATTGACGGGTACCCGGAGTTGTTCGTGCTGGATTCCACGGATCCCGCGCAGTTGAAGGCGTTCGAAAACAAAGTCGACATCGGCAACACGATTTTCATCGTGTCCAGCAAATCCGGATCTACGCTCGAGCCGAACATCTTCAAGCAATATTTCTTCGAACGAGTGAAGCAAGTGGTGGGCGCGGATAAAGCCGGCAGCCGCTTCATCGCCGTTACTGATCCTGGCTCGAAGTTCGAGCAGATCGCCCAAGCGGATGGTTTCCGCCACATATTCCACGGCGTTCCGAGCATCGGTGGACGCTACTCGGCGCTTTCGGATTTCGGCATGGTTCCGGCGGCCGTGATGGGCATCGACGCTCCTAAATTTTTGGATCAGGCCGATGTCATGGCCATCGCCTGCTCCTCCTGCCTTCCGGTGGACAAGAATCCCGGCGCGCAGTTGGGGTTGATCCTGGGCTTGGCGGCGAAGAGCGGCCGCGACAAAGTGACGCTCATCACCTCGCCTGGCATTTGGGATTTCGGGGCGTGGCTCGAACAGTTGCTGGCCGAATCCACAGGCAAAGAAGGCAAGGGAATTATCCCGGTGGACCGCGAGCGGCTGGGGCCGCCTGAAGTATATGGCAACGATCGCGTCTTCGCTTACATTCGCCTCGAAAATGGAGCGGATCCCGCGCAGGACGCCGCCGCCGATGCGCTGGCGAAGGCCGGGCATCCCGTGGTACGGATCGCCCTGAGCGACACCTACAATCTGGGCCAGGAAATGTTCCGTTGGGAATTCGCAACCGCTGTGGCGGGTTCCGTGATCGGGATCAATGCCTTCAATCAACCGGATGTGGAAGCCAGCAAGATCGCAACGAAAAAGCTCACTGCTGAATACGAGAAGAGCGGATCGTTGCCGGCGGAAACTGCGATTCTCTCCGAGAACGGCATCCAGTTGTTCACTGATGAGAAGAACGCGGCCGCACTTGCGGCAGCGGTGGGCAACGATAAGACGCTAGCCGGCTATCTTCGTGCGCATCTGGGCCGGATCAAAGCAGGCGATTATTTCGCGCTGCTGGCCTATGTGCAAATGAATGCAGCGCACGAGAAAACGTTGCAGGATATTCGTACCGCGGTACGCGACAAGAAGCGCGTCGCAACCTGTCTCGGGTTTGGTCCGCGCTTCCTGCATTCCACTGGGCAGGCATACAAAGGCGGGCCCAACTCCGGCGTCTTTCTGCAGGTAACTTGCAACGACAAGACTGATCTTGCGGTGCCCGGACAGAAGTATACTTTCGGTGTGGTGAAAGCGTCGCAAGCGCGTGGCGATTTCCAGGTGCTGGCGGAACGTAATCGGCGCGCCCTGCGGGTGCATCTGGACGATGTTGAAAGCGGCCTAGCAACTTTAGCGAAGTTGATATACACCTGACCTGGCAAGTCGGAGACTTGCCCCACGGGGACGAATAAAAGGGAGCAACTATGCAACTCGGAATGATCGGTCTGGGAAGGATGGGCGCCAACATGGTGCGCCGGCTAATGCGAGGCGGACACCAGTGCGTAGTGTTCGACCTGAACCCCGCCAACGTCAGCGAGCTGGTATCGGAAGGCGCCACAGGCGCAGCGTCCATGGAGGAGTTCGTCCAAAAACTCACTAAGCCGCGTGCCGCTTGGGTGATGGTGCCGGCGGGCGCTGCCACCGAGGGTACGGTGATGAAGTTGGCTGGCTTGATGGAACCGGGCGACACCATCATCGATGGCGGGAACTCTTACTTCAAAGACGACATCCGCCGGTCGAAAATAACGAAGGAACAGGGATTGCATTACATGGACGTCGGCACCAGCGGTGGCGTGTGGGGCATCGAACGCGGCTACTGCATGATGCTGGGCGGATCCAAGGAATCCGCCGATCGTCTAGACCCGATCTTCAAGACGCTCGCGCCCGGCGTGGGCACCACTCCTCCAACTCAGGGACGCGAAGGCAAGAAAAGTACCGCCGAGCAAGGCTACCTCTATTGCGGACCGTCCGGCGCCGGCCACTTCGTGAAGATGGTGCATAACGGCATCGAATATGGTTTGATGCAAGCCTATGGCGAGGGCTTCGACATCATGAAGAACGCCACTTCCAAGGAGTTGCCGGAGGATCACCGCTACAACCTCGACCTTACCGATATCGCTGAACTTTGGCGCCGCGGAAGCGTAGTGGGATCGTGGTTGTTGGATCTGACCGCCATGGCGCTCACCGAGGATCCCAATCTGTCCCGATTCACCGGTACTGTGCAAGACTCAGGCGAAGGACGCTGGACCATTATGGCCGCCATTGAAGAAGCCGTGCCGTGCGACGTGTTGTCGTCATCGCTATACACGCGCTTCCGCTCGCGCCAGGAACACACCTTTGCGGAGAAAATGCTGTCTGGGATGCGCAACAAATTCGGAGGCCACGTGGAACGGGCCTCCGGTGGTTAGTGCCGGCGAAAATCTTTGGAGGAGAATCAGAGCATGCAGGTGGCAGACGAAACTGTAGTGACCCTACCCAGCACCGGCGCCGGCCGCCCCGGCGATCCCTGCGTCATGGTGATTTTCGGCGCATCCGGCGATCTCACCAAGCGCAAGCTCATCCCCGCGCTCTACAACCTGGCGAAAGACAACCTGCTTTCCAAGGAATTCGCCGTGGTCGGGATCGCGCGGAACGAAATGAACAGTGAGCAGTTCCGCGACATGATCGGCAAGGAGATCGGCGACTTCGCCACCACCAAGGTGGACCCCGATCTGTGGCACTGGTTCGCGCGCCGCATCTACTACATCTCGGGCGATTTTGACGATCCCAAGGTCTACCAGGAACTCGACCAGCTTCTGGGTCAGGTGGACAAAGACCATGGAACGCGCGGAAATTACTTCTATTACCTGGCCACCTCGCCAAGCTTCTTTTCAGTGGTGGTCAAACAACTGGGCGTGGCTGGCCTGGTGAAGGAAGACCGCGGCTGGCGGCGCGTGATCATCGAAAAACCCTTCGGCCGCGATTACGATTCCGCGCGCGCTCTCAACAAAGAGATCCGGCAAGTGCTGGATGAAAAGCAGATCTACCGCATCGATCATTACCTGGGCAAAGAGACCGTTCAGAATATCTTGGTATTCCGCTTCTCGAATGGCATCTTCGAGCCCATCTGGAACCGCCGCTACATCGACCATATCCAAATCACCGTGGCCGAGACAGTTGGCGTGGAGCAGCGCGGCATGTACTACGACAAGGCGGGAACGCTGCGCGACATGGTGCCCAACCACATTTTCCAGCTCATCTCACTTACCGCCATGGAGCCGCCGGTCTCCTTCGACGCCGACGTGGTTCGTGACGAGCAGGCCAAAATTTTGAAAGCCCTGACGCCCATGACGGACGAAGAGGTATTGACCCGCACCGTGCGCGGGCAATACGGCGAGGGTCTGGTCAAGGGCGCCAAGGTGCCGGCTTACCGCGGCGAGCCGATGGTGGCCCCCGATTCCCGCACTGAAACTTTTGTCGCCATGAAGCTCTTCATCGATAACTGGCGCTGGGCGGATGTGCCTTTCTACCTGCGTACCGGCAAATCCTTGCCCAAGCGCGCCACCGAAATCTCTATTCAATTCAAGCGTGCGCCTTTTATGTTGTTCCGCCGGACCGCGGTGGACCGCCTGGAGCCCAATCGCCTGGTGCTGCATCTGCAACCCGATGAAGGGATCTCGCTCAGCTTCGGCGCCAAGATCCCGGGACCGGTAGTGCAAATCGGCGGCGTCGACATGAATTTCAACTACGGCGACTACTTCAACGCCACGCCACAGACCGGTTACGAGCGCTTGTTGTACGATTGCATGCTCGGCGACGCAACGCTGTTCCAGCGGTCCGACATGGTGGAAGCTGCCTGGCACGTGGTGGCCCCTATCCTGGATGTTTGGGAAGCGCTGCCGCCGCGCCGTTTCCCCAACTACGGCGCCGGTACTTGGGGTCCGCCCGAGGCCGAGGAATTACTCACCAAAGATCGCCGCCACTGGAGCAATTGCGAATGATACTGGCCGGCGACATTGGCGGCACCAATACCAGGCTGGCTTTATTCGAGGGAACTCCCGACCGCCTTAACCCGGTGGATATCGAGGTGTTTCCGAGTCCCCAGTTCAGCGGACTTCCGGAAATCGTTCGAAAATATCAGGCCAAACACAATCAAACCGTCAAAGCTGCCGCGTTCGGATTGCCCGGCGCGGTAGTGGATGGCCGCGTGGAAACCACCAACTTGCCTTGGATAGTGGATTCAAGGCACCTCGCGCAAGAGCTAAGTCTGGAGCGGGTGGATCTGATCAACGACCTGTTTGCGAACGCGCATGGCATCGTCCTGCTCCAGGAAACCGATTTCGTCGCGCTGAATCAAGGAACGCCCAGCCCCACTGGAAATCGCGTATTGGTTTCCGCCGGCACCGGATTGGGCGAAGCCGGCCTGTTGGCCGAAGCGGGCGGAGGGTTCCGGCCATTTCCCTCCGAGGGTGGACACTCGGATTTCGCGCCCACCAACGAAATCCAGATGGGTCTTCTGCGTTATCTTTTCGGCCGCTACGAGCATGTCAGCTATGAGCGCGTACTCTCGGGTCCCGGACTGCATAACATTTATGAATTCCTGCGCGACACCAAACGCGCCGAGGAGCCTGCTTGGCTATCCGATGAAATCAAGAAAGGGGATCCGTCGGCGGCGATCGCGAAGTCAGGCCTCGCAGGCAGCGCTGCGATCGCGGTTCAAGCTCTGGATATTTTCGTTTCCATTTACGGCGCCGAGGCCGGAAACCTGACGTTGAAAGTGGTGGCCACGGCCGGCGCGTTCATCGGCGGCGGTATTGCACCGAAAATCATCGCCAAGCTCAAAGACGGAACTTTTATGAGAGCGTTCACGGCGAAAGGGCGATTTCACACGCTTCTATCGAATGTTCCGGTGCGCGTCATTACGAATGACAAGACCGCTTTATTTGGGGCCGGGCGTGTAGCGGCCATGTCGGCGCAGTGAAAAACACCGGTCGCTAGCGCTCGCGGCTCGGAAGGAGCTGCGAAAATTCAAAAGCACCGGTCGCTTACGCTCGCGGTTCAGTAACGATCGCTTGTTACCGAGCCGCGACCGTGAGGGAGACGGTGCTTTGGCCGTCTGCCCTACCGCGCCGGTGGCAGTCCCAGCTTCCGCAGCAAGGCCACGAACCGCGGCTCCGATCGATAGGGACGATAACAACCTTGCTTGTTGGCATAGACCAACATGCCGTCGCGGTCCGCATATGCTTTCTCGAGCCACGCGTACATTTGCTCTTTGTCGCCGAGCACCGCATACACGTTGGCGATATAAGTCGACTGTACGAAAGCGCCGGTAGCGGGCTTCTCGCATTTGTGGACCAACTCCAGCGCTTCCGCCTTCCGGCCTTCCAATGCCAACCCAAATGCGCGCGTCGGCTCGATCCTGCTATCGCCCCATGTGGCTTGTGCACGGTCGAGTTCCGCATAAAAGTCCTTGAACCTGCCTGGATCCAGATAGGCATTCGCCAGGTGGAGACGCGCCTCCACAAAGTTGGAATCCAGTTCCAGGGCCCGCTTATACTGAGCGATGGCTTCCGCGCGCCTTCCCACAAACTGGTACGCCAATCCAAGATAGTTGGCTTGGACGGGTGAAAGCGGATCCAGATCTCGCGCTAGCTGCATCTCACGCACAGTATCTTCCAGGCGGCCCTGGGGCGAAAGGTACGCGATGCCATAGCCAAAATGCGCGTCTGCGTCGCCGGCATTGAGTTCGATGGCGCGCTTGAACTCCCGCTCCGCGCCTGGCCAATCGAACTCATACAGCGCCTTCACGTAAGCGAGCGCGGTGTGTGCGGCGGCCAGGGAATCATCCAGCGAGAGAGCCTTTTCGGCAGCCTGCCGGGCCTTCGGCATGGCCTCGGTCGGCGGTACGGCGCCGAAGAATCCTAACCAACAATACGAATAGGCGACACCCGCGTAGGCCGGCGCATACCTGGGATCCTTCTGGATGGCCGCTTCAAAATAGTGAATGGCTTGTTCGGCGCCCTCCGTCCTCCAGCGCCGCCAGTGGTAACGCCCCTGCAAGTAAAGCTCATAGGTCTCGAGATTCTCGGGCGATGAATTCGGCTGTATTCCCCGGCCTGAAAGTTTCAACTGCAGCGTGTTCACGATGGCGCGCGAAATCTCGTCCTGCACCGTGAACACGTCTTTCAACTCGCGCTCGTAGGTTTCCGACCAAAGGTGATAACCGTCCGCCACGCTGTTTAACTGAGCGGTAACTCGCAGGCGATTGCCGTCTTTGCGGACACTGCCCTCCAACACCGCGGCGACATTCAATTTTTTCCCGATCTCGCGGATATCCTGCTGCTTGCCCTTGAAGGCGAACGACGACGTTCGCGCCACTACGCGGATGCCGCCGATCTTGGAAAGAGCGTCGATGATCTCCTCTGTCATGCCGTCGCAGAAGTATTCCTGATCCTTCTCGGGGCTCAAATCCTCGAAGGGCAATACCGCGATCGATGACAACTCGGCGGGCCGGGGGTCCAGATTACGTGGTCTCGTCCGCAGTACCAGGGAGATGGAAGCCACGAGAACAGCTAGAACCGCCATAATTACAATCGCCAGCTTCCATCCGTGAGTCTTCGGTGAGGCAACGGCGGCTGGCGTGGGAGATTCCACCGGCTCCTTCTCCCGGAATCGAAACACGGGAACGTAGCCGCCCTTGGGCAGGTCAATGATAATTTCGTCCTCGCGCCCTTCCGATTCGTAATAATCGCGGAGCCGGGCCCGCAGCTTCACCGCTTCGGTGCGAACCACCGCATCCACACGCGGATCGTAAGTGGGTTTCCTACCAAAAACGTCGATACCCAGCAGCGATTCTTTGAGCTTGTCGGTTTGCCCGTTGAGAGTTTCTTCCACCGTATAACGGAGGAAACGGGTCAGGCGCTCGGCATTGGCGAAACCCGCGCTCGAAAGGATTTTGTCGAGAGTCGCGCGGACCAGTTCGGGCGTCAGTTCGCCGGCAGACGAACCGCTATTGTGGGCGTCCCGTTCACTCGACTCGGTTGCGGATTTCATCTTTCGCCGACACCACCGCTTGCGGATAGATACGCTTGAGCGGCTGACTTTGTTCCTCTATTTTACCGCTGATTGACGCCTCCGTTGGACGGGTAGAATGAAGCATGGCCAAACTGGCGCTCATCTATGGTATGCGCCTTCTTCCTGCAGATGAATTGGAACAGGTGAAGGATTCCGAAATTACGCTGAAGAACGGCAAGAAATTGCATGTCAGCATGCATCTGATCGAAGGCGGCGAGGACCAGATCCGTCAGCAATTGTTGCAATCGCTGGATGCCTTCTTCGAGTTCTATCCGGAAATCTGAACGGCAAGACGGCAAGACAGTGCACTATCGAGCATGCGCTGAAACCAGCCTGCGGATTGACCGGCAGACTGGTCAGAATCACCGGTCCGGTGTGGAAGCTATAGCAACCGGCCCGCTGTGCGTGTTGGACTTCCTGGGCCATTTTGGGCGCGCTCACAGCAATGCTAGGAATGTGAGAGTTTTTTTTCGCTCTTGAGCCCGTTTTGCCATCCGTGACCGCGGAGGATCTGACTGATGGCGATCGTTTCGGCTCCCAGAAGGGGCGAATATCAGGCCGGCTGGGCGCTTTTACCGATTCGCTACGTGCCAAACCAGCCGGCGGATTTTAATATGCAAGCTCGGTAGATTCAGAGGTTTGGTCTGAAAGTTGTCGCAACCCGCGTCAATTGCGCGCTGGACGTCCACATTGGTATTCAGATTGGTGAGGGCAATGATGGGAATCTCTGTAGTTGCGGCATCCGCCTTGAGTTGTTTCACGGCTTCGAAGCCGTCCATTTCAGGCATGCACATATCCATCAGAATCAGGCTCGGCGATTCACCGTGGGCTGCTTCGATGCCTTCTTTACCGCTGGCCGCCGTGGTGACTGTGTAGCCCAGCCGCTTCAGCCCGGCTTGGACCAGTTCACGGCTCTCTTCATCGTCGTCTACTAAAAGAAGGAGGATCATCAGGATTCCCTGGCATCTTTCTCATCGGCGGAATAGCTGGGAATTCAAGAACTTTAGCTAGCCCTCCGCGCATCGCTTACCCGCGGAGGCCTAGTCCAGCATGGATTGGCCGCGCGTCATCACCAGTTTGCGAATCTTCAGATTCAGCCGCGTCAAAATTGACCGGTTTGGAACCGGCCTGAAGGGCGCGTTGAACATCTACAGCGGTGTTTAGGGCCGTGAGCACCATGATTGGTATGTGAGCAGTTTTCCGGTAGGCCTTGAGGCGCGAGGTGGCCTTAAGGCCGGCCATTTACCGCCGTGATGACGACGTAGTCGAGTTACGAGCGGTGAAGAGAAGCGCGCCGCTCAGACTCTCGCCCGAGATCGTCGCGCGCCTGAAATATTCATCGAAAAGTCAGCACCTCTCCCTCGCGCCGTGGCCGATACTCCAGGCCCAGCAGGTGGATCACGCGCTGGTTGACGGCCAATACTAGCCTGCGCGGTCCTTGCTCGGCGGGAACCGGCTGCCCGGCCATCTGCTTCTCGGCCGCTTCGCCGGCCTGAGCGCCAATGTCCCGAAAATCAGGATAGATTCCGACGCCCGCACCGGAGCGCACAAAATTCGATGAAAAGCCGACGATCAGGAGATGGCTTTCAAGCGACGCTAGAATGAGCGGCTTCACGGTGGCGCTGTTGTAGAGGCGGCTATCGGGCAGGCACACGATGAAATCCACTTTCCCGTTCAAGGATCGGACCGCCCGCAGCAGTTCCTGGGGATCCGCGGAATCCACGACGGTCACCGTGAAGCCTTGTTGGCGCCCGCGAGCCACCACGGCGCTATCCACCTGGCCGGGCTGTGCGGGATTGCGGATCACGGCCACCCGCGTCTTGTCGGGAAACATGGATTTCAATGCGGCCAGAACGTCGGAAACCGGAATATCCAGATGGATGGCCGCGCCGATCTTACCAACCCGCTCCGCTTCGGCGCGCATGATCATGGCGGCCACCAGCGGCGCCGTTGTTTTACTGGCCCTGACTCGTTCCAGCGCCTCTTTGCCAACGGTGATAACCACCGGATTCGAAGCGTCTCCCAGGGCCCGCCCGAGCTCCGCCTCTGCGTTGGGCAAGCGGAGATCCACAGTAGTTAGCGTGGCCTTGGACAGCGCGGGGCGCATGCCCTCCAGCGCTTCAGTGTAAGCGCCGGCTTCCGATGTATACACTACCGTGACCCGTTCCGATTGGCCGATGGCATGGGTGGCCAGTTCACATATCAACAAGCCCCGCACAAATGGCGCCAATTTGGATGCGATCCGCACTCTCATTCCTTGGTACGCCAGATTAGTTTTAAAAAGAGGGCGCGTCCATCCTGTCTTATCTGGTCGATCACCAGGTAAACGGGGTCCTCATAATGCCGGTCAAAAGCATTCCGGATACCGAACTGAAAATCGAAATCCGGATGCAGGCGCCGGGTGCTGAGCGTAATATCTTCCAACCATACCGCGCCCAGGATTGCTTCCGACAGGCTCGCGCGCCGTCCCAGGTACTGAGAGCTCGAACTCAAAATAAGCTTGCCCTTCCAGAACGTCTTGGACAAGCGCATTTTGCCGATCTGGTGCGGCGAATTTGGAAACGGGCGCGGTACGCCGGCCGAGCCGGCAACATCATACGAAAAACTGCCCGCCGCCTCCAGATCCCGCCAGGGTTTACCACGCAGTTCGAATTCGGCGCCGTTGGAATGGTCCTGATTGACGTTTTGGTATTGTTGGACGCCGGGCGAAATCGCGACCGCGGTGATTATGTTGCTGATCCGGTAGTGATAAAGGTCGATTAGGGCTGTGATGTCGTGGTGCAGCTTTCTTTCGGCGGAGATCTCAAAGGTTTGAGCGGTTTCCTGCTGCAGGTTGGGATTGGCAATGGAGGAATAACCGCCATCCGCGAAAAACCGCTCGGCCGTACTCGGATTCTGATACGCGCGCCCGTAAATGAACTTATAAACGGTCAGGCTGGACGGCTGGTACACCAGCGCCAGACGCGGCGAGAGGAAATGGCCGAAGTTGCGGGATTCGTCAAAACGGAGCCCCGCCGAAAGTTTCCAACGGGGCGCCAGGCTCCACTCCTCCTGGGCAAACAGGGCGCCGGAGCGATCCGGCTGGCTAACGCGGGCGAGCAATACATAGTTCGGCGCAGCCTCAAAGCCCTCTTGAAGATTTCTCAACTCGAAGTTGATTTGGCCTCCCATTGTCAGAACGCTGGAGCCAGTAACCGGGACGCGGTAAGTTAGCTTGGAACCGATCCAATCGCCGCGATCGCGGGTACGGATATCATCTAACCCGTTTCCAGCCAGCGCGTTCCCAGCCGGCTCAACATAGTCGAAACGGTCGTCGTAGCGATAGTTGTCGTAGTAGAGCTGCCAGCGCAGTTGACTATCCGCGCGAACCTCACGCGTGTAAGCGGCCGCGACAAAATTGCGGCTGTCGCGCACCCGGCTGTTCAGGTCCGGAAAGATGGTGGCGCCCCACGACACCGGAGGGTGTTGTTCCCGGCTGTTGAAATAAGCCGTGATGTTCCAATCCCGCCAGACCAGGTTCGCGAAGGTGTGGTAGCCGCGCTCCCCATCCACGCCGATGGCGCGTCCGTAGTTCATCGAGGGCGAGTCAAACTGCGGGATGTACAGGTCTTGTCCCGAATTGTTAAAGACTGAGCCGGAGAGCAAAAGATTGGCACCCTTGCCGAGGTAGAGGGAACTGGAAAGAGCCACCTTCTTTTCGCCGAAACTGCCGGTCTCGGTGGAAACTCGCAACCGCCGCATGTCCACCGGAGATTTGGTAACGATATTAATATTGGCCAGCATCCCGTTGCTTCCATACAATGCAGACGACGGTCCGCGGATGACCTCGATCCTCGCCACCAAATCCATATCCAATCCGAAATCCTGTCCAAAAAATCCGTTCGAATCGAATATGTTGTCGGTGAGCGGATGTCCATTCAGCATGACCAGGAAACGCGTGTTGTAATCGCCCGGAATATCGAAGCCGGCCACCCCGACGTAGTGATAAATGTGATCGGAGGTGACGTAGAGCCCGCGCACGCTGGCCAGAGCCTCACCCAACGTGCGGTAGCCATACTTTCGAATGTCGTCGGCGGTGATGACGGTAACGCTGGCCGGCGCCTCCTCCAGAGATTGCGCGTGCAAAGCTGCCGCTTCCACTACCGGCATTTCTTCAAAGAGTGCTTTTTCCGTGGTCGGCGGACTCTCGGACGGAGGGGTTTGAGCGAGCGCCGCTCCGCCCGCGCCCAGCGCGATCAAGAGGTGTAGAAAGCGAAGACAGTTTCCCATACGGAACGGTTCTCAGTGGTCTCATCGACCGAATCGTCCGTAATGTGGGAGATTTAAAGGCCCGGGTTAGTGCCCCTCGGCTTCCAGGAACCGCTCCGCCTCAATGGCCGCCATGCAGCCCGCGCCGGAAGCCGTAATGGCTTGGCGATAGGTGCGATCCTGGACATCGCCGGCATGAAACACGCCCGTCACACTGGTGCGCGCGCCGCCCTTCGAGACGATGTAGCCGTCCGGGTCAAGCTCGATCTGGCCCTCAAAGGGCTTGGTGTTGGGGATGTGGCCAATGGCGACGAAAAATCCGTCCACGTCGCGCATCCAAGTCTCGTCAGTTTTCAAATTGCGTAATTTAACCGATGTCACGCTGTGTTGGCCGGCATCGTAAATGTCATCCACCACGGTGTTGGTAAGGAACTGGATCTTCGGATTCTTGCGGGCACGCTCCAGCATGATTTTGGAGCAACGAAACGCGTCGCGGCGATGTACCAGCGCCACTTCCTCGCCGAATCGCGTCAGAAAATTGGCCTCTTCCATCGCCGAATCCCCGCCACCCACCACCATGATCTTTTTCCCGCGATAAAAGAATCCGTCACAGGTGGCGCAGGAGCTGACGCCGTGGCCGATCAGTTTCTGTTCGTTGGGCAGATTCAACCAGCGCGCCGAGGCGCCGGAGGCAATGATCAATGTTCGCGCTTCCAGCCGCTCACCGTCTACTTTCAGGCGGAATGGCCGAGCGGACAAATCGGCTTCCAGTACGGTTCCATGCAAATATTCGGCACCGAAGTGCTCCGCCTGTTTCTTGATGTTCTCCACCAGGGCCGGGCCATCGATGCCTTCCGGGAAACCGGGAAAATTCTCGACCAGGGTGGTGAGTGAAAGCTGCCCGCCCGGTTCATGGCCCGCGATTACCAACGGTTTCAAATTGGCCCGCGCCGTATAGATCGCGGCCGTGTTCCCGGCGCAGCCGGATCCGATGATTATGACATCTCTCATGGAATTTCCATGCTAACAGACCGCCGCTTCACGGCGTGCGCGACATCGAAAAACACGATACGAAAAACCGAACCGCGCCCGGCAGGAAGCGCTTCCACGAAACCAGGAACTAGCGGCACCCGTGTGGTAACGCTCCATGCCGGTCGCGGCTTTTGGTGTTGTCGCGCAGCTACGCTTTGGGGAATGCGCGGAGGTATTGCACGGGAGGTTCCGAGGTTTGGCCTAAAGCTTGTGCCGCGTGTAGCGGCCAGTAGGGATCCCGCAGGAATTCGCGCGCCAGCAGCACTATGTCGGCTTTTCCGGATCGGACGATTTCGTCCGCCTGGTGCGGGTCTGTGATCATTCCTACGGCCCCGGTTCGAATATTCGCTTCTTTCTTGATGCGCTCGGCGAACGGAACCTGGAAACCCGGAGCGGCGGGGATCTTGGCATCGGGGACCATGGCGCCGGAGGAGCAATCGATCAAATCTACTTTGCGGCCCCGCAGTTCCGACGCAAGCGCGACGGAATCATCCAGGGTCCAGCCGCCCTCTTTCCAATCTGTGCAGGAAATTCTTACGAAGAGCGGGAATCGCTCGGGCCAAACGGTTCGCACGGCGTCCGTCACTTCCAGGGCAAAGCGGATGCGGTTCTTATAGCAGCCTCCGTATTCATCGGTGCGTTGATTTGCGAGCGGCGAGAGGAATTCGTGGGCCAGATATCCGTGGGCGCAGTGCAGCTCCAGCACTTCAAATCCCGCTGTGAGCGCGCGCTCGGCCGCTTGGGCGAAGGCGTCCACGATTTCGCGAATTCCATTGTGATCCAGCGCTCGCGGGACGGGGTCGCCGGTGCGAAAAGGAATGGCACTGGGCGCGACGGTTTCCCATCCGCCGGCTTCCACCGGGATCGGCGCGCCGTTGTTGTCCCACGGAACATGGCAGCTGGCTTTTCGGCCCGCATGGGCAAGCTGAATGCCGGGGACTGCGCCGCGTTCCTTGAGGAAGGACGCGATGCGTGTGAGCATCGCAATGTGATCGTCCTTCCAGATTCCGTGGTCGCCCGGAGTGATGCGTCCGCGCGGCTCCACCGCGGTGGCTTCCATCATGACCAGTCCAGCGCCGCCCACCGCCCGGCTGCCCAAGTGGACCAGATGCCAGTCTGACGCGAATCCGTCGATGCTGGAATACTGACACATAGGGGAGACGGCGATCCGGTTGCGAAATGCGATTTCGCGGATGCTTAGGGGGGAGAAGAGGTGCGGCGTATCCAACTCACCAGCTTAGATGCTCTCCGGCAGTTCCTCGGTTCTTTAGTTTGAGAGAATCGATGCATGGTGAATTGTCGAATTGGCCTGTTGTTGGTGGCTATGGGGCTGGCGCATGCTCAGGGCGTTGTCAAGCCGCTCTCTGATGTGAAGTTCCAACCGGATGAAGATGTGAAGTGTCTCTCTTCGGCGGTGGAAACCGGGGATCCCAGCAAGGGGCCGTCCACTATCGTTCTGAGGGCTCCACAGGGATGTCTGATTCCATGGCATTATCACACGGCCGAGGAACAGTTGATCGTGATCCAAGGGAAGGTTCCCACTGAGATGGAAGGCATGCCGAAACAGGTCTTGGAATCGGGAGGGTTCGCGATGATGCCGGGCAAAATGAAGCATCGATTCTCCTGCCAGTCGAAAGTCGGCTGCATTTTGTTTGTCACCTTTGATAGGGCCTACGATATTTTTTGGGTGAAATGATGCGCGTCATATCCATGGTGGCGTGCTTCCTTCTGGCGCTAACCCTCGCGCGCGCGGCCGATCCGATTGCGGGAACCTGGCGGCTGGAACGGCAGGAACTGAATGGCGAAAAGGGAAATTTCGACCCGCTTACGCTGAGGATCTCTCAATCCGGCGATAAACTCGCGTTTGCCTTTTCCGTGCCCATCAATAACATTCATTACGTCAGCATGAGTTACACCGTGCGCTTGAACGGGACCGAGGCGGATGTAAAGAATGGGCAGGGGGAGAAGCTGGGCACCATCAAGTTGACCAAGGCGGGTAACCGATATAAGTTCATTCTGAGCGGGGCGAATCGGCCGCAGACATCCGGCACGCTTATTGTCTCGCCGGATGGAAAGAGCCTCACCTGTGAATCGGACGCGGTGCAGGGCGGACGGAATGTGCATTTGATGCAACTGTTCTCGCGGGCGTGATGAATTTTATACGCCGGTTTTTCGAGCGTCCGCAGCAGATGTGGATACGCCGCGCGAATTTCCAGATCCACCTTTGGGTTGGGATTGTGCTGGCGTTGTACGTGATGGTGATCGGTGTCTCCGGATCGATCCTGGTTCTCCGCATAGAACTTGGCGCGCTGAGCGGCGCGAATCCGTGGGAATCCAGAAGAGCGCCGGAACCGCGCGTGGATATTACCGCGGTAGTTCGGAACCTGACATCTCATTACCCCGGTTTTCGCATTGCATCGGTGATAGCGCCGGGGAAGACCGAGCCTACTTACATTGCACGCTTGTGGGGCCGCGGGCAAATCAGAGTAGGAGTGGATGCGGGCACGGGCGAAGTTCTGGGCGAGATTAAAAGAGGCCCGTCTTGGCTTGACACCGTGGAGAAGCTGCACGTCAGCCTGTTTGCGTCGCGAAACGGCCGAATCCTGAATGGCGTGGGCGCTGCTTTCCTGCTCGCGATGTGCATCACGGGACTGATCAACTGGTGGCCAGGCGTTCGAAACTGGAAGCGCGCCCTCAAAGTGGATTTCGGCCGGAGCTGGCGGCGGATCAATTTCGATCTGCATAGCGCCGCTGGCTTTTGGACGCTCGCGATCATTTCTTTCTGGGCGGTCAGCGGCGTCTATTTCGCCTGGCCGCGTGAGATCTTCGCGTTGGTGAACCGGATTTCGCCCATCGTGAACTCGAAACCTCCGGTAGTGGAGGTGCCAGCCAGAAACGAGGTGAGCGATCCCGATCTGGCTGGGTTGATCAAGCACGCATACGCACTGGATCCAGGAACGACATTCGCGGGCGTGGAATTTCCGTTCAATCGAAGGGCGCCCATCACGATTTTGATGCGGCGGGGCAATGGGCTCAGCCGGGAGTATGAGGATACTCTGTATTTTGATCCCTACACGGGCGGGTATTTGACAACTTGGAAATACGGCGTAGACCAAAGCTTCGGCGACTGGTTCATATGGTCGCAGGTGCCGCTGCACTTCGGCGTCTACTGGGGATTAGGTGTCAAAATTATTTGGGCACTTCTAGGCCTCGCGGTCCCCACGCTGGCTCTGACGGGCTTGCTGATGTATTGGAACCGGACGCTCCGGAAGAAATGGAAGCGGCTCAGGGCAGAACCACAATTCCCGCCGGAGTGATATCGGTCTTGAGATCCCAGGTGCGTTCATATCTGAGTGTCGCGGCATCGTACACTTCGATTTCAAATCCTGCGCCATAGATGTACAGCTTCTTCCCGCTGCTGGCCATTCCAAAGCTGAAGCGCGCACGGCAGGGAACCTCGGCCCGCTGCGCAATACGATCGCTCGACAGGTCGAACTCCCAAAATTCGCAGCGCTTGTTTCCGAGCGTACCGTTGGTTACGACGGTGTATGCAAATTTCTTATCCGGCGTTACTTGGACGCCGGCCATGCCGCCCGGGGCCGGGCCGATGGGGCTAAATTCCATCTGGCGAGTTTCCAAATCGAAACGGCCGATGCCGAATACTTTGTTGTGAACGATGGGGTCGGCTGAGTTGAAGATGGAAATATGCTGGCCGGGCTGGCCGATCAGATCCAGATCGCCGCCAAAATGGATTCGCTCCATGCCCGGAAAATCGGGCTGCGCAAGATCGATGCGGTTGATCAGCTTGAAATCAGAGGCGCTGAAGACGGAGATCTTGGCGCCGAACTGGTACAGATATTTTCCATCCGGCGAGACTTCAAAAGGCGCGCGTCCGAAGCCGGCTTCGTTTTGAGCCGCATCCTCGCGAGGGATGTCCACGGTTTTGACGATCTTTTGATCGGCTAGATCGATGATGGTGTACTTTGCGTCGTGGACTTCGTAATGATCCGGGAATTTATCAATCTCCTTGGTGACGGTATAAAACAATTTGCCATTTGGATCGGTGGCGCCACCGCGGAAGCGGAACTGTTTGGTGGACGTGTTGAGAACGAAATGATTGGTCACTTTTCGCGTCGCAATGTCCACCACTTCAAGGCCGTTGTGATCGATAGTCGCGACGTAGATCGTCTTACGATCCTGCGAGAGGCGCATGGCTCGGGGAGTGCCCGTGGTCAGAGGGATGCGATCCACCACCTCGCCCTTGCTCTCGTCGAATACCAGCAGGGCGTTCGGATAGGCCGGTAGGAACAGCGTGCCGGCGCTGGCGAGGCTCGAAAGAGCGGCGAGTGTCGATAAGATTCGCTTTGTCAATATTGAACTCCTATACCGAACCGCGAGCGTAAGCGACCGGTGCCTTTGATTTTCTCACCGCTTATTGGGCGCTCCGGGTTAGTTCGGCGGCGGCGCCTTGAATTGCTTCACCCGCGTTTTCCAGAACCTTGCCGACCTTCACGGTTTCCTCATCTGCCAGCTTCCAGTCTTTTTGTTCGATGCTTTCGCGGACTCCGGGCAGCGTCTTCACGCCGTATCCAGTGTAGAATCCGGGCGCGTAGATCTGGTGCTTGAACCACGGCCGGTTGGGCAGGCCATCCTTGAGAGTGAGCGATCGCTCTACCTGCACCAAACGCACGTTCGCGTCGCGTAGATTGGCGCGAGCCAGCACGGAGCCGCCGTTTTCCGACGCATGTGCCAGCGCGTGGTCGTAGAGCTCGGCGGCGCGTTGTAGCGCTACGAAGCCGTTTTCCAGTGGCGCGAAATTCAGGAATGGCGGCACTGGTTCCTTGGGCGGCGGAATGTTCTTGTGTCGTGGATCGTCGATTGCCGCGAAGACGCCTTCGTCGATCTCTTTATTGCGCTCGATGATTTGATCCCGTTTATCGCGCGCTAAACGCTCCACTTCGTCGATGTAGCGGCGGATGGTCTCCGTGAGATTGCTGAAATCGAAGGGCAGCAGCTCAGCGTTGGCCAGGCGCAGCACGGCGGTACCGGCCGTCTGAGCCAGCGCGCGGCCGTAGACAAAGTTCGTGTCGGCGAAATGCGTGTACCAATAGAAATCGTCGTAAGCGGAATGATAAATGCCGCCGCCGTCTTCACCACCGAATCCGAGGTTGAGCGAGGCGATTCCAATGTGATCCAGGAACGCGGTGTAATCGGAACCGGAGCCGAGAGCGGCGATGCGTAGGTCGGAACGGTTGCGAGCTTCCTGGCGCTCGGTAGCATCCGGATTCGCAATGCGAAAGGCTTGCTGACGCTTCCAGACCGAAATATTGGCTTCCGGATCCTCAATATCGCGCGCCACCCCATTGATGAACTTTTCGAGGGTGTGTGAGCCTTCCACGCCCAACCTGCCCCGGCCATTGCCGTCGGAATTGATGTAAACGGCGGCCTTTGCCGCAAGTTCCTCGGCGTGCGTCTCGGCCCATTCGGTGGAACCGAGCAGCCCGGGTTCTTCGCCATCCCACAGGCAATAAATTATAGTGCGCTTCGGTTTCCATCCCTGTTTCATCAGCAGACCCAGCGCGCGGACTTCTTCCATCAGAGCGGATGCTCCCGAGAGGGGGTCTTCGGCGCCATTGACCCAGCCATCGTGGTGATTGCCGCGGATGATCCACTCATCCGGATAAGTTGCGCCGGGAATGGTCAGAATCACATCGTAGAGGGGCTTGATATCGAAATTGAACTTCAGATTCAAGTGAACTTTGGCGGGGCCGGGCCCAACGTGATAAGTGATGGGCAGGGCGCCGCGCCAAGCCTGGGGAGCGACGGGACCTTTCAATGCCGCGAGCAGAGGCTGGGCATCGCCATACGAAATGGGCATCACGGGAATTTTGGTTAGAGTGGCGGCTTCGCTGAGCGGGAGCCGTTTGGCACCCTTGGTTGCGCCAACACCCGGCGTAAGCGGGTCGCCCGGATAGACCGGCATATCCATCACACTGCCGCGCTGCGCGCCGTCCCTCGGACGGTACGGGCCATCCGGAAAAGTCTCGCCGGCGAAATAGCCATCCTCGTGCGGGTCGGAATAAATAAGGCATCCGATGGCGCCGTGCTCGGCCGCGACTTTGGGTTTGATGCCGCGCCAGGAGCCGCCATAGCGCGCGATCACGATGGCGCCATTCACCGAGATTCCCAGCCGATCGAGCTGTTCGTAATCGTCCGGGACTCCGTAGTTCACATAGACCAGCGGCGCCGTGACGTCGCCATCGATGGAGTAGGCGTTATACACGGGAAGCTGTTCAGAGTGCTGCGAAGAAGTGGGGTCGACGCTTACGCTAGGTTCTTCGATCTTAGCGGTGAAGTGCGTTGGTTCCACTAGTTCGAGCGAGCGCTCTTTGGGAGTGGGGAAGAGAACGTCGAAGGTTTCGATCTTGGCGTCGAAGCCCCATTCTTTGAATTTGGAGAGAATCCATTCGGCGTTGTCTTTGTCGTACGGAGAGCCGACGTGGTGCGGGCGTGCGGAAAGCCGCTGCATGTAGGCGCGCACGTTGGCGGGATCGGGGATGGCGCGGAATTTGGATTCCCACTCGCGCTCATCGCGCGTAGCGTCGGTGGAGTAGCCGCGGAGCGGGGTTAGTTCGGCTGGGTGAGCGATGGGAGCGATTAGAAGCGTGCAGAGCAGATAAACGATGGGTGTTTTCATCGGAGTTTCATATTGTACCTTGGGAAGGCAGCGCATGGCGCTGCCCCACGGGCTTCGTAAAGGATTACCAGACGGGGACCGGTTGTTGTTTGATTTTCAGAATCGCTTCGCGGGCTACATAAACTACCCGGTGCATCTTGAGCGTCCGTTCCAGTGCCGGTAACGCGCTGGCGGCGGCGGGGCCGATGTTTCCCAATGCTGATGCCATGCTGCGGAGCACGTAGGCTTGATCGTCGGCCACCAGCAGTCGCTTGGCCAGAGCTTCCACCGCAGGTTTTGCGGAGGGCCCCATGCTTCCTAGCGCATCTGCGACTGGGGCGCGCACGTAGGGGGCCGGATCTTCGAGCGCGGCGATTAATGCCGGGACGGCGTCCACGGCTTTCCCTCCGAAGGATTGCAACGCAACAGCCGACAGACTGCGCACTCGCGGGTTTGAATCGGCCAACGATTTTTCTAGCGCTGGTACCGCAGCCGCCCCGGGCGTCCCGATCTGGGACAGAGCCCATGCCGCGGCTGAACGAACATCAGCATCCGTATCGTCGAGCGCTTGTGCCAGTTGGTTGACTGCCGATGCCGCGTCCGGTCCAAATGAGCCGATGGCGCGGATGGTTTCAGCGCTCCTCGGTTGATTGAGATATGCAGCGAGGGGGCGGCCACGGTAAACGATTCCGGAGCTGGGTGCAGGCGCGCGCGCTTCAATCGGTGGCGCCTCCGATGCCGCGGGAATCCGCTCCAATGCGACATCGTTAACGCCGAGGTAGTAGCCGGATGAGCGGCCATCTTTCCCCACGCACACGAAGCTCAGTGTATGGCGTCCCTTTTCCAGTTCCAGCCAGCCCAGCGGGCGATCCACTGCAACGTAGATCTCCGGCAAATAGTTATGGAACACTTCGGAGCCGGATGCCGGGATTTCGGACGTTGATGCTTCGCGGCTGTCCAGATTGGTTGGCTTGCCGTCCAGCAGCGCGTAGTAATCGCCGTAGTCAGGCGCCTGGGCGATGCGCGCGACGATTTCGTAACGGCCTTTCTCGGGAACGTCGAGCGGGATATTGATGCGCGACCCCACCCCTTCGGCTTCAAAAAACAAAAGGTCGCGGCCCCAATCTACTTCGCGTTGCACAGTCGCTTTGCCTTTTTCGGTGGTCACTTCACTGAGGGAATCTTCCACGGCGATCTGCAGAGCATTGCCGAGCGGCAACCGGGCTGCGCCATAGGGCGGCTCGGCAAGGTCTTCATTCACGCCTTTCTGATACCAGAACGCCGCGCTCGAAAAATAATCGGGGCGCTCTTCGAAGCCCGACCGCAACGATCCGTCGGCGTTATAGGTCCAGCCCGCGTGTTCTATGCCTGCCCATAGCGATTTGGTGAATGGAATTGGATCGGGCACGTGCCAGCGATAGCCGGTGAGCCGCGCGCCGATGCGTTCGCCTTCCGCCACCGGCGTGCCGTACCAGGAGCTGTAGGAGACGCGCAGCCCCCACGCTTCGTTGAAATAATCTTCGGTGCCGGTGCCCGCAAGCTGAGGATGCTTGGCGCCGTCAACATAGAACAGATCGTCGCCTTCACCGAACCAGCCCACCCCCGCTTGAATCACGCTGAGCACCGTGCCCACGTAGTGGCCGGTTCCTTTCACGCTTAAGAACTCGTAGTTCTTTCCGGATACGGCGGGGCGCTCCTGCCGATAGTAGCCGTGGAAATATGCAACGTCATCGGGCAAGGATGCGTGCTTCTGCCAATCCACGTGGTAGTAGAACATGGTGACGGGACGATTGCCTTCATCCGTCACGGTGATTTTGCAGGACTCGCGGAATGGCATGGGCCAGTAGCTGTTGCGCGCGCGGCCGAATGAGCTGTCGCGAATGGGCAGGGAATCCAAATCGCGTTCGTATCCGTGGCCGACGCCGAAGAAGTCTCCCAGAGGAACGTCGACGCTAGGAGTCTTCTTGCCGTCGTAATAGACGCGCAGGCGGACCAAGCGTGGCCAGGCGAATTCGTTATCGGCTACCGTGATCCAAATGTGATCTACTACGCCGGGGCCGCGCAGATCGGCCATCACAAATGTTTCGCCCGGGAAGATGCGCTTGCTATCGTCGTTGCTCGCGACGTAAGGGTTGTCGCTCGAGACGCGATGCGCGGAGAAGTTTTTGAGACGCGGGAGGTCGGTGAGGGATTGTGGAACTGCTGAAGCCGCCGCAAGAGTAACCGTCGCGAGGCCTCGAAACAGCCAGTGCGAAAGGTTGAGAGGCCGTGAAGAAATCGGCGCACTCCGAGGCTTGGCAGACGAAAGCGTCCGCTCCACGCTTACATTAGCGGCCCGGTAAAGCACGCGTTCCATAGGCAACAAGGGTATCAGACACGGCATACTTTATGGAGATGGTCAAACGCTTCTTCCTTTTTTTACTGGCGGCTTCCGTTTTCGCGCAGGACACCGCGCACCGGCCGAAGGATAATCAGATTCCCGCGCCTCGCGACGCAGCCGATTTTGACGACTGGCTGCGTGACATGAAAATCTGGCGAGCTGAGCGTCTCACGCGGATGGGCTACGACGACGCTGAGTACCGGCGTCCCGAATTGCAGTGGGCCCAGCGCGATTTCGTGCAGCCGCAGATGATGTGCGAGGAGCGCTTTTTCTACGATCCCGTGCAGCGCCGCTATACGGTGGACCGTTACCTGGACGATCTCGAGAAGCGCTACGGGGGGATCGACAGCGTTCTGATCTGGCCGGTTTATCCCAACATTGGTATTGACAATCGGAATGAATGGGATCTGCATCGCGATTTGCCCGGCGGAATTCCCGCGCTGAAGAAGATGGTGGAAGATTTTCACCGCCGCGGCGTCCGTGTGCTCTTTCCCACCATGCCTTGGGACAACGGGACGCATGATCCTGGAATGCCGCATTGGGAGGCCACGGCGAAACTGATGGCTGAGATCGGCGCCGATGGAGCGAATGGCGACACCTTCAGCGGCTTGCCGCGCACTTATCGCACGGCATCCGATGCCACTGCTCATCCGATTGTTTTTCAGCCCGAAGGCGCGCCCGCGAGCGATGAAGGGCTGATGTGGAACAACCAGAGCTGGCTGGTAATCGAATTCGGGTTCGTGCCGCCGGCCAGCAAGCTCAAGTGGCTGGAGCCGCGCCACATGATCGACGTCGTGAACCGTTGGGGACGCGATCACACCGACGATCTGCAGTATGCGTTCTTCAATGGCGTGGGATTCGAGAGTTGGGAGAACGTCTGGGGCATCTGGAATCAAATGACCCCGCGCGATGGGGAAGCATTGCGCCGCATCAGCCGCATCGATCGCAACTTCGGGGAATTGTTGGTTAGCAAAGACTGGATTCCGCATCATCCCACCATCCAACATGGAGTCTTTTCCAGCATGTTTCCAGGCTCTGGGCGAACACTGTGGACGCTGGTGAATCGCAATGAATTCGATGTCACGGGCCCGCAGCTCAAGTTCGAGACCTCGCCCCGACGGCGCTATTACGATATCTGGCACGGCGTTGAAATTCAGCCGGAGACCAGCGGTCCGTTCACTATCCTTAGCTTTCCCCTGGAAGCGCATGGGTTCGGCGCGATCCTGCTGGTAGAAGCCGGGACCGAGGTCGAAGGGCTGGATAAGTTGCTGGCGCTAATGAAGGCGTCGGCCGCAGTGCCTATCCAGAGCCTTTCGGCTGATTGGAAATTTCTACCGCAGCAGATGGTGGAGATCAAACCCACTGTGAAGTTTGCGGAAGCATCAGCGGGGATGGTCCAGATCCCAGCGGGTGAGTTTCTTTTCAAGGTCTCGGGTGTCGAAATCGAAGGCTCTGATTGGATTGGGCTCGACGTGCAGTATCCCTGGGAGAATTCGCCTCGGCGCGGACACGCACGGAAGATGCAGGTGAAATCGTTCTACATGGACAAGTATCCAGTCACGAACGCGGAGTTTCTTGCTTTCGTCGAGAGCGCCAGCTATAAGCCCGCGGACGACCACAATTTTCTGCGCGACTGGAAAAACGTCAGGCCGCAACCGGGTTGGGAGAACAAGCCCGTGACATGGGTTTCACTTGAAGATGCGCGCGCTTATGCGCAGTGGGCTCGCAAACGGCTGCCGCACGAATGGGAGTGGCAATACGCGGCGCAGGGAACGGATGAGAGGCTGTTTCCTTGGGGAAATCAGTGGGATCCCGCAGCGGTTCCGGAGCCGTATAAAGGACGCGAACTGCCGGGTCCGGCCGCGGTGGATGCTCATTCGAAGGGCGCGAGTCCGTTCGGAGTCCTGGATTTGGTGGGGAATGTCTGGCAGTGGACGGACGAATTCTTGGACGAGCATACGCGCGCGGCGATTGTGCGAGGGGGAAGCTACTATCAGCCGCAGGGTTCCATCTGGTATTTTCCGCAAGCGTACAAGCTTACCGAGCACGGAAAGTATTTGTTGATGGCCCCGTCGAAGGATCGGGCGGGGACACTGGGGTTTCGGTGCGTGCGGGATGGGAGCTAGGCTGGTTGGCAGGCGAAAGCACGCTCGCGGTTCGGAAAAAATGTGGCATGTTTCGAGAACGCTACCGAACCGCGACCGTGAGGGAGACGGTGCTTTGCCGATTTTTTCCTATCGCGTCCCGGCACTGATGCCGTTATGCTTCTCGCCGTCCGCTAGACCGCTTCCGGTCATCTGTTCGGTGATGAACCACACCTGAAACTCGTTGGTACGCAGCACCTGGCTCACCAGCAGATCGTTGGTTCCCTGATCCCCATTCTGATTGGCTGCATCGGCTAGTTCGCGAGTCTCGGCAATGATCAGCTCATGCGCTTCAAGCAAGCGGAACAATTGTGTGTTGACATCTTCGCGGCCGCGCGGCGGACGCGGGATGCGAGTGGTCTCGGCCACATCGTGCGCCATTGCGATGGCTACTCCGCCCAGGGTCTGGATGCGCTCAGCGAGAGCGTCCACCAGCTCGGACTGTTCTCCGAAGTGTTTATCGAACAGCAGGTGGAGTTGATAGAACGTGGGGCCGGCAACCTGCCAGTGGTGTTTCTTGTACATGTCGCGCAACGTCATGGTATCGGCGAGAAGGGGGTTCAGTTTATCGGCGTTCGTGAGCCGGGTTTTCTGGTCGAGCGAAATTGCCCGGTTGACCACCGTGCCGTATTCTTGGACGACGCTCTGGGGGCTTTTTGTCTTCATACCGAATTAGATCGCTGCGGCGGGAAAGCGTTGCGCTTTTAAAAATGGAGGGGAAGGGAAAGCGGCCGGCTGCTGGAGTGCTGCCGGCCGCTGGGCGTTAGAACGACAAATGCATGGACAACTGCAGGAAGCGCGAACTGCCGAGGGTGTGCTGGATGATGCCCAAGCTGCCCTGAGGCGGGATCGAAGGCGGTCCGCTGAAATTGGGGAAGAACAAAACGTTGTTGTTGGGCGTGTCGAAATCCGGATGGTTGAAAAGATTAAACGCATCGAAGTTGAACCGCAAGCGGAAGCGGTCGTTGAGCTGGAACGTTTTGCCGATTGTGGCGTCGAATCGCGTCTGGAATGGCGCGCGGAAAATGTTGCGGCCCGTATACCCGTACAGCGACTCGTAATAGTCGCACCCCGTTTTGTCACACGGAGGCACACCGTCCTGGCCGGGCGCTAGAAACGCGGGTGCAAAATCGTTCGCGTTGAGCACCGGCTTTCCCGGATTGATGCCGGTAGTGCCTTGCAGTTGAGCTTGTGCTGCCGTCACTCCAGGCTTGAGTGGAACATTGGGGTTACCGATGTAGTCGGATGTGCCCAGATACATACTCGCTACTGACCCGGAGAAATCGTAGATACTGTAGGGCTGTCCGCTCTGCGCAATGGTTTGCCCGCCGACGATCCAGCCATTCACCAGGTAGCCCAGGGCCTTGTTGGATGTCACCTTCGGTATCTGATAGCTGTAGTTGATCAGGAACACGTGAGTCTGATCGAAGTCCGCCGAGGCATAGCTCGATTTCGGATCTACGGGATTGTTGCCGGTGAAAAACAGTCCTAGGCCGCTTTGCTCGTCCAAGGCGTGCGACCAGGTGTAGGATGCCGTGAATTGAAGACCGAAGGAAAGCCGCTTCCGAACTTGAAGCTGCAGAGCGCTGTAATTGGAGATGCCTTCGGCGGTGAACAGCACGGAGTTCATGTCGTAGCCAATGTAGGGAACGCGAATAGGAGCGTTGCCGGAAAATTCACTGGTCGATACCGGTTCCAGATCGAGATTGAAATTCGGCGAAACTCCGCCGTAGGAATAGATCTGACCGTTGATGGGGTGTTGGGGCGTGGCGATTTGGCCTTGATTGAACGGGATCGGCAGAACTTCATGGACGCCGTGGTTGCCCACATAGCCGGCGCTGAAGAGCCAACTGTTGCTCGGCTGGTATTGAATATCGAAAGTCCAGTTCTCCGTGTAGGGCAGCTTGTTGTTGATATTGTAGCCGCCGAACAGGAAAGGACCGAACAGGTTGCCGGTTGGATAACTCCCCGACTCTGTTTGCGAAATGTTTGGCAGCAAGCTTTGAAAAGCCGCCGCGCTTCCAGGAGGCTGGGGAGGGGGAGTGGTTCCGAACGGAGCGCTGAGCGTGGCACCCTTCTGCCCTTGAACCGGCAATACGAACGGTGGCGCCAATGTGACTCCGAACGGACCGTTGAAGCCTCCGCCGGCACTGGGCGACAGATAGCTAAAGAACTCGCCGCGATCATAATAAATGCCGAATCCGGTGCGAATAGTTAACTTCGAAATCGGGCTCCAAGCCACTCCAATTCGCGGTGCAAATCCCCACTGGCGTTGTTTTAACAGAGAGTCGCTAGCACCTGCAGTTCCGAACTGTTTGTTGTTGCCCGCAATCTCTAAACCGGAACCTGTGATGGTGTCCGTGGCGGCGTTATAGCCATAGAGGCTGGCATTGAAGTCCGTTAGCCTTCCATACTTTTCAGAGAGTGGCCCATCGCGGTCCCAGCGTACGCCCAGGGTGAGCGTCAGGTTGCTGCGCATCTTGTAAGTGTCGTTCACGAATGCACCGGCCGTGTCGGAACGATAGTAGCGGCTGGCGGAGCCGTTGAAAGCAGTGGATTGCGAGGGCCTGACATTACCTTCCACGAAATCCAGGAAAGTACTGAACCCCACGACGTCCGTGTCGGTGTTGTGATTGATGATGTTGAGCTGCGTATGATCCCATAGTCCGCCGAATGCCAGAGTGTGCCGCCCTTTCACCCAATTCAGCGTGCTGCCATATTCCCATTGGTTCTGAAACATGCCGGCATTTCCGAAACTCGCGCGAGTTCCGAAGGTCAGCCCGCTGGCGATGGTAGGATCAGCCGTGTTGATCTCAAACTGAGGAAAAGTCTCGGAACCCAGAAGATTGATTCCAAAGTCGCCCGGCTTAAAAGGCTGTTGGCTTTGTGCGAAAGCCCTTAGCCGCGTGAAACCAACGCGCTGTTCCCAGGTGAGACTGGGCGAAAGGATAACTGTGTTGTTGATGGATCCAACTTGGCTTCCGGCTTGCAGTTGCTGGGGAAAGCCAAGCAGCTGGTTTACGGATCCGAAAGGATTGGTGGTGGGATCGTTCTGAATGAAATATTTCACCGACAACCGATCTTTGTCGTTCACCACGTAGTCGATATTGGCGATGCCCTGATCGACAGTCGAGGTAGCATTAGGCCCCTGCTCGAACACATCGTAGCCAAGCGTGGTGGCCTGCGTGGGATTGGTGATTTGCGCGCTGGGAATGAGATATTGTCCGCTGGGCAGCTTTGCAGCCAGCATCGCGGCCGCCGCCGGGTTGATTTGGCTCGCGGTAATTGTTTTCCCGAAGGAAGACTGCATGGCGTTGATGATGCCTTGCGTGCTGCGGTCGTTAGTCAGGCCCAGGGGAACCGTGGCGGTTCTCGCTCCATCGGTGGCGTCCGCCAGGCGGACACCTTGGTAGGACACAAAATAAAACAACTTATCCTTCTTGATAGGACCGCCTAGTGTGGCCCCAAATTGGTTGCGATTCAGGAAAGGCACCTTGGTGGTGATGTCGGAAGAGGCATTGTAGAAGAACGGCGCCGCATTCATGTCGCTGTTCTGGAACTTATCGTAGATTTCTCCATGCAGCCCATTGGTACCGGATTTCGTGAGCACGCTGATGTGCGCGCCGCTGTTGGCGCCTTGCGTGGCATTGTACATGGCCGCGTTGACGGCGATCTCCTGCAGAGCTTCCGCCGGTGGAGTGGGCAGCGCCTGGCCGATGGCGTCGGCCACCGAGGTGCTGGTTTGGATGGAGCCGCCTGGGCCGAAGTTCTCGCCCGTATTCAGCACGAAGCGGTTCTCACCCACTTGGCTGGATGAATTTCCGTTGAAGAGATTATTGGTGCTGATGCCATTCAAGGAAAAGCTATTGCTGGTGGAGCGTTGTCCATTAGCGAAGATAGCCTGATTGCCGAGCCCCGCGTTCGAGCCGGCGCCTCCGAGAAAATCAGCGTGTACACCAGGGGTGAGAATCGCCAACTGCGTGAAGCTGCCAGTGCCGAGCGGTGTCTGTTCGATAGTTAACTGGTCAACCACGTAACCATTCGTAGTGTCCACCTGGTTCATCAAGGGAGTGGCCGTCACTTCCACCGTGGTGCTAACCTGGCCCACTTTCATGCTGCCGTCCACTGTAGTTGTGCGGTTGGCGTTCACCAAAACCTCGGT